>DATGLT010000057.1:0-14679 GCA_035294005.1 Verrucomicrobiia bacterium
CGGCCGTTTTTGATGTGGGAGAACCGGTTTGCGTTTCGCGGCACGGCGCACCGAGTAGCCGCGGTGGTTCTGCTTGGCGCGCTCTGCTACCACTTGGCGCATCTCGCAATATCGCGCGGCGACCGGGCGTTGTGGCGTGAAATGTTGCCACGGTGGAAGGACGTGCGGGACCTAAAGGGGATGCTCGGGTATAACGTCGGGCTGAACGGCACACGACCGCAGTTCGGAAGAATCAGCTATGTCGAAAAGATAGAATATCTGGCCTTTCTGTGGGGCACGGCGGTAATGGCTTTAAGCGGACTCGTGCTGTGGTTTAACAACGTCGCCATGCGGCATTTTCCAAAATGGGTGTCGGACGCCGCTACTTCATTGCACTTTTACGAAGCGATTCTGGCGACATCGGCAATTGCGATCTGGCACATGTACACCGTTGTGTTCGATCCGGACGTTTATCCTATGGACCATTCCTGGCTCACGGGAAAAACCTCGGCTCGACACCTTGGGTATTTGGGTCCTGGGCGCGCCGCCGAATTGACAAACCCCGCGCAGAATGAAGACAAGATGAGAGAACCGCTCGCCACCAGCCGCGACTAGATTGCCAAGCTCGGAACCGCTGCGCGAATCGAACGGTTTACTTGGGTGTTCGCTGGTTTGTTTGCCGGCCCCGTCATTGAGAACGGCACGATCGATCAAAAGGTCGCCCTAATGGTTTACCTGTCGACCTGACCTTCGGGATCGAGCACACTTCCGCCGACAGTTACCGTGTATTTGTAAATGTGGCTGTCGCCGGGCGGCTGTAAATCCGGCCTGATAGGACCCGACGAAACACTTCCCGGCGTTTGCCGTTGAAATTTTCCGAACTCAAACGGAGAGTCATTTCCAAAGTCCACGATGAATCCGGACTGAGCGCAGGTCCATTCAACTTGCTCTTTCTTGCCCTTACTGATTTGAAATCGGCCCGGGGTCACTTGGATGGTGGCCGTATCGGCAGATGATTTGAACGTGATCGTGACTGGTTTGGGTGCGAGCCCCGTTGCTGGTTCTCGAGTAGCCATTGTTCTCTCCTTTGAAAATTGAATTATTTTGGCTGGACCAACGCCTCGAAATCCGGATTGGAGTGCAAATGGTTGAAATTGGGAGTGTCGCGTACGATTGTCGGAGAATAGCCCGCCATGACGGCTTTTTCCAGCCACTTGAGCGCGTCACGAGTGTCGCCAAACTGGTTGTACACCAGCGCCGCCTTGAAAGGCATATCCGCGTCCATGCGCGGAGATAACTTAAGCCCCTGACGCAGGTATTGCAGCGCCGAAGGTCTTTCCGCCAGCATGGCATGGCACACGGCGAGTAAGCCGATCGCGCTCGGATCTTTGGAGTTGATTCGCAGCGCTTCCTGCGCCAGAGAGATCGCCCGGCGGTAGGCGCCGGTGGCATGCGCGACGTCTCCGCTCCAGAAGTAACCGTCGGCCAGATTCCACCATTTGACGTAATCGTTGCTTTTGAGTTCGACGGCCCGCGCGTAGGGTGGAACGGCCTGGTCATACTTGTGAAGATAGAAATAAGAGTTGCCCAGATTGGTGTACGCGGTTGCCGTGGGGCGCATGTCAATCGAGTGCTGAAGCTCGGTAATCGCGTCGGAATAACGGCCCTGACCATTCAACGCGGCGCCGAGATTGTAATAGCCTCGGACGCTGTCCGGAGCAAGTTCCACGACCTGTCTGAACATTGCCGCTGATTCGGTGAAGCGACTATGGTCGAAGTAGAAGCCTCCGAGCCAGCTGTAGCCGGCCCAGTAATGAGGCCTAAGCTGAATCGCGCGGCGATAGGTCGCTTCGGCTTGAACAAGGCTGCCGGAGTATTCGTACGCCCGGGCCAAACCACGGTAGGCGTCGTCGCTGGTAGGCTCGGAATCGAGTGCGTGCCCAAATTCCGAGACAGCCTTTTGATATTGCCCTGTGCCGGAGTCAACTGTCCCCAGACACACGTGAGCGGGCGCGACCCTGCGGTCGAGAGCTAGGGCGTGCTCGCATGCTTGCCGAGCCTGCTGCACCCATTCGGTGCTCTCGGTCTCCTGATATTTCAGCCAGTAGGTTTGTCCCAGACCGGCATAGGCCAAAGCGTAGTTCGGATCGGTTGCTACGGCCCGCTGAAAAGCGGTGATGGCATTCTGGAGATTTTCCGGGTTGTCATAACTCTGCAGGTAACCCCGGCCTTGCAAATAGAGGTCGTAAGCATCGGCCACTTGCGTGCCGGCTGTCTCAAGGTTATCTCGTTGGGCCGGGGGCACGTCGAGTTGGAGCATCCCAACCGTGGCGTTGACGACCTGGTCCTGAAGCGCGAAGGGATCGGAAGCTGGGACCGTTAGGCTGGCGGCTCCGACCTGGCGCCGCGTCGCGGCGTCGATCATGCCGATGTTGATTCGCACGCGATTGCCGGATTGCTGCAGATCGCCCTGAACGACGAGGGTGGCACCGAACTCTTTGCGAACATCGTCGATCGTGGTTGCGTTTCTGGCGCGAAGCTCGGGCGCCGGCACGACTTGTAACGAGGGGTCGACGGTCAATTGCGTAAGCTTGGCCGTCAGCGTCTCAGTCAAGCCGTCAGTAAAGGGTTTTTGTGGCGCTTCGCCACTCACGACGGCAAACGGCAACACGGCAACCAGCTTCTCGTGCGGCAGGGGATTGGGCGTAAACCAGTTGGCGAATCGGTGTGGCGCAGGCGAGAAGAGAGCCAGGATCGCAACCGCCAAGACGGCAACAGCGCTGCCTGCGATGGCAAACGCTTTTGTCGTATGAGGGAGCGCGGCCCGACCCGCTGGCTCTATGTCTGCATGAGGCAAACAAGCGAAATCGGCGAGAACTTCAGCAGCGGTTGCATGGCGTTCATCGGGGCTCTTCGCCAGCATCCTCGCGAGGATTCGGCGAAATGGTGCGGGAATTTGTCCGCCGGGTTCGTTGAGCGCCGGCGGAGTGTCGTTCAAGATCGCGCTTATTATGGATGCGGTGCCGCCGGGGCCAAAAGCCCTGTGCGCCGTAAACATTTCGTAAAGGACGGCTCCCAATCCAAAAATATCCGTGCGGGGGTCCGCTTCCAAGCCTTGTAGCTGCTCAGGCGCCATGTAGGAGAGCGTGCCAACAATCGTGCCGGCAGCGCTGAGTGTTGCTGCATCGGCAGGGTATTCGAATAGTAGAGAAAAGGCGCCGCGGTCGGACCTGAGTTTCGCCAATCCAAAGTCCAGGAGTTTCGAGCCGGTAGCGGTAAGCATGATGTTGGCTGGTTTCAAGTCACGGTGGAGGACTCCTTTGGAGTGAGCCGCCTGCAAAGCCTGCGCAATCTCAGTGGCGTATCGCAGCACTTCTTCCGGCGGCAGCGGTCCTCGTTCGAGGCGCTGCGCTAAGGTTTCCCCTTCCAGATATTCCATGACGAGGAAATCGGCGTCGTCGCGCCGTCCCACGTCGTATAGGGTACAGATGTGGGGATGGTTGAGATTGGCCACGGTGCGGGCTTCGCGGCGGAAACGTTCCTCGGCAGCAGGATCGTCAGCCAGATCACCGCGAAGGAACTTGATAGCGACAAACCGGTCGAGCCTCGTGTCTCTTGCTTTATACACTTCGCCCATGCCGCCATCGCCGATACGGGAGAGAATTTCATAAGGTCCAAGCTGGGTTCCATTGGGCAGCGGTTCTCGTTCGACAGCAGGAGGCTCGAGAAAGCCGTCCGAGTCTTCGTGGGCCGCAAGCAAGGACTCCACTTCTGTTCGGACCGATTCCTCGACGCAGACCTGATCGAGATAGCTATCGCGTTCGCCAGGAGCTTTTTCCAATGCGACGGCGAGGACGGCCTTGATTTGTCGCCACTGTTCGGGATTCACGCGTTGAGCCCTTTGCTCTTGATTTCACGATGCAGCCAGGCGCGGGCGGTGGCCCACTCTCGTTTCACCGTTGCGGGTGAAATACCGAGTACGAGCGCCGTTTCTTCAATGGAGAGGCCGCCAAAAAATCGCAGCTCGACGACACGGCTCTGCTGCGAATCGAGCGCGGCAAGCTGGTTGAGAGCGTCGTCGAGCGCGACGACATCGATTTCGCGTTCGCGAGGCAGCGCAATGTCAGGAGTTAGCTCGAGGCGCGGCGCACCGGCACCGCGTTTGGCGGCTCTGCGATTTCGGGCGTGATCGACAAGAATGTGGCGCATAACCTGAGCAGCGACCCCGAAAAAGTGAGCGCGATTCTCCCATTGGGGTTGCTGCCGCTGAATGAGGCGGAGGTAGGCTTCGTTTACCAAGGCCGCACTCTGAAGGGTGTGGTCCGGGCGTTCGCCGCGCAAATGGCGGCGTGCCAGGCGACGCAACTCGTTGTATACGAGCGGGATGAGCGCTTCGCGGGCACGCTCGTCCCCCTTACCCCAATTGCGGAGAAGTTCGCTAACGCGTGCCGAGGAAGCTGAATTCACTTCGAGGCTACCGGGCTTTCGCGAAAATGACGCGATGCTAACGCCCCCTGCGCCGAAAGTAAAGCAGACTCTCCGCGGCATCCATTCCTTATCAGCGTAAATCCGGTGCATAAAAGCTCACGCGAAAAGCACATAGGGAATGAGCCGTTCCACGGGCATTTTGCGCTTTTCAGACTAAAGGCACGGTGCGGCCTTTACGATCCGAAGTTAGTAACGGAGGAGAAACGCACCGAGACGGACCAAGAGGCTCTCGCCGGTACCTCCAGGCAGTGCCGGTTGTCAGCGCCCAAAAATAAATTCCTCAGGGTCCCCCCTAGCCCCCAAAGCGGGAGAAACCTCGGGGTTTCTCCCGCACCTGCCGCCGGGAGTCAGGATCCGCAAACGTTGGCGGCACAATCGTCGTGAAATGGTGACGGCGATACTCATTCCACCGGCTATTTTCTACCCGCTCACCGGCATCCTAGCGATCCGCCGAATCGAGTCGCGCCAGCGCGGCCTTAAAAGCATCGCGATGTTTCATCTCGTCCTGGCGTATCTCCTCAAATCGGTCGGCGGCGACTTTGTCGCCTACTGCCGCTGCCTGCTGCGCAAAATCGCGGTACATACCGTCTACTTCATAGGATTCGCCTGTGATAGCGTCTTTAAGGTTCTCCGAGTTCCTTCCTACCAAGCCCACGAGTTGCGCCTCATCCGCGAAGTGCTCGAAGCGTTCCATGGTGGCGGCTTTTTCGAATAGATCCGCTAGATCCGCCCTTCCCGTTTTGCGGGCATGCTCGGCAAAGAGCATGTATTTCGCATAGGCAAAGGCCTCACCATGCGCAGCCGTTATAACGTTTTCGATTGTTTGTTGATGAAGTTGTGAACTGCGATTCGCGGCCGCTCGTCCAATCGCAAAAGATGCCACAAGTAAAGTCATGGCGATGGCTAAGATTCTCCAGTTCATAGTCGTTCCTCTCTGCAATAGATTTCACCCGTCAATGTATGCCCGCTGCGTACGGGAAAGCGGTAAGGTTCGTCATGATTTGACGTGACCAGGGTCACGTCTCGCCATCTCGGGCGCCTTGGGAGTGTCATTAGCGCCAGGTCAGCATTGGTCAGCGGAATTGCGCCCAGATTTCCGTGAGCAGGAGAGGAAATTTGCTGCTTTGCTTGATAACGCTAAAAGTGCCTAGTGCCTATTGTCGTAACAGTTACATAACATGTGATCGCCATCACATCACTGCCCTACCGAGTTCCTGATATTGTCGCTGCGTTACGAAATGGCCTCGAATGAAACTCCACGGCCGGAAGGGGAGACACACCAGATTCATGACCAAGAGGAGTGCGGCACGTCTAGGCAGCCACGCGGCAATCAGTGTGTTCGGGATCTTGCTCTGGGTTGTGTCGGTGACGCCTTCTGCATCGGCCATTCCCGTCTTTGCTCGCAAGTACGGAACGTCCTGCTCGACCTGTCACAACAATTTCCCCGAATTGAATGATTTTGGATGGGCGTTCTACAAAAATGGCTTCAAGTTCCCCAAAGATGACGAGACGTTCGTCAAAGAGCCGCCCGTTTTGCTAGGCGCCAAGGCGCAAAAGGAAGCTTTCCCAGGTAACGCGATCTTTCCGGGCGAGATACCTGGCTCGGTCCCGGTTGGTCTTCGCTACGAAGGTTACGCGCAGATCAATAGCAAGCAGCCGGCATCTTTGGGCGTGCAGCCACGGATCGATCTTTTCGCGCCAAATACGTTCACAATTCTGACGGCCGGAAGTTTTGGCCCAACGCTTTCCTGGTGGATTGATGACGACATATCGGTAGGAGGCTCAAATGCGGCAGGCGGACTCGGGTTTGCCTATCTGAAAGCGAACGACATCGGCCACTATCTGCACTTACCGAAAGACACGCTGAACGTTCGGGTCGGGCAGTTTGAGCTGGATCTGCCTTTCAGCCAAGCTTATACAATTAATCCCACTGATTATGACATCTACGACGAGGTTGCGGTCGCCGGCGCCCTCGGTACGACCAACAATCCTTTCTCATTCGCTGCCATGCAACGAGGAATCGAATTTGGCGGCTACCCCAATGATGGGAATTTCAATTGGTCGGTCGCTCTCACTGATGGCAGCAATGATCTCACCCCATGCTGCGTTCAGACTGTTCCGAACGGTCCCGAAACCGCCCAGGTGAGTAACGGCAAAAACGTATATGTGAATGTTTTCGAGCAATTCAACCTGGAGCGAGATCCTGAAGTGCGCAAGGCGGTGCAAGCCGCCGGACCGACCGGACCGCACGACCACACCTCGATTCGTTTGGGCGCTTTTTACGATTACGGGACGAACCGATTCAATGTAAACCTTACGGACTTTCCTGGTTTCGCGGCTTTCAATGAGCCATTCCACCGTGTGGGCGGATATTTCCGGTTCCGTTATCAGAGCAGATTCGAGCTTTATGGTATGGGCATGTTCGCTCATGACAAGAACCTGATCCCCCTTGCCACGCCCGCTTTGATAGAGGGGCCAGCAATCAACTATAGCGGTGGCTTTGTGGAGGCGGAGTATTGGGTGTTTCCCTGGTTGATACCGATTATGCGCTATGACGTGGTGAATTCGCCTTTCGATTTTGCCGCCGGGCTTTCTGAGGGAAATTCACGAAACCGCTTTAGCCCGGGTGTGCAGGCGTTGGTGCGCGCCAATATCAAGGTGAATTTCGAATACGAGCATCGCTGGGGAGTGCCCGTGCCCGGCGCCCTGGCGCCCACGTTCTTTCACCCGAATAGTGCGTTGTTAGGGATCGATTTTGCTTTTTAATTCGCGCTGTTAAAGAAAGAACGGCCGAACACAAGGAAGGGAACTGAAATGAAGAAGGCAAACATAGCTCGCGCGACAGCGATCTCTCTGGTCATCGGAATGGCGGGCCTTACTCACGCCTCGGATATCAAAGGGCACGTGGCCGTTCAGGGTTTGCGTTCACCGGAGAACATTGCAGTTTATGTTGACGCGATTCCGGGCAAGGATTTTCCCGCGCCTGCCCAGCACGTTGTGATGGACCAGAAAGGCCTGAAGTTCGTGCCGCATATTCTGGTGGTGCTGAAGGGGGCAACCGTGGATTTTCTGAACAGCGATGCGACCGGGCACAACGTTTACTGGCCCGCGATCAGCGGCAATAAAAAGCTCGCTCACAATCTCGGTACGTGGCCTCAGGGGCAAACGAAGTCATTCCAGTTCAATGATGTTGGCGCAGCGCCACTGCTCTGCAATGTCCATCCTGAAATGTCGGGTTATGTAGTCGTCGCTCCAACTCCGTACTTCGCGGTCAGCGATAAAGAGGGGAATTTCGAAATCAAGAATATCCCGCCCGGTCATTACACACTCATAACGTGGAGCGAAGAAGGAAAACCAACAACGCAAGCAGTAGATGTTACCGGCGAAAGCGCCACAGCCACGCTCACGGTGAAAAAATAACCTGGGCATGGGCACGGACTACCGATTCGCGATCGAGAAATGAAGCCGCGCAGCAAGCTGGTGGATTTGGACTGGCTGGAGTCCAACTTCCCGTGCATGCAGGCTTGTCCCGTCCACACCCAGGCCGGGCGATACGTCACGTTGATTGCGGAGGGCCGGTATGAAGAGGCGTATCGGTATGCGCGCCAGCCCAATCCCTTTGCGTCGGTGTGTGGCCGAGTATGCGGCCACCCCTGCGAGCCCGCTTGCAGGCGCGGTGTGCTCGATGCGCCGATATCCATACGCGCCCTGAAGCGATTTTTGACCGAGAAATATGGTCCGGAGTCGCGTCATCCCATCGACGTTTTTCCGGAAAAACCGCAACTCCGTCATCCAGAGAAGGTGGCGGTCATCGGATCGGGCCCGGCGGGGCTTTCCGCGGCGCATGATCTTGCTCTTCTGGGCTACCCAGTCACCGTTTTCGAAGCCGCGCCGGTGCCTGGCGGGATGATGCATCTAGGGATACCCGAATATCGCCTTCCGCGTGATGTCCTGCAGGCTCAGATCCGAGAGATTCTGGATCTGGGACCCGAACTTCGCGTGAATTCGAGGCTGGGCCGGGATTTTTCGCTTTCCGATCTTCGCAAACAGGGCTACAAAGCGGTGCTTCTGTCGTTTGGGCTGCATCGCAGCCGCGACCTGCAGATTCCCGGCAATGAACTCGATGGTGTAATCAAGGGAATCGATTTTCTCCTCAACGTGAATCTTGGATATCGATTCTCGATCGGCAAGCAGGTGGTAGTGATTGGAGGCGGAAACGTGGCCATTGATGTGGCTCGTTCCGCTCTTCGCGAGCAGCAAAAGAATGTCACGCAACCTGCGAGCACGAATCTGCCAAACACATTATCGGCGAGCGAGATGGATGTGGCGATGAAAGAGTTGATGGATGTTTCCCGCGCCGCGCTGCGCATGGGCGCGCGCGAAGTCCATCTGGTTTGCCTGGAAAAGCGCGAGGAGATGCCGGCCTTTGCCGAGGAGATCGAAGAGGGTTTGGAGGAAGGGCTGAAGCTGCACACATCGCTCGGGCCCAAGCAATTTGTAGCCAAAGACGGCCGCGTAATCGGCTTACAGACGGTCCATTGTCGCTCCGTATTTGACGACCAGCGCCGGTTCAATCCCGTGTTTGACGCCGGAACGGAGTCCGTAATCCCCTGCGACACCGTCATTTTGGCTATCGGCCAGGCATCCGATGTTTCGTTTCTTACCGCAGAGGACGGCATTGAAACCACGCGACAAGGAACGGTCAAAATCGACCCCACAACTTTGATGACGACTGCACCCGGGATATTCGCGGCCGGCGATATTGCTTTTGGCCCGCGGCTGATCATCAATGCCGTCGCTGACGGGAAGAAGGCGGCCGAGCAGATGGATCGCTACCTGCGTGGTGCGGAGTGGTCACCCAAACCAAAATACGTGCAGATTACGATTTTAGACCATCACCAGATGGCCGAACATTATGACGAGTATTCGCGGCTCGCTGTCCCCATCCTGCCGATCGACCGCCGCACTGGAATTGCCGAGGTGGAAACGGGATTTACCGAAGAACAGGCTCGCCGCGAGGCGTCTCGCTGCCTGCAGTGCTGGATCAACACCATCTTCGAAGGGGACGAGGAGCACGGCACTGAGTGCATCCTGTGCGGAGGATGTGTGGATGTCTGCCCCGAAAACTGTTTGCAGCTGGTGCCCTTGCAACAATTCACATTTTCCGATTCCACCGTGGAGCGTCTCGAAGCCGAACGCTCCATCCGGCTGGTTGATTTACAACATGTGGAGCCAGCCGACCTTTCGCAAACCGCCGGATCGGTAATGGTCAAGGATGAAACCATCTGTATCCGCTGCGGCCTGTGCGCAGAGCGTTGCCCCGTTCATACCATAACCATGGAGGCGTACGAGGCATTCGATGAGGACCCGGAGTTGGTTCAGATCGAGACTCTTGCGATGCATGCATGACTGACGCGAACCAAATACCACCTGGCGAAACGCCGTCAAATCCGCGCACCCGCCTGATCACCACCCGCCGCGAATTCTTGAACGAAGCGGCCTTGGCGGCTTTGGGCATTGCCGCGGTCGGTTCGCTGATCGTCACCTATGGTTATCTTTCGCCCAATGTACTGTTCGAGCCGCCAACTACATTTCGCGCCGGCAATCCGGATTTGTATCCACTCAACTCCGTCACATTTCTCGAAGATCAGCAAGTGTATGTTGTGCACGCGGAAAATGGTTTTTACGCTGTTTCCGCCGTTTGCACTCATCTCGGTTGCATAACCCAATGGAAGCCAGATCTCGGGCAGATTGCTTGCCCATGTCACGGCAGCAAATTCAAGTCCGATGGAACAAAGATCGAAGGTCCGGCGCCTCGACCACTGCCACATTTCGCGATTTCCCTGACGGCAGACGGAGAGCTACAGGTGGACAAACTGGAAATCATCAGCCCGGGGCAGGCTCTGAAAGCGTGAATGACGAATGGCGAACTCCTTAACTATAGCGCCGGCAGTCGAGCGATTGCGCGCAACCCGCGTCTGGAAATCAATCTTCCGCCGCGGGCCGGCTCTGACCAACCGCACGCGGAGCCTGGCGGTGTTTGGCAATTTGTTCCTGCATTTTTTGCCTGTGAAAGTGCGCGAGAAATCTTTGCGTGTGCGAGCTTCCTACTATGTTGGATCAATTTCGTTTCTCCTTTTCGTCGTACTCGCCGTGACCGGCGTCCTGTTGATGTTTTATTACCACCCGGCAGTCCCGCAGGCGTACCGCGACATGAAGGACCTGCGCTTTGTCGTTTCGAATGGCGTGTTTCTGCGTAACCTCCACCGGCTAGCGGCTCAACTTATGGTGCTGGCGGTCTTCTGGCACATGTTTCACGTTTTCTATCGCGGCGGTTACCGCCCCCCGCACGAGTTCAACTGGGTCGTGGGCGTGGTGCTTTTGCTGGTGACGCTGTTTTTGAGTTACACGGGCTACCTGCTCCCCTGGGATCAGTTGGCGTTCTGGGCCATCACGGTGGGGACGAATATCGTCTCGGCGATGCCGCTCATCGGCCGCCGCGTGCGATTTGTTTCGTTGGGGGGAAATCTGGTTGGCGAAAACGCGCTGCTTCGGTTCTACGTGCTGCATTGCGTGGTGTTGCCATTGATCGCGGTTTTTTTGGTCGCCGTGCATTTTTGGCGTGTGCAGAAAGACGGCGGCCTGACCGTGCGAGAGGAAGATGGCGGAAAAGGAAACTAAAGAAGCCAGGTACGAGGCGGGGTTCGGCTCCAACGCAAAGAAGGAGCCCGTGCGCATCGTCTTCATCACCAGGAAGACCTCGGCCAAAGTGGTGGGAGACATTGGCCCTCGGCTGATGACCTATCCGCATCTGCTGATCCGGGAAGCGATCGTATTCATGATTCTTGTGATCTCATTGGTTACGATCGCCCTATTCTGGGATGCCCCGCTCGAGCAGCTTGCCAATCCGCTTTTGACGCCGAATCCGGCCAAGGCTCCCTGGTATTTCCTGGGTTTGCAGGAGCTGCTGCATTATTTCCCACCGCTTGTGGCCGGCATCATTATTCCTACTCTGGTGGTGATCGCGCTGATTGTCATTCCCTACTTCAACATCAATATCGAGGGCGCGCCGCTTTGGTCCGGAAATGCCAAACGAACATTGTTGATTTTTCTCTCCGTGGTAATCGGGCTCACGATGCTTCTGGCCGCTTTTCGCGCGTGGACGGTGCTCGTACCGACCGATGTTGTCGGTTTGCTGATGCTCGCGTCCTATGACGGGTCCGCGGAGCGCAGAGCCGGCGCTAAAGCCTGGTGGCGACGAGAACGCACGCTGCCGTGGTGGGTGATGACATGGTTCATCTCTGTCGCCGTTGTACTCACGGTTGTCGGCACGTTTTTCCGGGGGCCCGGATGGTCTTGGGTCTGGCCGTGGAGTTCTCATGCCGGCTGAGCAGATGGGGCAGATTTCACCGCGCCTGCGCCTCATCTTTGCGGTGACCTCAATCCTTTTCCTTCTTGCTCTGGCCATCTCGCCTATCAGGGATTTTCGAAAAGAATGGAAACGTTACAAACGCGCCTACGTGCGGTTTGCCGAGACCCGGCCTGACACCAAACGCCTGCTTGCGGATTACCGTCCACAAATCAGCCAGATTTGGCTGCCCGACCTGGGCGTTGTCGATCGTTGTACCACCTGTCACCAGGGCATTACACAGCCCACTTTAATTAACGCCTCAGTACCCCAGCCCTTTCGCGCTCATCCGTCAATTCCTCATCCTGTTTTGCAATGGGGCTGCACGGCGTGCCATCGTGGCCAGGGCGCCGCGACAGAAACGACGGAGGCTCACGAGACGACTCTTGCATGGGAGCAGCCTCTGCTGCCGGTGCATTTCATCCAGGCATCGTGCGGTACCTGCCATCGAGCCGATCTGCCCGAAACGCCGCAACTGGACAGGGGGCGAGCTCTGCTGGTGCAGTTGAATTGCGTCGGCTGCCACCGCCTGCGCGACGTGGAGCGGCCTCAGATGCTCGGGCCCGATTTGACCAGCATCGGAACGAAAGTAAGCCGCCAATGGATCTATAAATGGTTAAAAGAGCCTCGGACGATCACTGATTCGAACGGCAACGTCACGGTTAATGGCTACGCGACCGGCGGCCTTCCCCGAATGCCGCAATTTCGGCTGACCGAGCAGGAGTTGCGGGACCTGTCTGGTTACCTGAGCACACTTCAAAGTAAGCCGGTAAAACCCTACCATTTCGAACCCCGCGTGCTCGCCGGCGGCAAAACCGATCCCGCCGATCAGGGCGAGCTTCGCTTTCGGCAGATGTTCTGCTCAACCTGCCATTCCTTATCGGTCACGCGCGCCGGCACGACAAGCCTTATCGGAGGCGACATCGGGCCCGAGCTGACCAAGGTCGGAAGCAAAGCAAATCCAGAATGGTTGATCGCTTGGCTGCGTGATCCTCAGGATTATCTGCCCCACAGCAAAATGCCCCGGTATCAGTGGTCGGATGCGGATCTTTATGACGTTACGCAATACATAACCAAACGGCTGACGGATACCGACCTGCTAACAGGAGTACCGGAATTGGGCACTCCCACGACCGACGAAATTCAACGCGGGCGTCGTGTTTTTATCGATAAGGGTTGCGCAAGCTGCCATGTGATCCAGGGAATTCCCGTGCAGCGGGAGTTGGGTCCTGACCTATCGGCAATCGGAGCGAGAGATGTTTCGCAGCTATCTTTCGGCGAATCGAAAATTCCGCGCAATCTTATCGCATATCTCCAAGCCAAAATTACGGATCCGCTTTCCGTGAATTCGGCAGCACGAATGCCGGTTTACCATCTACCGCCTGAGGACCTTGATGCGCTCACCACCGCTCTTTTAAGCATGACTGGCCCTCCAACAAGCGCTGGGCTACAGAAGCTGGTTGTGTCGCAAAAGCAAGGGGAGTTTCACCCTGCCGGCGAATTCGGGCGCGTCTATGAACGCTACAAGTGCTACGTCTGTCATCAATTCAACGGCTTTGGCGGAACGCTGGCGCCCGATCTTTCCTATGAGGGCAGCCGGGCGCAGCGACAGTGGCTGATTGATTTCCTCAAAGACCCCAAGACGGTACGGCCTACGCTAGTCCTGCGCATGCCGCAATTCAATATGACTGATCAGGAGGCCACCACGCTCGCCACCTACATCGGCGCGGCACTAAATAGTCCGCAGGTTGATGCTGCCACTATTGACATGAAACAGTTCACGCCGGAGAAGGCGGCTATTGGCAAGCAGTTGTTTGAAGGGAAATATGCGTGCCAGTCTTGCCACACGATCGGCGCGACTGGCGGATACGTAGGCCCCAACTTGAACAACGCAGGCAACTGGCTCACTCCGGCATGGATTGAAGCGTGGTTGCGAAATCCACAAGCGCTCGTGCCAGATACCATCGAACCGCGGCGCGCATTCACTGACGATGAGATCCAAGCCCTGACCGCTTATCTGCTGACACTGCGTGTATCCGGGAAACAACAAGCCGCAACACAAGTGGCTCGCGCAGCGAATAGATCCCGCAAATCGGAAGAGCGGCCATGAAAAAGAGCGCGTTCGTCGTTCTCATTTCGCTGTTGGCCGGATTTGCGTTTGGATGTAAGACAAGGAAGCCGGCGCTTGCCGCCGATCCCGTTCGTCAGGCCTATGACTCAGAAGCCGATTGGAGCGATCCTCAGCGGATCATTCCGCTGAACTACGATCAAGCGCAGGGTAAACGTATCTTCTATACACAGTGCGTGTGGTGTCATGCGGACGCTACTCCCGCCGGCCCTTCAAACCGTTCGAACTTAAATCCTATGCCCGCCGTAATGAACGACGGGACGGTCATGAACAAGGAAAGCGACGAGTACCTGCAGAACATCATCACCCTGGGCGGCAGCGCCCTATCGCGCTCCGCAATGATGCCGCCTTATGGGCAGGTTCTGACGCAGCGCGAAATCCAGCAGGTGATCGCATATGCACGCGCTATCGCCCAGCCACCCTACCAGCCCCCGGCGAGTCCGGGGCCGAAATATACCGCAAGGTGAACTGAATGAAGATCCGACGAGTTTCGCTGTGTTTCGTGCTGTTGTTCGTGAGTTTACTGCTGTCGAGCGGCATAACCCTTGGCGCCCAGGTTAGTCCGGGCGAAATAAAGAACCCCCGGCTGAAAACAGCAGAGGCGACTTATTTCCCGCAAATTATGTCGCTTTACCGTGCGGTGCCGACAGTTCACACCCCGCTGCCGTTTGAGCTC
>DATGLT010000058.1:0-5923 GCA_035294005.1 Verrucomicrobiia bacterium
GAAATTCACCTTTTTGCCCTCTTCTGGAATCTGCAGGGACGCGGCCAACCCCGCGATGTGATGCAGGCCTTTCGGCGTGTACTCAAATCTAAATCCTTCCTTCGAAACGATGTTTAAGCCTGTGATCCACTTAGCCCTTGCAAACCGGTCCTTAAGCAAGTTTAGCGGCTCGTGGTCGAATTTGTCCTGATCGGCCGGGATGAACTGTTCCATCTGATAGCCACTCTACTAATCCGTGCCAATTTTCTCAATCTTCCAGTCACCTGTCTTCCCGAATATCGACGCATCGAAATCCAAAACCTCGAAGCGCGACCTTAAGCAAGCCGCGCATCCGCTGGAGCGGCGGCGTCCGCCAGCAACCCGGCACCGGCCTAAGTGTGAGGACCCACCTCTTTGAATCTCCGGAGGCAGGCATCGCGACATTCGAGTGGACGTCCACCGGGTCCACTGTGGACAAGGTGCTGCGTTCGGATTGGCTACTCGGCTGCATCCTTGGCAGGTTCGGGCTTCGGTCTGTTCCTCCTGGCGTCCATCGCCCAGCTCAGCGCTTTTATGCGCCAATCTCGCTTCGACCAAATTGGATTCGCTGAAAACTCTGAGAACCAATGCTGAGCCATCGCCTGTGGCTTCCCGTATTCCGCAAAGAGTTCCGTGATTTCTTCAAGGGATGGTGGCTTGAACGCAGATGGCGCCGGCTCCGCTTCTGGCTTTTCCAAAGTTTTAACCTCTTCGCCTCGCACAGCGAGAGAGGTACCATCATTTGTTAAAGAGCTTTTATTTAAAGGCTCTTCTTTAAAAGCACTTATTTTAGTGGACCCATTCGTGGACCCATTCGTGGACCCGTTGTGGCCATCATTTGGTCCCGTTCTGGCCCCTTCCTTTTTAAGTGGCCCTTTTTCACCTGACATTTCGGCGTCCCTTTTTAAGTGGCCCTTTCGTGGCTCTTTCGTGGACCCGTTGTGGCCCTGTTCTGGCCCTTGTCCCCAAATTGACCGGTCAGCGTGCCGGCGGAGCTCGACTTTTGCACGCTGAGCTTTCATTTCGGCCACCTCCTGGCGCAGTTCCTCGGGTGTGCCAGACGTCTTGAAATACACATTTCGCCGACTGGCCTGGCAGCGAACGATCAAACCTCGGGCTTCGAGGCTGTCCAAAGTATCCCGCAGTTGGCGCACTGTGAGCGGTTCTGGCCCCCCTTTTTTCAATCGCTCCATCATCACCTCTGGTGTTTTGAATCCGAGCTGCCTCGCGATAAGCATCGGGCGCCGGATGAGCACGGGGGGTTTCTTGAAGCCGACAACAGAGTTTATGGCGCAGAGTGTAGTGAATTCACGGTACGTCGGCTCGTCGCGATTGTAGCAGCCCCAGAACAGTTCGGCGGATATAAAGACAACGGGCCCAGCTCCGTAAACTGATTCGTGTTCACTTGTGAACTTATAGCACTCGTCGGACTTGTGAGTGAGATTCAACAGGCTCCCGATGTTAACGCCACAAACGATGGCACCGCGAACAAACGCCTTGTGGCGCTCAGATCGATCGAAATCTCGCAGATGCCGATCCGAGACATATGATCGCAGCTTATTGGAATCAATCTCAGCATCGCTGCCGGCTCGCTCCAAGGCGCTAGCCAGGATCATCTGCAGTCGTAGCTTTGGATCCGGTTGCGGCAAAGCCAGCAGGCAGAGCGGGAAGGTGAAGAACTTTCCGGGGCTCATAGGATGATCCCGGCCGGCTCGGCGCCGTTATTGACTGTCCGTTTGGTTGTGCTTAGTGTTTCCATGATTGGTAGATTTTCACCCGTGTCGCCGTCGATGGCTTCGCGGGTGATTTTTTCTGGAATCGTTAATCAGGTCCGGACTCCTTTTCGCGGTTTCTGGCCCGGGCCCACCGTACCAAATGATTGAGAATGGCAGCACCGAGCGGACATGTTGGCGCTCCATCTCGAACCATCAACCGTATGAAAGCGTCATCGCCACCATGACAATACCTCTCTCGGTTCAAGTTCAGGCCGTGTTGAATTTCCTCGCGTGTGGCGCTCATCGGCTTGGGCTCCCGCATCGCCTCAGAACAGATGGAGAAGGCGATAACCTCCTGCTGCGTCAATGGAGCCTCTGGCGCAAACTGGACACCTGCCAGAACGATCGCAAATAATCCCTGGTCCATTACTGAGCGCTCGCGTCAGGAGTCAGCGATGCAGGCTCCGATTGGTTAACTCCAGGCAGGCCGAGCGGGGACTGGCTGGCGTTCCGAAGAATCTTCAACAGCGAATTTGCGCCCTGAATCGCCGTCGGATCCCCGGCCTGTATTTTCTGGTTCGATTGCGCGATGAACTGATTTATCTGGCTCTCAGGTAGCCCCTTTTGCCTCAGCCCCGAACGGACTAGAAGCTCAATCTGTTGCTTCTCTTGCGGCGTTGCCTGTACAAGTTGCTGCGGGCCAACTGCAGGTTGAGGATTCATGAACCGAGTAGCGGCCCTGAAGGACTGAATCTCATTCGGTCCTGGCGGAAGGTCCGCACGGTCCCCAGAGATGGCGTCGCCAAGGACCGTGCCAACGTTTGAAAAAATACTGCCCTGGGTATCAGGATTGCCTGAATCTGGAGCGAAGTTGGCCTTACCAGCGAACCCGCCCGTATCCGAAAAGGCATTCATGGACTGCTGGATGGGCGTCGTTTGATTGAACGGACGCGCCGGCCTGGGATTCTGCGGCGCCGTGGTAACCGGTGCCGCGGTGGGATTCGTGACAGCCGGGTTGGACGACACAGCCTTCATGACGTCGTTCGGATTAGATTCGGGCCCCAACATCTTCATCGTGTCCTTGATGACACTTGGCGGAAGGAACCCGGCATTGGCTCCGATATGAGAGTACGCCTGTTGCACAAGGATTTGCCTTTCGCGGTTGGCGTCCTCCAAGGCTTTCATGGCGCCCATCAGATCGGCCTTCTGGGTCTCGCTGGCCGAATCTTGAAGTGGCTTCAGGTATGCCTGAAGAAACTCTTGGGCATTGGCAAGTTGGTCCTTGGTGAAGAACCCGCTAAATAAGCCTTGAGTGCCCCAGTAAGAATGCAGCCCCTGAACTGCCTGGTCGACCGCCTTGGCCGGGTCCTGGTTGGTCGAGATGACATTCCACAGTTGTGCCCGAACTGAGTCAGGAAGCTTTGCGGCTGAGGGATCATTCAAAGCATTGCGCAATGCCTGGATCCGCTGCTCTTTGTTTCCAAGGTTTGGTGTGGAGGCGATCCGATGGATGGTATCGAAGGCTTGCTTCTGCTTATCTTGTGCGGCCTCCATCTGTGATTTAATGAGATCCAGCTGAGTCCCCGCTCTTTGAGTCATGAACTCCTTCTTAGCTGACGCCGCCTCGTCCAGGCTCATGTCCGACCGAACCGGTATTCCCTGGTCGGCCATCTGCCTTAAAGCCAAGACCCTTTCACGCTCGTTCTCCTCGGCCATCCTCCGTTTCGAAGCCGCTTGTGCCGCGGTCTGTTCGTATCCCCTCTCGGAAGCAATGTCTTCCAAATGCTGCTGACGCTGGCGATCGGCAAACGACTTGGCCGTCATCAGGTTCGTGAGATTGTCCAGAGCGCTCGGTGAAGCTAACTGTTCCCTGTTTAGCCTCCAAATTTCTGACGCGTTCAAAATTGACTCCAGTTGTTAAGGGTTAATGCGACAATGACCGTAATCAGTTCAGGGAAGCCTTTCGACTCGACCTTCGATCGATTTCCGCCGCCTCCAATACGCTCAAGAGCCGGAGCAGTTGCAAGCCGGTCCCGAAGCCGACCGAAAGACTCTCGGACACCTCTAAAAGTAGCCGCCGAGTCTCCGAATGGTCATCATTCGCGCGAGCCGCCTCCACCGCGTCCAAAGCTTTCGCGACCTTGGCAACGCGCTTCCGATACGAAGCCAGGAATTGGTCAAACAGCTCCGCGGAAACTTCCTTTTCGGGGGACTGCTTTGGTTTTGGTTTCACGCTGCAGCCTTCTGCTTTGCACAAATACCCGGCGACTCCCGGAAGAACTCGCCAGATTCGGCGCGCGCGAGAAACTGCAAAATGTCAGATTGGGCCAAGTAAAGCTTTCCGTAAATATTGATTGGATGAATAAGGCCCGCCTTCGCCCATCGCCATGCAGTGGTGTCTGAAATTCCGATGTCCCTCGCCCATTTCTTAAGCGCCACTACCGGAACCGTAGGAACTGTGGTTGTCTGCTTTGTCATTTCGTGAACAGATTTGCACGAAACGAAAAGAAATGGCCCTCTCCCCACTATTTTCCAGGCCGGTGTAAGCGGAAAGTGGCAAAAAAAGGCTGAAATACCGGCCGGAGTCGCTTCGTTTCCTGAACTCTATTATCGACCGGGTTGCCCGGTAGGTGGACCTTTGTAAAACACCTCTTCACCGCCTGCAGAGCCTCTTCCCACTGGGACAGCGTAGGGTTAGAGCCAAGTAATGGCAGGCCGGCCGACCTCAATGAGATACCGTGGTGCTGAAGCCAGATACTAAGCTTCTGGAGTCCACGGCCCGCGCGGCGCCAATCCCACGCGATACAACCGAGAGCGCAGACCTCTGGGGAAACCTGCTTGGTATGAATGGCCTTTTTCACTCGCTGGCATTTTTCCCGGTAATTTCGATAGCTGCAGTTCTTGGCGAGGAACGTTTCAATGCTGCTGGTCAGGGATTCCCGGTAGAAATTCAGAATGTTCGCGTCCCTTTCGCTCAATTGAACCAAGAGCGGCGTCAGGTCCACACTCACGACAAATGGATGAAAGACCGAGCGTTTGAACTTGAGTGGGTTCTTGGCAACACGTGTCCTATCAACGCTCTCTTCGTAGGCGCGGAATTTGGTAAACTCCTTGAATCGGTTTAACTGCCGGGAGAACTCTCGAAGGATGGCTCGGCGGCCCAGAGTGCAATCAAACGTTACTCGGACTCGACCTATTCTGCTCAAGACGAATTTACTCGGACAGATCCGGACGATGGCCCGTCGATGACGTCTCAGAAATTTCCATCGAACTCTTCGGACGGTTAATTCGAGCTTGGTAAACGGTACAATTAGCCCTAGTCGACTAAGATCGCCTCCGAACGTGTTTTGGAAATCATGCTTGGTTGACTCATTCGATTTCGGCCACGGAGGGAGCCGGCGTTGCCGCGGATGGGACTTTCGCCAGGCGTCAAATCCTGGGTGACGGCGAACAATCTCATAACCACGGATAATTTGATTCTCGCTGAACTTCGTGAAGTCCTCGCGGAGGCACGCAAACCACCATTCACGCTGTGCGCGTTTGACAGTGAACCGCTGGGCGCCTGGAAAACTCGGAGCATCGGACTTTTGAAGCATTGCAAGGACCATCTGGGGGTTCAATTCTTTGCCGCTGTCCCTTAATGCTTGTTCGTAGCATTCCTTTGTTCCCTGCTTTGGGCGCATCTTTGGGGTGCTCACTTTTACGTGGCGTGAAAAAGTGTTAGGCCACCGCTGGCACTGGATGCAATGACGGACCGAAACTGAGTCGCGCAGCTTGGGCCTGAGCGTGTTCGTTGCTCAAGTGGCCGTAGACCTTCCCGATCAGGACCCCGCCATCCTTATGCCCCACCCACCTGGCAATAGTCATGAAGTCGATTCCGCTCATCACCGCATAGCTGATAAAGTGGTGTCGGCAATCGTGAAACCCGAAGTGCTGAAGGTGTTCCGGCAAGCCGGGCGCTCTCCTCACAAGGTGCGCGCCGCGGCACTCGGGGCAGCTCTGTGGAAGTTCCAAGCCAAACGAAACCTTTCTACAATCCCCGCAGATCCACCCAGGCGTAGCTCGGGCCAGTAGCAGAGACTCACGGAACGTTTTGGCACGGTCGTCCTCTTCGCCACGTTGTGGGCTTGGAAAAACCCATTTGGAATCTGGCACGCGACGACTGTGCATCTCCCGCAAGTGAGCCTCGA
>DATGLT010000059.1:0-12064 GCA_035294005.1 Verrucomicrobiia bacterium
AGCCCAAGTTATTTCCTGTGGCGTACCACCACACCGCTTCCGAATTTCCCCCTATTGACCCGCTATTGAAACTGGCGAAACCAGCCCCGGTCACTGTAATTGGACCCGTTATGTCGTTAATGTTGATTACGGGGTTCGCCAACGACTGAAATCCAACGGTTAAAGTGGCTACGGCTACACAAATCGACCCGAAAGTTCTGTTTATAAAATGATTCAACCTGGGAGGACCAAAGCACAATATGTGCCGGACTCGGGTAACCGATATTATCTCATTCACTGTTACGTATTTATGCCGATTGTGCATCCGGATCTTCACGTAGTGTGACTTGTGATCTGTAAGGTTGGCCGACTCAACTTCGCGCTGATGTAAAAGCGCAAGTATTTGCCACAAAGCATGTTCTGTTGAGAATTTTAAAATGTCGGAAACCTTTACGCTTTCTTCGTTGTGCTGGTATTAGGGGTTTGCAGCCAAAGGGCTGCCTATCGGCTGTGAGGTCTTCGTCGGCAACCGGACCGATTTCTCGACAATTGGGGCATGGTGGAGACGATGGAACAGAAGTATGGCCAAGTCAGTCGAACTTGGGTGCGGACCGGAGAATAATCGGTGAGGAGAGCCTTGATTTTGTGGTGAGCACGCCCCCAAGAGCCGGACTGCTGCATTTGCGCGGTTCTTTTGAAGCTCTAAAACTGGAAATAAATGAATGGGCTTGTGTTGAGCGGCGCAAAGAAAAACAGCATCAGCAAGATAAAGACAAGGGAGTAGACGCCGCAAACGGTTACCTGGCCTGGCACCACAAATGTGCCGGAGACGGGGTTGTTTTCAATTCGCAACCCCAGGGATCTTAGGAGCCATGTTGATGCGCGGCCTGGAGGCAAATCCGCCGACCGCTCGAACCAAAGATATCCCAGCAAATGGCCCAGGATGCACAGCACCAGGCAACGGAAAAGCCAGACAGGCAGAAACTGATAGTGTCCCGGGCCAAACCCGGCGAGGGATCTGAAAATAGTCAGGGTATCGGCAAAGGAACGGCTGCGAAAAGGTACCCAACAGAGCACGACAAATGTGAAGGTCAGCAGCCACGCTGGCAGCCGCGGCACTGACCATTTGCCGCCTGACCATCTGGTCCAGAGTTTATGCCCGGCGAGGGCGCACCCGTGCAGGCCGCCCCAGAACACAAAGTTCCAACTTGCGCCGTGCCAAAGTCCCCCCAAGAGCATGGTCAAAAAAAGGTTGCGGTAAGTTTTCAAAACACCGTGGCGACTGCCGCCCAGAGGTATGTAAAGATAGTCTCGCAGCCAGGAACTCAGGGTCATGTGCCACCGCCGCCAAAACTCGGTGATGCTGCCGCTAAGGTATGGCATCCTGAAGTTCTCCGGCAGGTCGTACCCAATCATGCGCGCCACCCCGATTGCCATATCTGAGTACCCCGCAAAATCGCAATAGATCTGCAGCGTATACGCCAGGACGCCGCACCAGGTGGAAGCGGCATCGAACAGGTCAGGCGAAGCGAAGAAGGTATCGGCTATGCCCGACAGCCGGTCGGCGATAAACAGCTTCTTGATGACTCCCAGCAGAAACAGGCTCGAACCGCTGATGAGCCGTTCGAAAGTGGGGCCGATGCGCCGCTGCATTTGCGGAAGAAATATCGACCCCCGAACAATCGGACCCGCGATGAGCTCGGGGAAGAAGGTGATGAACATCGCATAATCGAGCCACGAGCGGCAAACCTCCAATTCGCCTCGATACACGTCAATCGTGTAGCTCATGGTTTTAAAGGTGTAAAAACTGATCCCTGCCGGCAGCAGAATGTTGGCCATCGGAATCGTGAAGCCAAACCACGAGGTCAACGCGTTGAAGTTCTCGATAAAGAAGTTGTTGTACTTGAAATAGCCAAGGACACCCAGATTGGAAACAATGCTCATCGCAAGCCAACGCTTTTTGAAGACGGGCGAACGCGCCGCCACAATCTTGTTGGCAGCGACGAAATCGACGACGCTCACCGCCAGCAACAGACCGAGGTATCTCCAGTCCCACGCAGCGTAAAAGAAACAGGAAGCCAGGGTCAGAAGGCGCTTGTTGGCTTCGCGCCGTTGCACCAGGGCCATGAGCACCAGCAGCACCAACAAAAACGCCAGGAATCGCGGGCTCGTGAATATCATAGGCCCATATTTAGCAAGTCGGCGGCCAGCAGTTGGGCTGCTGCGGCGTGCCCGTAACGATTCCAGTGGCCGGCGTTGAACTCCGTATTATCAAAACCGAATGGAGATTCGCCCGAGCGGGCGATCTGCGCGAAACTGGCCCCCAGCGAAACGAACCTGAGCCCATTTTTTTGCGCCAGCTCGCGGATGGTTGTTTCATCCGCAGCAGGGGCGGCGGGGTTGCGAGGATCAAAGCGAGGCAGATACAGCAGCGTCAGCCGGTGGTGATACGCCTCCGCCAATAAAGCAACTTCCCGGTCCAGCGGGTAGGAGGAGTCCGGGCGGGTCATTGATGAAGCTGACACGGGCTTCGCTAGAACGTGAAACCAGGGCCGCTCGTTCCTGACCCACAGGGTAAACTCCAGAATGCGCCCGTAAATAAAATGGTAGGGGAACAATTCCGGAAAACGTTGCGAAAACCGCCTAAGCAACGAATTCCGAGTTCTGGTTGGGGTGCTTTGCGGGACGACCTTAATGTCACCCGCCTGGTCGCTTCGGGTGAATCTTGCCACGCTGGAGTCCATTTTGGTCCATGCCCGGTCTTCAAAGTCCCGACGATCCACCTGGATCACGACCCATTTCGGATGAAAAAGCGCCTGAATGTTTTGAGCCTGTGCTATGTAATCGGCTACGGAATACCCTGACCGGCCAAAAGGGAGGACGGGAATCGATTTGCCGGCTCGGCGAAGTTCCTGTTCCAGGAGATGTCCATAATGTTGCTCGTCGGTTACCTGCATCGCCTCCGTATAACTGTTGCCGACCAACAGGATGGGAGCGCCTTCCGAAGGCGCCGGGTAAGTTGCCCGCCGCACCCCGTTGGAGGTCCAATACCCTCGGCCATCTCCTTCAAGGTGGTCCCAGGCAAATTTGGCGGCCGCGGGGACGCTCCCCAGCACGGGATTGATTTCGTCGTCGAACCTGTGTGCGCGGTCTGCGATAAAATTTGCTGCCAGTATGGCGGCTGCCGCGCCAATCGCCGCCCGCACAAACGCTTTGAGGAGCATGCGTGGCGAGGCTCGGGTCGAGATGCCTGGTCCAACGGGAGCAGCTATCTCCGGATTCATGCAGCGTAGCAGTGTTCCGCGCAGGACACGTTCTATTCCAAAGAAGTAAAATCAGCCGTCGTCGGGGTCTTGGCAGGCAGAGCCGGCACCCGCGGGGCCCGCTCAGGGTTGTTGATGCGCATATCGGCGTTACCAGAGCAGATCTGATGCCGCACAGCAATAAAAATGGCCCCTGCAGACCCTTGCGTCTGTATCGCCGAAGGTTGCAACTATTTCTTTTTTCACCGATGAAAGCACTTTTTCGGCCTTCGGCGTCCTTTGAGCGCTTTCCGATACATGGCTTCCTATTCAATTCCTCCCTTTGACCATGCAAATTTGCGGATGGCTCAGGATGCGCGGCCCGTGTTTCGCACATTAGTCTGTTCAAGCAGGTCCGGATTCCCGGGCTGAACCAGTGCATCTGTGATTGCACCTGCTGTGATCACCATGAAAGCCATAATCACGTTGTTCGCCAGAAACGCTCTTGTCGAAACACCGAGGACAAACGGGGAGACAAAAAGCCAAATGGCAAGAGGAACGACCAGGCTCCTGCAATTCTCTGCGACGAATTCGCTGCCAAGCGCAATCAGGATGAGGATTATCCCAACCACGATATTGTTCAACGTATGGAGCGTGTTATGACCGAAACCCAAGGCAAAAGGCGAAAGCGCCACCCAGATTCCAAAAACAAGGTTCACAACCTCTGCCCCAAGCACGGCGCCTTTGCGCGATTCAATTGCATTCATGTTTTTTCCTCCTCCATTAAAGTCGCCCTGAGCTGCTCTATTTTCAAGCAGGTCCAGGTTCCGAATCGAAACAGTCGTTTTCCGTGGAACACCGGAACGGCTCGACACTGATGCGCAAAAAAGCCTGTTTTAGGATTCCGAGGATTTCTCGGTATTCCTCAAACAGGCTTTTCTGGTTGCGGAGGATGGAGCGCGAATCCCCGGTCAATCGACGCTGTTGCTTCTGTAGCACCGGTGGTTACCAGTTTGGCTATCCCACGGTTTGGTGCTGACGCCGATAATCGAGCGGCCGAATGCCGGGTGCTCACCAGTACCGGTTCCAAGGGTTATTTCGTACTTCAGCGAGGCTCCTTGCGTGTTAAAGAGCGGGAGCGTAGCGAGGCCGCTGCTGCGCAATTTCAGTTCGAACCTGGCGGTCTCAGAGAAGTAGTTCACGCCGGCCGTCAATACGCTCGTGTCGTTCACCGTTCCCGAAGTTACGAACGTCATGCCTGGAACGATTGCGAACGGCACCGTCAGATCCACTCCCGTTTTGTCGCCCCGGATCTCGTAAGCAGAGCTAGGAAGACCTGTTGTAGTAGCAATCAGACCATTGGCCACTGTGATACTGATTCCATTCGGCAAAGTTGTTGTGTAGTTGCCTCGTTTTGCCGTGAACCTCAGGTCGGTGCTGCTCGACCCAATGAATTTGCTTTGGATGGCAGGCGACAGCGGATTTGAGGCGGTGGTATCGAAATGTGGCGCTCCATTCCATTCGATATTGAGCGTATCCACCTGGCCTGACGAGGACGAACCGGATTCCCAATCGTCACGTTTCGAGCCTCGGACTTTTAGTGGGATCGAGCCCGAGGCGATCGGGTTTCCATTGATTGTGGCCGTGACAAAGGCCGTCACCTGAGAGGCGCTTAGGGTCGACAGAATGCTGTCCGAAGTTCTGCTTGGGTCACAGAATTGAATCATCCCCTCGATTTCTGTCTTGCTGTAAGCACCGTTGGCTGCCGAACCCGGAGAAGAAACGCAGTCATAATGGACCTGCACGTGTTCATCCGAGAAGATCAGCTGCGGGAGGATTGTGATCAACTGTGTTGCCGATGCCGTATTCCCTGCAGCATCGGTGGCCATGTAGGTGCGTATGATGGTGCCGCCACAGGTGGGGGGCGTGCTTGGAACATCGCTGACCCAAGCGACGATAACTCCGGGACGATTGTCGGTTGCCGTGCCACCCGCAAAATCATGCGGCGGAACGTCAGCCGGAGAATTCACGGTAACCGCGGGAGGCGCGATGATCGTGGGTTGTTGGGTGTCGGTTATTAGCGAGGCCGACGACGGCAGGTATTGAGGATCATTCAACGTTTGACTGATGGGCGCAGGCACATTGCCGCTAAAGTATGCGGACACGGTATAGTACCCGGGCGGGACTCCGGTACCGACAAACCGTGCCCGGCCCGCAAAGTCTGTTGCAACTGCCATGCCGAAAGGTGTGGCCCCACCGCTGAGCACGAAGAAAACTGTTTTGCCCGGCAGCGTGTTGCCATTGGCATCGGTGAGCGTGGCGACGATATTACTCAGTGGCACGTTCGGCAGGATCGGGCTCAGAGTCAAAGTCGTTCCAAGCTGCGTTATAGTGAAAGGTGTCGAGGTGTAGGAACCTTGGTACCCCGGCTGCGCGACATACGTGGCGGAGACTGAATACTGACCCGGCGTAGCCAGCAATGGGAGAGTCACAGTGGTATTGCCGTTTGCGTCCGTCGGCGTCGATTGCAGGAATTGTGAGCCGATCGTTACGTCGATGATCGCGTTTTGGAGAGGAACTCCGCTGGCGGTGAGTGCCAGCTGGAACTGTGCGGAAGCGCCAAACCTACCCATCGCATGAGGAGAAACGAAGTTAACCGACGTCTGCTGCGGCGGGGGCGGCGTTATCTGCGGGCTCGGCGAAGTTGCCGCGGGCGTGTAAAACGCTCCCAGGTTATTGTCCAGGGTTACCAGGCCAACACCGTTAACGGCTTGCACCATATACGACACTGAACTGGAGGTGACGCCGGTGGGCAGAGTGAGCGAGCCCTGCCAGAGGGTCGAATTCGCAACATTTTGTGTCAGGTCAAGCGATTGCCACTGTCCGGTCCACGGGCTGTTGCTCGAAGTGTAAGTGACCCAGACAGCTTGAATGCCTGCATTGGGGTCTCCGGTTACCTGCACTTGAAAACTGAGCGTGCTGCTCGAGGCCGCGAACGAATCGGAAACATTCACCACGCTCGGTGGCGCGGCGGCGGCAGGAGAAACCGTCACGCCTCCAGAGGTTGTGCTGGTCGTGTAAGCGCTATAGAAAAGCCGGAAGCTCATGTTTGAAAACACACGGCGCACGCCGGTATCGGAGGTGGCGGAATCCGATTGGTACTGCGAGGGCATCAAGTTCAAACGCGTTGATCCGCTGCCAAGCCCGCACAGCGCATCAAAGTAGTTTACGCTCCAAGGCTTGAGGGGGTAAAACACCGGCGTCAGGAAGGGTGCGTGAACGCCCCGATTCTCCGTAGCCGGCGCTCCCGTCAGCGGCCGCACACCGTCTGTATCCTGGTAGGTCCCCGCACGAAAGCCGGTTCCGCGCAGAACCGTTCCCGCAACGGTGACATCGCGGATTTCCAGTGGCAGGATTGGTTCCGCAGGATTCGAGACGTGGCCGTCGGGGCCGTCGAGGTAGGAAGCCGCAAGGGTTGTGGGCCCGGTTGTTGGGACGGGGTAGATGGTCAAAGTGCTGTTGCTTAACCCCAGCCCGGTGATCGGAACGGTAATATCGGCGCTCTGCAACCCCAGCGCTTGACCGGGGTTTGTTGTGTATGAGTTCAACGCGGACACAATCGAACTGCCTGAGGGCACGCTTACACGGTTGGGCAGGTTCATGCTCAGCATCGGCAATCCGAAAAGAGCAACTTCGCGCAACGCCTTTTCATGGATGCCTCGCAACACCGGCGTGTTTGCCAGGTACCTCTGTTTGGCTTTTACCAGCGCTTTGCCAATCGCCACTGGCCCGGCGCCTTCCCGCAGGATTTGCGTGAAGTTAAGGTAGAGGCGTTCGTCATACTCGATGAAGTCCGTGTCGCCGTATTGATACCCCGTTCCGCCGATGAAAGTGGCCCCTTTACGCGCAAACATCTGCGACCAATCAGGCTCGATGGTTACGTAAGGAATCGCATCGCCGTCGACAACATTATAACCGCTATGACAGCCCGCGCTATAGATGAGCGCATTCACCAGGTTCAAGCTAGGATTGGCCAACTCAGGAGAGAAGATGCTGGTGGCGAAATCGGCGGCGAGCAGGCTGCCGCTGTTGAAATGGCCCGCAAGGAAGATGATGTCATGGCGGCTATTGAGCAACAACGGACGCAGCTGATCGGCTGTCCACGAATTGGCCGGCGCGCTCGTGTTGGGTGAAATCAGTGTTGTGACGTTGGGCGCTCCAAGGCTTGCGGAGAGCTGCCCTGCAACAGCGGTTGCGCAGTCCTGTAAAAAGTCGTAGCCGGTCACTAGCGCCGTTGATGGGGTTGGAACAACTCCGCCGGCTGGGGACAAATAGGCGTTAATCAGACCGGTTGCTTCCGATGCGCTCTCGACCAGCCTGCCCACGGCCGCATCGGGCAGGACAAGCCGGGTGTCCTTGAGCGATATCGAACAGAGGGAACCATAATCGTCCTGGCTGAGAACCTGTCCTGACTTGATGCTGGCCTGGGAGGGTGTCAGCCCTCCCACGGGGACATCAAAACCGTCTTCATTTGCCAACCCGGCATCATCGGGATAGCGCATGAAGGGGATGACGTTATCTCCGCCAATCAGCACTACATACTCGACGGGGTTATGCGCATGATATTCCTCAACGATTTGATGAATAATATTGGCGACGTAGTTTTTCGCGAAGGTGCAACCCGGGTTGGCATCAGCCTGGATATTGGCCGCCTGGACTGATGTGTCCTGGCCTACATCAACAAGGATTCCCTGGACTTCAGGGCGCGCAACGAAAGAGGCAATAGCCGTTTTAAGCGCGCTCACGTCCGCGGGCGTTCCTGACAACCGAGAGAAGTCGGTGAGTATCAGAGTATGATAGCCCATCGCGGCAGCGGACGTGCTAGGGGGCAACAGCACCGGAGTCACGTTGCCGCACAACCCGGTAAACTCGCTTACCGAGAGTTGGTAGAATTCACCCGGTTGATTGTAGGCGCCATTTGCGCCTCTCACACAGACGTAGTAGTCGCCCACGTCGGCATAGGTGTTCACGACAATGCCCTGGCCTGCTGTGCCCGGGAACGCCGAGATCCCTATCAGAGTGCGACTCTGGGCGCTTGAAAAGGCGGAAGGGCTGAATGCTGACGGTGAGAAGGCGGAAGGACTGAATGCCGAGGGACTGAACGCTGATGGGCTGAAAGCCGAAGGCGAAAATGCCGAGGGAGAAAACGCGGATGGACTAAACGCTGAGGGCGAGAAAGCGGACGGTGAGAAGGCCGACGGACTAAACGCCGAGGGACTAAAGGCCGAAGGCGAAAATGCCGATGGGCTGAACGCAGAAGGCGAAAATGCGGACGGCGAGAACGCGGACGGGCTGAAGGCCGATGGTGAAAAGATTTCACTACTGAACGCCGAAGGACTGAAAGCTGAAGGCGCGAACTCAGCGCTGAGCTGAACCAGGTCCTGGGGCGTAAGCAGCGCGTTGTAAGCCGCCGCGATATCCTTAAACAGGAACAGATCAAAATTCTCTTTCAGCCCGGTCAGGGTAACAACGAGCTGGCTTCCCGGTATGACCGTGAGCTTGTACCATCGCGCCTCGCCCAGTTGGGTCAAAGGCTGGAACTGGGAGGCTTGCAGCGTGCTCGGGCCGGACGAAGCCGGTGAGAGCCGCAGCGCGTTGGGCCAGGAGATATTTAATGGATCCCGCACCACAACGAAGAAATTGCTCGTGCCTGTATTGCCAGCCGCATCCGTTGCCACGCAGGTTACCACGTTTGTTCCATAGCTGAATGTCGACCCTGAAGGAGGTGTGGAGGTGACCGGAACTGTTCCCGAACAGTTGTCCCATGCTGTGGGCGAGTAGGAAACGATTGCTGTGCATTGGCCCGCGGGCGGATCGACCACGATGGTGGCGGGCACCGTGATGGTCGGTGGCTGGGTGTCCACCACCGTGACGGTTTGGAGGCCTGTCGTTTTGTTCCCGGAACCGTCCACCGCTGTCCAGGTGACAGTTGTCGTCCCTACCGGAAAAACTGTCGGCGCATCATTTGAAACATTCGGGGTTCCACAATTGTCGGTTGCCGTGGCTGATCCCAGCTGAACATTGCTGGCCGAGCATTTGCCCTGATCGGCCGGGACAGTAATCGATCCCGGCACCACCAGCGTGGGCGGCGTATTGTCAACGACAGTCACCGTGAAGCTCTGGGTTGTGGTTTGGCCGAAGGGCTCGCTGGCCTTGTAGGTGACGACGGTCGTGCCGATGGGGAAAAGGTCACCTGGGTTGTGGTCCGATGAAGAGCTAACCGTTTGGCAAGGGGTGCTGGCCGTCGGCGGCGTCCAGGTCACCGGCAGCGAGCACGCGGTCGAACCTGGGCCCGTGTAAACCGTAATCGCTGACGGGAAATTGGCAAAAGCAGGAGCAACCGAGTCCTGAACCAAAACGTCAAATGAGCATTTGGCCAGCGTGTTAACGGTTTTGTACGTGAAGATGTCGTTGATTTCCTGGTCTGTGAGAACACGATCAAAGACCGCGACATCGTCGACGAGCCCTTTGAGCCAGTCGTTGAGACCCGGGCGACTTAAATACTTCAGCGGTAGCGGCAGGCTTACGCCCGTTATCGTCGCAGCATACTGCCCATTCACATAGAGCTTTGTGTCGCTGCCGGTCGCAACGAACACAAGGTGCACCCATGTGCCAACCGGTGCGATGTAACTGGGAGAAAAGCTCCAATCCACATACCCGAAGTGGGTTATTCCGACGAAGCGGGGCGTAAGGTATTGTTCCAGCTTAAGGGCATAATTATCGTCGGCCGTAAGCACGGCGCTTACGGTTGGAGTGTCTTGCCTGTTCACCCAAAATGAAGCCGACCACGGGCCATAAAGAGTCGGCAGACCTGTCGTGATAAAGCCATCAGCGCTTCCGGCGAAGTTGAATGCGGAGCCGGTCACGCCGGGGGCGAACGTCACGCCCGCTCCCAATTGAGCCGTCTGGCCGGTGACGCGATCGACCGCGTTATTGTCTGCGTCGAAATAATGCGCCAGCCCAGGCAGCCAGTCGCCCAGCGCAGCCGAATTGACGGTTGTATGGCCAAGACTGAACTGAGAGCCCGACGGGGGAATGCTAATGACGGTGGCGTTACCGCACCGGTCGGAGGCAGTCACCGAAAAGTTCACCGTCGCGGTGCACTGGCCGGGGGCAGTGTTGGCGACGATGTTTGGCGGACAGTTGATGATTGGTAGAAGGCAACCCAGTTCGAACGCGCCGATATCCACGCGCCCACCGACGACGCGCAAGAACCCCGGCCCGCGCTGGTCCAGCATTGGCGGTGGCACAAATGACGGATTGCCCGCGTCAATGGCCGGACTGCTTTGTCCCAACGCGTGCGTCGGCGTTTCGCCACCGTTATTGGTGAGCGGACCCAGGAGCGGGTCGACATTGAGGAGATCTGTGGATGCGAAGCCCGCCGTACCGTTGGCGTTCCCCACAAGGTTGTAACCCAGCGAGGTAAAACTGCCGACGATGTCCGGACCCTGCTGAGGCGTGTTTCCAACGACGATTGTGTCTCCAATGCTCAGGCCTGTGGCAGGCGCTTGCGTGGTCACAAAAGCGCCGCTTCCAGTGGTTGCGTTGTTCGACGCTACCGTGGTGCTCTGCACACTCAGGTTTGCCAGCAGACCCAGTTCGATGCCGCCGCCCTGCTGGGAGGCCTGGTTCCCGCTGATGGTGCTATCGAAAACGGTTCCCGTTGAAATGGCAGCAGCCGGGTCGCCGACAACCACGACCGCAATCGCAGCGGCGGGATCATTGTAAAAAGGGGAGGGGGGGAAGCCCGGTTGATTGCAATAATAATCCCAACTGCCCGTCTGAGTAATATAATAAACGCCTGGCGTTCCTGGAGCATTGAAACAGAGATTGATGTCTCCACTCGAAGTTTGGACAAACGAGACGCAGTTCAACTGGGTCCCGTTGATATTCAGGTAGTCTTGCGTTATGCAGCCGGGGCAACAGGTCGGACAATCGTTGTAAGAGGTCGAATAGTCGGCCGTCAGCGTCATTCGGGCGCCGGCGGGGACGACGATGAAGTTGTTTCCCGAATTGTTCAGGCTGACAGAACGGTACGTTGTCGTCCTCGCCAGCATGTTGATTAATGCTGGCGAAGAAGGCACAAACACGCCCGCTGAGAAAGCGCCTCCGCCTATTGCGGCCGTGTTGTGATCGAATGTGCAACCTGAAATCGACCAGGTGGATCCAGGAGCGGCCGCCAGAGCGCCGCCGTGGCTGTAAGCGGTGTTCCCGGTGAGTTCACTATCCGTGAGCGCGAGGTTGCCTGCGTTGAAGATCGCCCCTCCCGACATTGCGGCTCCGTGTTGCAGGGTCACCCCGGAGATGCTGACTTGCACTCCCGGCGCGATGTTGAAAATGCGGCTCGATGCATTTCCATCAATCGCAAGGTAAGCGGCCCCCGGCCCGACGATCGAAATGGGATTTGTGATCCCCAGCTCCCCATTGGTCAGAACAATCGTTGATCCGAGCGGCAACCCGAAGACAACGGTGTCACCAGGCTGGGTCTGAGCGATCGTAGATCGCAATGAGCCAGGTCCGGCGTCCAGGTTTGTGTTCACCGTGAGCGTGGCTCCCAGTGAAATGCAGGCAGGTAACGAGAGAAAAATGCAAAGAAGAATACGAGCAGACTTTTTCATGTTCATGAACATCGGCATTGCCAATAACTGCGCGCGAAACAAAATTACCCTAACCAACCCCCGGCACAGTTCAGGCGCGTGGATAGCGGCTTTCGCAGGAAACAGGGAAGAGTATATTTTAATGTGACATAAAGTCAACAAATTTTCCTTGTTAAATCGCCTTAA
>DATGLT010000060.1:0-51280 GCA_035294005.1 Verrucomicrobiia bacterium
CAACATAAATTACCTGACCGATCACAACGTGCATATTTGGGATGCGTGGGCGGACGAGAAGGGAGATCTGGGACCTGTTTATGGCGCTCAATGGCGAGCTTGGAAATGTCCGGACGGACGAACAATAGACCAGATAAGCCAGGTGATTCAGCAAATCCGAGTTCGTCCGGATTCCCGGCGCCACATTGTCAGCGCATGGAACCCGGCAGTGCTGCCCGATGAAAGTATGAGTCCACAGGAAAACGTCCGCGCAGGCAGAGCCGCCCTGGCTTCGTGTCATGCGTTGTTTCAATTCTACGTGGCGGAAGGACGCTTGTCCTGCCTGCTTTTTCAAAGGTCCTGCGACTCACCAGTCGGTTTGGTGTTCAATGTTTCGCAATACGCTCTCTTAACACACCTGGTGGCGCACCAATGTGACCTGCAACCTGGCGACTTCGTTTGGACTGGAGGCGATTGCCACATCTATTCGAACCAAATCGATGGGGTGAAGGAGCAATTAACGCGCGAACCAAGGCCGCTTCCAAAGCTGAACATCAAGCGCAAGCCACCCTCGATTCTCGATTACAAGTTCGAGGATTTCGAAATTCTCGATTACGATCCGCATCCCCCTATCAAGTACCCCGTAGCGGTGTAGGGGACGGGCAAAGGTCACGCCAAGACGCAAAGATGACGGAGAAAGAATTAGCAGGGTAGTGGATGCGGTGGTGGAGGTGCCTCAGGAGCTTGGCCGGTCTTTTCGGAGCAAAATCTTTGCGGCTTGTCGTCTTGGCGTGAGACCATCTTTGTGTCGTGAGACAAGCGTCTCGGAACGAGGTGCAGACACCCCATATCGTCTCTGGCGGAAAACGCATACTGTAGTACTGGGAAGACCCGTACGGAGGTGACTATGGCTAACGTCTTGTGAAGAGCCTTATGGCTGCGTGACGTCAACTACCGGGCGCGGGTGTTATTCCTTATCCGGTGGGGGGCGCGGGGGCGGCTGGCGAAGTTTCTTGTAAATCCAGGCTTCGAGCGGGCGCAAAGGCCGGAGCCATTCATAGAATGGGGAATAGATCAGCCGGATTCGGAGGACGGAGAGGAACATCGTGAACGAAGATCGGAACAGGGAAGCGGTAACCTTGGATCCGATTTTGTCGGTCCATTCCGTGGGGACTTCGAGGATGGAGAAGCCGGCGTGCTTGAGGGAGTAAAGCAGGTTCACGTCGAACGCGAGATCGGCAATCCGCAGCGAAGAATAAATTCTTTCAACCGCGGTGCGGCGAATGACTTTGCAGGGACATTGCGTGTCCTTGATGTGCATCCAGAAAAAGAATTCGACAATGAGATGAAAACACCGGCTGGTGAAACGGCGAAGCCGGGTTTGGGCCTGGTGCAGGACGGCCCCGGGGAGCCAGCGTGAACCGATGACGCAGTCGGCGCGCCCAATCTCTTTGACGAGAGCATGCAGCGCACGCGGCGGCGAAGCGCCATCAGCATCGACGTACCCGACGACGTCGGCGGCCGGAGCGAATTTCAGGCCTTCGATCAGCGCGCCGCCTTTGCCGATTGGATCGGGAAAGTTTTCGGCGCGGACGGCGGGATAATCACGGGCAACGCGCTGGACAACGCCCAAGGTGTTGTCGCGGCACCCGTTGAGAACGACGACGAGGGAAAATTTGCCCCGGTACTGCTCCTGGAAATATTGCGCGAACTCGCGCAACACCGGTTCGATCCGGGCCTCTTCATTGTAAGCCGGGATAAGCAGCAACAGGCTTGGCTCAGTCACTTGATATTCAACTCGCGCTGAATCCCAAATTTTTCGACACGTTTGCGCAATGTCGCGCGGGTGATTCCCAGAAGCTTTGCGGCATGGACCTGGTTGCCTTCGGTTTCTTTGAGGGCTTGAATGACCAGTTCACGCTCGACCGCGGGGATGATGCGCATTTTGGGCTCCCGGCGCGCCCATTGGAACAGCTGCCGGGCCAGGTTGGTCACATCGGAGGCGCTTGACTCGCCGATCGGCACCGACATCGGCGCCCCGGCAACGGACTGAATCTGCCCGTTGACTTCGGTCGGCAAATCCGTCAGGAGAATAGCCTCGCCTTTGGCCATGACAATCGCGCGGCGGACAACATTCTCCAGTTCCCGAACGTTGCCCGGCCAGTGATATTTCTCGAGCGCTTTGAGCACCACCGGCGCAATGGAACGGGGCGAACCCGGCTGATCCTTCGCGAACTTGTTCAAAAAATAGTTCACGAGCAACCGGATGTCTTCACGCCTCTCGCGCAGAGGCGGGATGTGGATGCGCACGACATTGAGCCGGTAGAAAAGGTCCTCGCGGAACTGGCGCGCCGCAACGGCTTGTTCCAGGGGCTTATTGGTGGCTGCAATAATTCGCACGTCCACTTTGATCGGCTGGTTGCCGCCTACATGTTCAAAAGTGCCGGACTGAAGCACGCGCAGGATCTTGGTCTGTGTGGCGGGGGTCATGTCCCCGATTTCATCCAGGAAAAGTGTCCCGTGATTGCACTGCTCGAATTTGCCGATGCGCTGCATCGTCGCACCGGTGAAAGCACCGCGTTCATGGCCGAACAACTCACTCTCGAGCAGTTGCTCCGGGATGGCTGCGCAGTTCACCGCGAGAAAAGGCTGCTGGCTGCGGTTGCTGTGATGGTAAATCGCGCGGGCCACCAATTCCTTGCCTGTCCCGCTCTCGCCAGTGATGAGGGCGGTGGCGTCCGAGGCCGCCAACTGGCCGATCAATTTGAAGACCTGCTGCATCGGCTCGCTCCGGCCGACAATGCCCGATTCATAATCCTCGGTCTCGAGCAGGGGTTGGTACGAAACCACCTGTTTCATGTCTCGCGCGGCTTTCAGCGCGTTCGAGACCAATTCTTTGAGCTTGGGAACATCAAACGGTTTGAGCAGGTAGTCGTACGCGCCCAGTTTCATGGCTTCGATCGCCGTTTGCGTCGTGCCATAAGCGGTCATCAAAATCACGAGCAACTTCGAATCAATCTGGCGAATACGCCGCAACGTTTCCAAGCCGCTCAACCCACCCATCCGGACGTCCATCATCACCAGGTCGGGTTTGACCTTTGGCAGCAAGCGCAAGGCCTCCTCCCCGCTGGAGGCGGTGGTCAACTCGATTTCCGGCGAATCGAAGATCCGCTGGAACGAATACTGCACATCCGCCTCGTCATCAATTAACAACAATTTATTCATTCAGCCCTATCCACGTTAAACTCTTAAGATAGTAAAACACGCCCAATCTCATAGCGAAATTTTCGGGGGGCAGCGGAGCCAAAGGCAAAAAAGAACACCAAACGCCAGTCGGGGTAGGCCGGCGCCTGCAGTCCCATCGCACATCAATACCAAAAACGCAACCCTGGATCTGGACGATCTACCTGGCTTCAACCGAAGTGCGGATGAATTTCGCAAGGTCGGCTTTCGATTTCCTCAGGTCCGGCAGGTTGAGGTACATCATGTGGCCGGCGGTGTAGGTGTCCAGGGTAAGGTTCCCCAGCAGAGCGGGGTCGACGTGAAGGTGATCAAAGGTGTATCGAGTCGCAAAGAGCGGGGTGGCCAGGTCATAATAGCCGCTCGAGACGTGGATGTGCAAAAATGGGTTGAACGTAAGCGCATTGGCCAGCGTTTCGCCCACGTCCACATAACCGTTGCTGGAGTCCCAATTCCAGGGGCCGACCGAGGTAAGGACCTCGTATGTCATGTCGGTTTCATACTTCAACTCGGTGCGGATATAGTTGTTGAAAGTGGAGGCAAAGGCGCTGGCGACGGCTTCGTAGCTGGGGTCTTGTTCCATGTGGTTTGCCAGGCGGTCGCGAACGTAACCGGTGTAGCGGCTGTCATAGCGGCCGATGACTTTGTTTTGTTCGGCAAGAAGCTCGGCGGCAAAGCGGCCCAGCGGGACGCGCAAGTTGGCGCGTTCCACGTAGTTGGTGGGAAGGCCGGTTAGCCTGGCGTATTGCTCGACCACCTTTCGGCGGGCATCCGCCGCGAGCGAATTGCCGCCAAAAAGCGCCGAGCTGTATTCGCCCGAGGCGAAGGACTCAGCCATGGAATAAACTTCCGGCAAAGATCGGCTTTGCAACTCCGGCGACAGTTTTTTGTGAAACCAGGCCGTCGCGCTGTAGCTGGGAAGATAAAGGACGTACGGCAAATCGTTGCCGGGGTTGAAGTCCAGCGTCTCGAAGTTCAGGACGGTGGAGACCAGCATGATGCCGTTGACGTTCATGTGCAAACGTTGGGCTAATTCGCCGGAAAGGGCGGCAGCGCGAGTGGTTCCGTAGCTCTCGCCGATGATGAACTTGGGAGAGCTCCATCGCTTGTTGCGCGTCACATACAGGCGGATGAACTCGGCCACCGAAGCGGCGTCCTCGTGCAGGCCGTGGAATTTCGACGCGTCCTTGGGAGGAATAGCGCGGCTGTATCCTGTGCTGACCGGGTCGATAAAAACCAGGTCCGTTTCATCCAACAGCGACCATTCATTGTCTACCAACCGGTACGGCGGCGGCAGCGCTGAGCCGTCCTCGGCGAGGCGCACCCGCCGCGGCCCAAGCAGCCCGAGGTGCATCCAAACGGAAGAAGAACCTGGGCCGCCGTTGAAGGAAAAAGTGACTGGCCGGTCTGACGCGGAAACATCCTGCCGCGTGTAGGCGATGTAAAAAATGGACGCGGTCGGCTTGTCTTCGTCATTCTTAAGCAGAATCGTGCCCGCGCTCGCCTTGTACTTTATGTCCTGGCCGCCGATTTTGATCGAGTGATCCGACTCAACGAGCTTTTCCTCCGGCTCCTTCGACTTTTCCTTGGTTGAGGAATCCGTTTTCTTGCCGGTTTCCTTCGAGTCTTTGTCGGCGGTGACGGAATCAGGCGCGGAGTTGGTCGGCGCCTCCGCGGCATTCAACCTGGCAGATAAAACGCCGGCTATGACAATCGCCAGCACGATGATTCGATTCAACATCGCGGCCAGATTGCTAAGCGTGCCAAAAAAAGGCAAATGCAATAGATCTTGCGCGCCCGCACGACCGCGTTACGGCGCGACGACTTTATAGAATCGCGCGGTTGCGGTGGCCGGGTCGGTGACGGTTTTAACGGTGCCATCCCCCAACACGGTTGTTAGCAAGGCCCAATTGCCGGAGCCCAGATCGTTGCGGTAGAACACGCGGTAGATCACGCCGGGTTGTGTCGGCAGGGAGAGCACGTTGTGGCCGGCCGAATGGGTGGCCATCAGCTTGATTCCTGCAACCGGCACCAGCATGAAAAAGTTGGGATTCGTGTTTCCACCCGTTGCAATTCTGAGCGTGGATTGGCCGCTCAGCTTCACGACGGCGGGCACGGTTTGACTGGCGTCAGTCAAGGGAACCCAGTTGTAAACTGTGTAACCAAGGCCGCGCCCCGTCCACAACCCGAGCCTCTTGGTCGTCTGGTTGATCGTCCCGGCGCCTGAAGTGACCTGATCCAGTTCCATCGTAAAGTTGCCAAGGCCCGAAAGCCGGGCGTAGACATAGTAACTGCCGGCGGGATAAACCCGGGTATAATTCGCCCAGTCGCCATTTCCAAACCAGGTCAGGTCATAATCCGGTTGGAGTGAATTGACGAAGACCTGGCGCAGGTAGTCGGCTGTTTTGCCCTCGGGTATGCCGTCGACGCGGTAATTGAAGCTCTGTCCGGCAAAAGGGGTGTGCTGGAAATCAATATTGGTTACGGCCCCGGCCCCGGCATAGGCGTCCGGAGTCCACGGGTTGATGAACTGGCCGCCGTTGTAGTCGAAGTCCTCGGCCTCCACCATGAAATTGTCCTGGCTGAACGTGTCGAACGAATTCGTCAGGAGAATGCCATGACCGAGGGAATTGGTAATGGCAATGACAGCCACGTGCATGGCGTTCGTTTGAAGCGATGGGTAAACGACTGATTTGGTCGATGCGGAACCCGTCACCACCAAATTGGAGGAGATGTCCTGCCCATCGAGGATAATGGAGATGCCGCTGGGGGCGATGGTCGCTCCTGAGGAGGTCACCGTGAAACTCAGCGTGTTCGTGATTTGAAACGGCTGGGTCCCGTCGGGAAACAGCCCGGTGACCTGCGGCAAATCGATTTGGCCCGCGACGAGGGCGAGGAAGTTCGGGAGAAGATTGCCACCGCTGGTCAGGCGTAGAGTGGACTTGTTGGTCAAACTCACCGCGGCGATGTTGCCGTTGGTGTCTCGGAGGTAAATGTTGTCGTAGGCGGTCCAGCCGCGGCCGTTGGCGATGGTGAATGTGCCGAGGTCGGTTGTAGTTTGGTCGGCATTGACCGTGCTCAACGTCAAAGTACCCGAGAGCCCGACGTCCGTAGCCAGGCGCGCGATCACCCAATACGTGCCGTTGGACCAATCCCGCGTGTAATCCACCCAGGAACCGCTGACGAATGGGTCAATTCGGTAATCGAGGACCCCTGCATCGGTGTGGTCCTTGCGCAGGTAGTCGCCTGAGACGGTGAAGCCCATCGTGTCATCAGGCCTGTACAGATGGCTTGCAGCCGAGCCGACAGCGTGTTCGTCAAACCCTTCGATTCCGACTTTGCCGTAATAACAGTTGGGGCTGCCGGCGGTGGAACATAAAATCGGGTGATCGATGTACATGCCATTTGTGAAATCGAAATCCTCGGCTTCCCAAAGGTAGACAATGGGCGGGATGCCGACCCATGTCGTTTCGAAATACGTATTTTGGCTGGCGGTAAAGCCGAAGCTGTCAGTCACGGTAATCGAAGCGGTGTAGATCAGGTTGGACTGAAGTCCGTGGTACGCCACGGTTTTGTTAGAGGAAGACCCGCTAATGACGAGGTTGGAGGACACATTGATCCCGTTCAAAATGAGACCGATGTTGTTGTTATTGATCGCAAACCCGGCCGGCGAACTGGCCGTGAACGTGAGCCCGTCATTGGGATTGACGAAAATCATGTTCAGAGGATACAGGGCGCTGATTACGGGTGGTACCGGTCCGCTAACCTGGTTCAGCACGGCATCATCCAAGTACGCGGAGCCGCCTTCGTTTCCAGACTGCAGGTAGCAGTAGCGGTAAACCACCGTCGTCGTCCCTGGCGGAGCAACGATTTGGCTGACACTTCCAGTGATCGCGTAGGTTGTAAAATAAGGATCTCCAACCGACACGGGCGAAGACAGGTCGCAAGCGTTGGTAACAGGAAACTCAAACCAGGTGTCGGTGCCGAGCGATGAACTGAAATCCGAGCTTTTGTACAAAGCAATCAGGTTCGTTGCAGCACCGAGGAACTCAACCTGAATCCAGGTGACACAGTCTGATCCTAACACGTCACTGCCCGAGGTATAAAACCAGCCGTCGGCCGTGAACACCGAACCGGGGGCTGCCCCGAACTGCTGGTAAATCCCGGCAACATTGCTCACGGCAGGGTTATAAAGAGCGCCCCATTCTTTATAGTAAAGAGTGCCTGAATGCGCCGGCTTGGCGCTCTCAACCCAGTAATCGCCAAAATAATTATTGGGCGGCGGCGGCGAGAAATAAGTCCACCCCTGTGCCGGTTGCACGCCTTGTTTGTACGTGACGTGGCCGCTGCTGGCTTCAAAGCCGGGGTTGACCAGGAGGTTGGCGGCAAAACATTGCATGCACAGCGCTGTGGATAATAGCGCAACGAGGAGCCCGCAGGCCCGTTTAGCGGAAGAAAGCGTTCGGGGATGTTTTGGTTTCATAACAGGGTACCAGATCCCGGACACCACATGCTGAATCCGGAATGGGTCTATTGTAGTTTGGCCCTTCGGCAAACGTTGTCAACGGCAATCCAACTAACCGCAGTGTCCGCTCCAGTTTTCGTTCCGCTTTCATTCAGAAGCACAGCTTTTTCAAATTGAAGTGAGTGCGAACCCTGATAGGATGGACGTTGCAGCTCGACCGAAATGAGACGACATCTGATTCTGTACGTGCTTTTTCTGGCAGGGACGCTCGCCCGGAACTCCTATGGTGTGTTGCCCCCGGCGGGCCTGGTCAGTCGCGCCGGTGACCAGAGCATTGTTCTGCATTGGGATCCAAACCAGGAGCCTGGGATTGCCGGTTATAATATCTACCGCGCGCTGACCAACGGCGGCCCATTCACGTTATTAAACACGACCGGCCTGGTTACCACGCTAGGCTATTGCGATTTGAGCCCCAGCGTGGCCAATGGCCGAACCAACTATTACCGTCTGACCGCCGTGAACGGAACCTCTCAGGAAAGCGCGCCGTCCGTATCCATACCGGTCACGCCGCACCTGTTCATTGATGACGATGATTTTCTGGATTACGTGCAGCAGGTCAGTTTCGATTATTTCTGGTATCTCGCCAATCCGACCAATGGGCTGGTGCCGGATCGCAGCGCCACGGGCTCGGCGTGCAGCATTGCGGCGGTGGGTTTCGGGCTCACCTCGATCGCGATCGCAGCCGATCACGGTTGGATCACTCGAACACAGGCGGCTGCAAGGGTATTGACGACTTTGAATACGTTCCTCAATGGCCCCCAGGGAACCAACACGTTCGGCATGATTGGGTACCGAGGATGGTTTTACCATTTCCTCGATATGACCAGCGCCACGCGTTTCAGCGCGGAGTTATCTTCGATCGATACGGCGCTGTTGCTGGCTGGAATCGTGGACGCGAAGCAATATTTCAACGGCACCAACGCAGATGAAAGTTCGATCCGTTCGACCGCCGATGCCATCTTCAACCGCATCGACTGGAACTGGATGGCGAACGGGACCAATGTGCTGGCCATGGGCTGGAATCCCGGGGCGGGCTTTATTCCCAGCGATTGGATTGGGTATAACGAGGCGATGATCCTGTACTGTTTCGCCCTGGGCGCGCCGACCAACCCGTTGCCCTCATCGGCGTGGACTGCCTGGACCAGTGGCTACACCTGGGCGACGTATTACGGCTATTCTTACGTTCCCTTTCCCCCGCTATTCGCGCACCAGTATTCACATTGCTGGATCGATTTTCGGCACATTGGCGATGCCTACATGAACAGCCACAACAGCACTTACTTCGAGAATTCCCGCCGCGCATCCCTCTCCCAGCGCGCCTATTGCATCGCAAACCCCAACAAGCGCGTCGGCTACAACGGCACGGTCTGGGGATTGACTGCGTGCGACGGACCTCCGGGATATTCCGCTCATGGCGCGCCTCCCGCCGAGGGCGATGATGGAACCATTGCGCCCACGGCCGCCGGCGGATCCATTGCCTTCACCCCTGAATATTCTGTCCCAACGCTCCGGTACTTTTATTCAAATTTCAGGACCCGGATGTGGACCGCGTTCGGGTTTCGCGACGCGTTTAACCTTGGCGCTTCCTGGGTGGCTTCGGATGAGCTGGGAATCGATCAGGGGCCAATCGTAATTATGATTGAGAATTATCGCACCCAACGCGTCTGGCAAAGATTCATGGAGAACGACGTTGTGCAACGCGGCCTCCGAAGCGCCGGGTTTGTGCCCCTGGACTTTGTCGCGACCCGGCTCCAACTCGAACCCTCGCTGAATTCTGTCACATTGAACTGGGGCGCGCCGGCCGGCGGCACATTTCAGGTCGAGTATTCACCTGATCTGAGCACGTGGTTCGAATCTCCGACAGGTGAAGTGAATTCGTTGGGGCCGTCCGGGACATGGATCGACAACGGGCCACCCGGGACGATTTCGAGTCCCGCCAGCGTGAATAATCGATTCTACAGGGTCTTCCAGTTCGGGCCCCCGTAGCCAGCAAAGCGTTTTGTTCTGGATCGTTCGATTCAGCCCAGAGTCTTGACGATAGCCTCGGCTGCCAAACGAGGATTGGTTGCGGCATAAATCGGCCGCCCAATGACCAGCCAACTCGCTCCGGCTTCTATCGCCTCCCGAGGAGTCAGTGTTCGCTTTTGGTCGTCGGGTTGTTCGGAGCCGGTCCGAATACCCGGCGTCACCAACTCAATCGACTCCGGCAAGATTTGGCGCAAGCGGGCGATCTCCAGGGGGGAACAAACGAGCCCGCGCAAACCGGCCCGAACGGCTAGTTCGGCCAGCCTTTCGACTTGTTTGCCGACGTCTGGCTTCCAACCGAGCTCGCTCAAGGTGCCGCCGTCCATGCTGGTGAGCACGGTCACCCCCAGGACCAGCGGTGGCGACCCTCCCGTGTTCTTCGAGCTTTCCTGCGCTGCCTGCTCCGCCGCCCGCATCATTTCGAGGCCGCCGCTGGTATGAATCGTCAGCATTTGCACATCCATCCGGCACGCCGCGCCGACAGCTTTGGCAACCGTATTCGGTATGTCGTGGAATTTTAAGTCCAGGAAAACAGCAGCTTGAGTCGCGCGAATCGCTTTGATGATTTCCGGACCGGAGCTGGTAAATAATTCACTGCCGACTTTGAACCCGCCGACCACGGGGGCCAAGTCCTCAACCAACTGCAACGCCCGGGCGCGATCGGGAACATCCAACGCCACAAAAATTGGATTGCGCATGAGAGGATTGAACTGGATCGCCGCAAAATCACAAGTCGCGACTCACGCGAGTCTCGTTCGCGATTCACCGGCAATTTCAAACCGGGATGTTAAGCAAAACACCCTATTTTTATGTGACGCCACTCGTTTTAGGCTCCGACCTGGCGCACCCAAAACCCAGCGCCGCATCAAAGATCAACGTTATGGCAGTTAAACGACATCTGCGTGGAGCATCATCCAAACAACAACGCCAATACGAGCACATCAAAAAGTCGGCCCAGCGTTCGGGTCGCTACGGCAAACGCGCCAAAGAAGTAGCCGCCCGGACGGTAATGAAACAGCGCAAGCGCAAAAAGAAATCGTAGAAAGGGCCACGGAGCGGCTTCGCTCTTGTCGAGCAGGGCCGCTCATGGTCTCGAACTGCTTGTCTGTGGGCGAGACGGCTTGCTGTAAAGGCGCATCGATCGCGGCGCGCGAGGCCCTTTACGTTGCAAGCGTCGCAGAGACAACTTGAGCGCCGTCCCGACGTCCTGGCCCCGCAACCGCCGACGCAACAGGGAAATGACCGCCGCTTCGTGCGGCGTCAAACGTGTGACCGAACGCCCGGAACCGCGCTTGCCGAGCGCGAACACGGCGCCGAGGCTCCCGTCCAGGTAAGCGTCGATAACGTGCGGGTGGACGTAGCACTTCTTGCAAATGGAAGGCGTGTTTCCCAACTTCGCGGCGACGGATTCAATCGCGTGCACAAGATTGCGTTTGGCCTGAACTTTGGTCTCGAAACGCGCGGACTCCTCCTGAAGTGCGGCTGCGGCGAGCATGGTGCCTGCCCAGGTCCGGAAGTCCTTGGCGGTGAAGTCAGCTTGCGTGATCGTGTGCAGGTATTCGTTGACGTCTGTCGATTTTACATCCTGAACTTTGCCGTTTTCGTCGACGTACTCGAACAATTCCTGGCCTGGCAAATCCTGGCATCGGCGAACGATTCGCGCCAGGTCAGGGTCTTTGACATCGATGCGATGACTTTTTCCGGCCTTGCCCTTGAAATGAAAGTGAATCTCCGCCCCCTTCACTTCCACATGCCGGTTTTTCATCGTAGTTAAACCGAACGACTCATTTTCCTTTTCGTACTCGTCGTTGCCCACACGGATCAGGCTCAACTCCAAAAGACGAACCACCGTCGCAAGCACTTTATCTCGGCTGAGGCCCTTTAACCCGAGATCGCGGGCGACCCGGGCGCGTATGCCGGGCAATGCTTTGCCGAAAGCGATCATTCGGCTGTACTTGGTTTCCTCTCGAATCTCGCGCCACAGCTTGTGGTACCGGTACTGTTTGCGATGGCGATCGTCCAGGCCGGTGGCCTGCAAGTGCCCCGCGGGATCCGGGCAAATCCAGACGTCTGTCCACGCCGGGGGAATGGCCAATGAGCGAATGCGCCCGAGCACCTCTTCATCCTTAACCGTCTCGCCAGTTGCGTAACGGTACCGAAAACCTTTCCCGGCCTGTTCACGCCGAATGCCGGGCATTCGGTCGGTGACGTACCTCAGACCCACGGTATGAGCCGAAGCGATGGGATCCTGCTGCGGGTTCAGCCCTCCCGTATGCCTTTGCGCGGAATGACGGTGCGGGCTGCGGCTGCGTTCAGAAGACACGGTGATTTCAGTTCTCCTTAACAATCCTAGGCCCGCAGGTTGACGCGACCAATAGGGTTTTCCACCCGAGCCTTTCCGCCAACCCGTCCTGCAGGGAGGGGAGCGAAAAGACATTTGGGCTCGTGTGCGAGGCTGTGGCTGCTTCGGTTGCGGGCGACTACTTGCGATGCAGTTCCGCGCGAACTGCTTTCACAAGCGCCTCCATCTCCTGCTCAGTCCCAATTGTGATTCGCAAATATTGCCGGACCGCTGGTTGATCAAACCACCGGACAAGTATCTTTCGCTTGCGCAACCGCTCGAGCCATTGCCGCGCGGAACCTTTCGGCGGCTTTACCAGGATAAAGTTGGTTTGAGAGGGCAAGACCTCGAAATCGAGAGAAGCGAGCTCAGTCGATAGGTTGTGGCGGGAAGCAATTATCTTGCGGAAATTGGCCCGATAATACGCAAGATCATCCAATGTGGCTACGGCGGCGACTTGTCCAAGGCCGTTCACATTATAGCTGTCGCGGATTTTCTGCAGCGCCGCGATGAGGCTCGGGTGAGCAACGCCGTAACCAATCCGCTGGAAACAAAGCGAATAAGCTTTTGAAAACGTGCGCGCCACCAGGACATTCGGGTAACCGAGAGCCAGCGCAAGGGCGTTTTCCTGCGCAAAATCCACGTATGCCTCGTCGAGCACGACGACCCCTTTTTGTTCCCGGCAGATCGCCTCAAGATGCTCCGTGCGGTACCCCCGTCCGCTCGGCGCGTTGGGTGTTGTAATCAGGCTCAGCGCTGCCTTCCAGTCCCACCGCCGGCCGTGCTTCAGTTGCGCCACCGATGGCAGGCTGAAATCTGCAAGCAACGGAACGCGGTTTTCGAATGCCCCATGGATTTTGACCAGAACCGGGTAAAGCGAGTAGCTGGGCACCAGGAATTGAACCTGGGCTCGTGAAGCGGAAATCTCCCGCGAGGCGGGTTCCACGAAGCACCTCACAGCCAACGCGAGAATCTCATCCGAGCCGTTGCCAACGATGATGTTGTCTGGTTTGCACCCGTGAAACCGGGCCAGTTTTTCCCTCAGTTCCTGCGCTGTGGCATTGGGATATAGCCGCAACCGCCCGTCGACAGCCCCTTGGACCGACGCCAGAACCTTGGGCGAGGGCGGGTATGGGTTTTCGTTGGTATTGAGCTTGATCAGCCCCGGAATTTTCGGCTGTTCGCCGGGCACATAGGCGGCAAGTTTTTCAACCAGCGGCCGCACAAAACTGGATCGTCTCATGTCCGATTATTGAAAACGGATCCGGGCGCTGCGGCCATGAGCTTCGAGCCCCTCAAGCGCGGCGAACTTTTCGACGGCGGCCAAGGCTCGCTTCAAACCCGGCCGGCTGTACTCGACGATGCTGGTTCGGCGCTGAAATTGGTCCACGGTGAGCCCGGCAAAAGATTTGCCTGCTCCGCCCGTGGGCAGGGTGTGACTCGGGCCGGCGACGTAATCACCCAGGACGGTCGGCGACCATGGGCCAAGGAAAATGGCGCCTGCGGTCAAAATGCCGGAGGAAATCCTGCGGGCATTGCGCATGATGATCTGACAGTGCTCGGGCGCGAGGGCATTTGCCAACTCGACGGCTTGTTCTGTGTTTTTAACGCGGATGAGCCATGCGTTTTCAAGCGAGCGTTGAATGAATTGGCGGCGCGGCAGGTCGACCAATTGCCGCCCGAGTTCCTTTTCGACGGCCCGAAGGAGTTTGGCCGAGGGTGTCAGGAGCCAGACCCGTTCATGCCCTGAGCCGTGCTCGGATTGGGCCAAAAGGTCGGAGGCGATGAATTTTGGGTTTGCGGTATCGTCCGCAATGACCAACAGCTCGCTGGGGCCGGGGAGCAGATCAATGGCGACATGCCCCACCACGAGTCGTTTGGCCGTGACGACATACGCGTTTCCCGGCCCAAAAATCTTCTGCACCTTCCGAATGGTTGCCGTCCCGTACGCCATGGCGCCGATGGCCTGCGCTCCGCCAAGTCGATAGATTTCCGTCGCGCCCGCCGCGCGCGCGGCGTACAGCAGTGCCGGATTGACGCTGTGGTCCCGCCCGCCGGGTGTGCACACAACGATCTCGGGGCATCCGGCCACGCGCGCGAGCACAACCGTCATCAGAGCCGTCGAAACCAGCGGCGCTGTGCCGCCCGGGATATAAATGCCGACCCTTTGAAATGGATCGAACCTCTCGCCCACAAGCGCACCGTGAGAATTGCGGGTTTGCCAATCCCTGCGCACAGATTTTTTGGCGAACTTCGCTATGTTCGCTTCGGCCTCCTTCACGGCGTTCCGAAGGGATGAGTCCGCCTTGAGCGACGCAGTCAGCGTTTCCGCCTGTGTCACGGCGAGCTGGTCTGCCGTTAACTTGGCCCCATCAAACCTTTCGGTCAGCTCCAGCAACGCCGCATCCCCGCGCTCCCGCACGTCCGCGAGGATCGCTTCGGTGCGCTCCTCGATGACCGGATCGAAGAGACTGGACGGAGCGGTTACTTCCTTCAAGCGCTCCGCAAAGTCGGCATCGCCGCGGCCAATGATTTTCATGGGCCGGCAAGCTAAAATAAGCGTCGTTGAAAGTCAAAAGCCGTGAGGCCTGGAGATTTGAATAAGGAAAAATCACGGCGCGCAAACCGTGTGGCTAAATGGTGAAGATTGGAGGCGCCTTTCCAAGCGCCCCTGCGCCAAGGCACGTCAGGCCGGCAATGACACGGGAGCGTCCATCGGCAGCGAAATTCGAACGACCCCCGACTGGCCGCTTTTTGCGGGAACGATCTCGAGTTTGCCATGGTGGGTCTCGACGATTTTTCGGCTGACGGTCAGGCCGAGCCCAAGGCCCACATTGCGCGTTGTGAAAAACGGCGACGGCGCGTGCTGGATGGCTTCGGGTGTGAACCCGCCCCCGTTGTCCTGCACTTCAATTTCAAGGGCTTTCAACCCGCCCCCGTTGGCATCGGTATGCAGGCGGACACCGACTTTGGGGTCGGTCGGGTTGGCCTGGAGCGCGTTGAGCATGATTTCCGTCAGGGCATGCTTGAGGGCGGCGCGGTCGCCATTGAACACAATGGGCTTGCTGCTGCTGTCGTAACGCAATTGCGCGGACTTGACTGGCTGGTATTTGCAGGCTTCCTGGTATGCTTCTTCTATCAACGGCGCGATGGGGAAAGTCTCGGCTGAGGCGAGGTTGTCGCGGGCGAGGAAGCGCATCTGGTTGATCAGGCGCGAAACCCGCTTTACGCCCTCGGCAAGGGACAAATCCAGGGACGCCCGGAATTCGGGATCCTTCCACTTGTCAGCCAGGAGTTGCTGATGAGTGGAAAGCGGGACCATGGCATTGCCGATTTCGTGGGTCAGGCGGTCGGCCATGGATTTGATGAGCCTGAGGTTGGCCGTTTCGATTTCTAGCCGGCGCAGTTGCTCGCTTTGGGTGAGGTCCTCAGCCATCAGCAGCGCGGAAGCCGGCAAACCCGCCTGCTGCCGCTGGAACGGCACAATATTAATCCGGTAAATCGTTCCTGGCGCGTCATCCGGTTGATAATTGAAGCTAGAAATGGCCGAACCCGTCTTGAGGACCTGGTAAACTTTGGCTCCGAGGCTTTGCGGCAGATCGCTGAACTCCATCTCGCCGCTGCGACGCTCCGAGCGTCCAAAATATTTTCGAGCCGCCTTGTTTGCATGGAGGACGTGCAAATCCCGGCTGACCACCACGCAGGCGCTGCTGAGTTCCCTCAGGATCTCAGCCATCATCTCGTGATTGGCGACCAACTGGTCGTGGAGCCAGATGTTCTTGATGGCCAGCCCGAGTTGCTCGAGTAAATGGAACACCAGTTCCAATTCCGCGTTAACCAGCGGCTCACCCGTAATCCTGCCATCGAAGACCGCCACCCCAAGGACCGTTTCCCGGTCCAGGATCGGCACGGCGACCTGCGCCCCCAACAGTTCAAACTCTTTTTGCGCCTCCAGGTCGTGCCGCACCTCTTCATTCTGCCGGCGGAGGATGCGACCGAACCGGAAGAGGTGCCCGGCGATACCGGCATCAAAGGATAATTCGAAATGCTCGAGCAACCCGGGAGACAGCCCGATCGCGCAGGCCGCGCGCAACCGGCGCACGTCTGAGGAAACGGAAGGGCCGGCAGGGGAGCTGAACGGCTGGCGCAGAAACACGGCCGCGCGGTTGACCCCGAGCAACTCCCGCAAAAGGAGCAGGAACTGCTTGAGCATGCCCTCCCCATCCAGGGAATGAGTGAGAATGCCGGAGAAGTCCCTCAAAACGCCCATCGTTTGGGCGCCCGTGGGCAGTGAACTGCTGCCGTGCTGGCCCGCAACAGGCTCCGGACCGGGAGGCGAAGAGAGGGGGGATGTGACGCGGGGGGCGGGGGCGGCTTGCCAAAGGCGGTCTAACAGGGTGGAAAGCATTCGCGGGCGGACGGGCTTGCGGAGCACATGATTGGCGCCCTGCAGATAAGCTTCTTCCTCCCATTCCCACGGCCCGCCGGTGTAAACGATGATCGGACACCTGGGAGCCCGGCGGCGCAATTTTTCGAAGGACCAAATGCCCTGAACGTTCGCGAGTTCGACATCGAGAATACACGCCTCGGCCAGGCCGTGAACGAGCAATGGTTCGGCTTCCTCGAGACTCGAACGGTGCACTACGCGGTACTGCTCGGAATTGATCCCGGCACGGATCGCGTCTGCAAAGTCGGGGTGTTCAGCCAGGACAAGTAGCGTCTTCATGCAGCATTCCCCGCAAGCCGCATGGCAAAATTAAAGTGGCGCCTGGTGAATAACAATTCTACTTCCATTGACACGACTGTGTTGTTGCCAGTCGCAGGTTTGTTGATTTGTGCCCGATTGAAAACAGCTCGTTCCAAATTCAGTATCGCTTTGAGATCATGCATAAGCCCAACCACCGGTCAACCTAATCTTGGGAAAGATTGTTAACAGTTATTCACAACAACTCACAATGGCGGAGAATACTGATTTTGAGTCGGTAATTACGGAGCTTTGCCTAACCGTCCATTGCCGGGGCAGTGCCAACGAATAACCCGCAAACTGCTCCGGGCGCTCCGGACGGCGGTTTCAGCGATTCGACTTGCAATTTGGTTGAATGGACTGCCTGGGGCGCTATCATCCCCTCCAACGCCTCAGCGGGCAGGGCCCCTGCCGCAGCCGGCGTAGAGAACTGCCGGGCATCGGAAGGAACTTATGGAAACGGTCAAATCCGCGGAGGTCGCCTTGCTTTATCGGCGAGGCAGCAAACCTGATGAAGAGGTGGTCGGTTTTATCGAATCCCATTTGCGAGAAGCAGGGCACCAGGTCTTTTTGGATAAGCACCTGAACATGGGCGTGGATTGGGCCAGGGAAATTGAACAAAGGGTCCGATCGGCCGACGCCGTTATTCCCTTGCTCTCCTTCGACTCGATTCACAGCGAAATGCTCGGATTTGAAGTTGAAAGCGCTCATGAAGCCTCCCAGCTGAACCAGGGCAAACCCAGGCTGCTCCCCGTTCGGGTGAACTATACCGGGCCTTTGCCTGAGCCGTTGGCCAGCATTCTGGACCCGGTCCAATACTTCCTCTGGGAAGGTGAGCACGATAACCTCGGGCTGGGCACAGAGTTACTCGAGGCGCTCAAACAACCGCTTCAATCTGCTGAAGAAGACGAAGCCCGCCCGGAACCGGCACGCGTCCAAAACCCCGCTCCCAGCCAGGCTGGAGGGCACAATGCCGGGCCAGTAGCGCTGGAAGCCCTTGGAGGCGCCGTGCCCCTGGATTCGGAATTTTACTTGGAGCGGCAGGCGGATTCGGACCTGCGCGCCGCAATTTCGAAGCGCGATAGCATCGTGCTCATCAAAGGAGCGCGGCAAATGGGCAAAACCTCGCTGTTGGCGCGCGGAATGGAGTTCGCCCGGGAACAGGGACATCAGTCGGCCGCGACCGATCTTCAGAAATTCAATGCTGAAAACTTCAAGAGCGTGGATCGATTGTACCATACGATCGCCGAGTCCATGGCCGACCAACTAGACCTGGCCGACCCGGCAGAGACCTGGGATCCGCGCCGGGGCCCTAACGCGAATCTTGAGAGATTCCTGCGTCGCGAGGTGCTGGCCAAGCTGGGCAAACCGCTGTTCTGGGGGTTGGACGAAGTGGACCGCCTGTTCGTTACGCCTTTCGGCAGCGAAGTCTTTGGCTTAATCCGTTCCTGGCACAACGAACGGGCCCTGGACCCGTCCGGCCCGTGGTCGAATCTCACGATTGCAATCGCCTATGCCACTGAAGCTCATCTATTTATAAGCGACATCAACCAGTCTCCGTTCAATGTCGGAACCCGCCTGACCCTGGAGGATTTTAGTCCGTCGCAAGTCTCCGAGTTAAACAACAGGTATGGAAAACCGCTAAAGACAGAGGACGAACTGGGCCGGTTTTATCGTTTAGTTGGGGGCCATCCTTACCTGGTGCGGCGCGGGTTGGATGAACTGGCAAGAAAGAAAATCGGGTTCGACGCGTTTGAGCAACAGGCGGCCCGGGATGAGGCGTTTTACGGCGATCACCTGCGACGGATCCTGGTATTGCTGGTGAATGATCCCGAACTGACAGACGTCATGCGCGGCGTGTTGAATGGCCAACCCTGCTTCAGCCCGGAAAGCTTTGATCGGCTTCGCAGCGCCGGGCTGGTAACCGGGCACGTGCCTGAAGAAGCCAGGCCTCGGTGCCGGGTTTACAGTGCATTCCTGCGGCGGCATCTCTTGTGAGTCGCGCGCACGGAACAACGGTGCATTCATGACGCTCCAACAACTTGGAGTCGGAACCGGGGCACAGGCATGAGCCTGAACGGCAGAGCCGGTTTTTGCGCGGTATGAGCTCGGGTACTCTCGTTATGCCTGAAATCCGGGGCGACTTTTACGTCACCGGCGGGACACTGCGTCACGATGCTCCTTCCTACGTCGAGCGCAGGGCGGATCGCGACCTCTGCGAGGGACTGCTTCAAGGGGAGTTCTGTTATGTCCTGACCTCGCGCCAAATGGGCAAGTCTTCGCTGATGGTTCGCACCGTCAAGCGCCTGCGCGAGGAACGCGTGGCAGTGGCGGTTTTGGACCTGACGGCCATTGGCCAGAACCTCACGCTGGAACAATGGTATGACGGGCTGATTTCCCGGATGGGCCAGCAATTCGATCTCGAAGATGAGCTGCTGGATTTTTGTGAGCAACACCCGGAGTGGGGCGCCTTGCAGCGGTGGATCACCTCCATCGAGCAGGTCGTCCTGCGCAAGCTTTCAGGCAAAGTCGTGATTTTCGTGGATGAAATCGACATCGTCCGCAGTTTGCAGTTTTCGACCGACGAGTTCTTCGCGGCCATCCGGGAGTTTTATAACCGCCGATCACGGGAAGAGTCATACAATCGCCTGGGTTTCTGTTTGCTCGGTGTGGCCACCCCCACCGATCTCATCCGGGATACACGGATGACGCCCTTCAACATCGGGCGGCGAATTGAATTAAATGACTTTACCGCTCAGGAAGCCAGGCCGCTGGCAAGGGGTCTGACCGCCAACGCTGCGGTGGCCGGGGCGTTGCTCGAAAGAGTCCTTTACTGGACCGGCGGCCATCCGTATCTGACACAAAGACTTTGCCGCGAGCTCGCCAACGCGCTTGTGGCGCCACAAGCCGAACCTGAATCCGGTCCGCCCATTCCGCCCCTGCTCCCAAACTTTCGCACGGTGGATTTGCTGGCTGAAAAACTCTTTCTCACTCGCCAGGCGCGCGATCGGGACGACAACCTGATCTTCGTGCGCGAACGCATCTTGCGCAGCGAAGGGGACGTCGCCGGGTTGTTGTACTTATACCGGCGCATTCACAACGGCCAAATGGTGCCTGACGACGAGACAAACCCCCTGGTCAGCGTTCTGATGCTGTCAGGGATCACCCGCGGGCTTAACGGGTATCTTCAGGTGCGGAACCGCATTTATTGGCGGGTTTTTGACGGCGCCTGGATCCAGACCAGCATGCCCGCTGCCGAAGTGCGGCGCCAGCGTCGGGCCGGTCGTTACGGCGTTCTCATCGGCTTTGGCGCCGCAGCCACCTTGGTACTCGCCTATCTCGTGCTGGGTCCATTGTTGTCACATTACCGCCAGGCCAATCTCGCTTTGCGAACGACCCGCTCGGTGGAATCCGCTTATCGCCAGGTCCGCTCGTACCGGGACACTTTTGAGACCACCGTGGAACTGGGTCTCGGCGGCACCACCGTTCCATTCTCAGGATCCGGATCTCTTATATTCGAAAAGCCGGACCGCGTTAACCTTTCGCTGAAAAGTTCAATGACCTGGCCGGAAGTCGAACTGCGCCTCATGGGCGGCACGAACCACGCCGTGCTTTCCAATCCTGCCTTGGGAGAATTCCAGGTTCTGGATACCCCTCGCGCCACAGCTTTTGATTTGCCCGCTGACATCGCCCAACAAGTCGGACCGATCCGGTTGTTCCCAGTGTATCGTTTGCTTTTAGGGCCGGAACCGGACGGTTCCGTGGTTTCCGGTGCCAGGAACCCGCGATACGCCGGTTCGACCCAGATTAACGGCCAACCGGCCAACATCATCACGTGGGAGCACGACCCGGCTTCCTTCCTCAAGATGGTGGGCCTGACCAACGATCCCTCGGACCACGTTTTCATACCGGTCGTGGCCTGGGTCAACGCCTCCAATTACATGATCCTTCGCGTCCAATTGGACCTGTCGCGTTGGGCCAGCCAGATCATGGGATCGGTAGCGGACCTGCCGGTCACGGGATTGTTGCTGACCGAATCCCACCGGGTGATCCGGACCGACACCGTGCCCGCCTCGGAAGCGCGCTTTAAATTTCAACCCGGGGAGGGCGAACACAGGGTCGATCGCCTCACGTTGCCGCCGCCGAATTTTGCTTCGTGGTCGTCAAAGAAACGTCTTTTCTCGCGATTCATACCGCCGCGACTCCGCCAAACCCCGCCAGAATGCATTGACTTGGGAGAATACTACAATGCCGCCCTGGTGCAGACGTGGCACCCGGGAATGCCCAACAACAGTCTCGATATGTTGCCACCGGGGGCGCTCGAATTGGCCGGGTCCATTTTCGATGTGCGCGGAATTATCCAGCTTTCGGGCGCCGACCTCCGCAAAGGCGGCGGGCGTTACCCGGAGCAAATCAACGGAATCCCGGTCGGCTTGAAGTGCCGCCAGATACAGTTCCTGCACGCGGCCGGCTGGCGCTCACCGGATGGGACGCGCATCGGGGCGTATATCATGCACTATGCGGATGAGCACGAGCTGGAAATCCCAATTGTCTATGGCGAGGACGTGCGGGATTGGAACGGATCCAACGACCGCTCTACTGAGGTGACCCATGGCGACCTGGTTTGGAGCGGCATCAATAACGCCGGGTTGCACGTCAGGCTGTTTAAAACCACATGGGTTAATCCCTTTCCGGAAAAGGAAATTGTATCCATGGATTACCACTCGGCCATGGCGGCCGCCGCGCCGTTCCTGATCGCGGTCACCGCCGAACCGTGAAATTCGTGGCAGGAACGATTCAGAACCAACCCTGTGAGCTTCGGTTCGACCGCCAGTTTACGGCTAAAGGTCAGCCAGCACCAGCACACATTGATGGCTTTCCCATTGACATCGGGATCGGCGAAAATACTCTTTTGCCCCGACAAAGAGGAACCCCGGCCGTCCGGATCGGTGTCCAAAGTCGTTGGAGAGGAAGTGAATGTGTTTTGACTGAGATCAGACTAAAAAAAGGCGAGCCTGTGGACAGGGCGCTGCGGCGGTTGAAAAAGAGAATTGATCGCGAAGGCACTCTGAAAATCGTCCGCAACCTGCGCCGTTTTGAAAAGCCGAGCGAACGCCGGCGGCGCAAGGAAAAAGCAGCGCGGTTCTCCGCGATGCTGAGCGCCCGCTACGCAGATTTATAACTTGTTTCCCGCCCGCGCGCGGCTGAAAGGCCGCCGCGGGTTGAGCCCATGTATAGCCTGTCGACCTGTTGGAATTCCCACCGTCACACCGACGGCCGGGCCATGTTGCGCGAAATCCGGGACCTCGGCTTCGAATATGCCGAACTCAGCCACGGAACGCGCATCAGTTTATTGCCAGGGATCCTTGAAGCGGTTGACGCCGGGGAGATAAAAATTTCGAGCCTGCACAATTTCTGCCCGCTGCCCATGGGGGTCACAAACTCAGCGCCGAACCTGTATCAATTCTCGGCCGAGCGCGAGCGCGAACGCGACCTGGCGTTCCGCTGCACCGTCAAAACCCTTGAGACCGCCGTGCGCGTCAAAGCCTCCCTGGTGGTGCTGCACCTGGGCAGTATCGAAATAAAAGAGCACACCGACAAGCTGCTGGACATGGTCCAACGCGGACAGAAAGACACCCCGAAGTACGCCAAGCTCTGCTCTGAATTTGACGAAAAACGCGAAAGCAGGAAGGCGCCCTTCTTTGAGCGGACCAAGGAACTGCTCAAGCGCCTGGTTCCGGAGGCTGAAACACGCGGAGTGACTCTGGGCGCGGAAAATCGCGAAGCCCTGGAAGAACTCCCGTTTGAAAGCGATTTCCAGTTTCTGTTCCGGGAAATCACCAGCCGGAACCTTGCGTACTGGCACGACACCGGGCACGCGCAAATCAAAGAGAATCTCGGATTCATCGTGCATAAAATGCATTTGGAATCCATGCGGGATCATCTTTTCGGGTTTCACATTCATGATGTGCAATTTCCGGGGCGCGACCATTGTGCGCCCGGGTCGGGAATGATCGATTTCGAGTCCCTAAAACCAATGGTCCGGCCCCACCATATCAAAGTCTTCGAGTTCAGCCCTTCGCTAACGGCTCAACAAGTCACCGCTGGAGCCGTGCACATTAAGAAAATCTGGGGTGACGATTAGTTGCCACCGGACGCATTTACGGCCGCCTCAACTGGCGTAGAATAGATCCGGGTCCCGGCGTAACACGCCGGGCAGCATGAAATTCAACGCCATACAAATCGTTCGGCGGTTACAGGAAGCCGGATTCAAAGCGTTCTGGGTCGGCGGGTGCGTTCGTGATTTCCTGCTGGGCCGTGAACCGGGCGATTATGACATCGTCACGTCGGCGCTTCCTGAGCAGATCGAGCGGTTGTTCGAGAGAACAATTGCCGTTGGCCGCAAGTTTGGCGTGATTGTCGTCGTCGAAGGGGACAACCAGTACCAAGTGGCGACTTTCCGGGCGGAATCGGAATATCGGGACGGGCGACATCCTGAAAAGGTGAGTTTCGGCGATGCGGTTGCCGACGCGCGCCGCAGGGATTTTACGGTGAACGGCTTGTTTTATGACCCAATCGCCGGCCAGCTTCACGATTGGGTAGGCGGCGAGACCGACCTGCGGGCAGGCCTCATTCGAACCATCGGCGCGCCGGCGGAGCGCTTTGCGGAGGATCATCTAAGGATTCTGAGAGCCGTGCGCCTGGCCGCCCAACTGAACTTTCAAATCGAGTCCGAAACCTGGACAGCCATAACCAAATCCGCATCCGCGATCCGGGCCATCAGCGTCGAGCGGGTGCGGGACGAGTTGTTGAAACTGTTCCAACCGCCTCACGCCCCTCGCGGACTCGAGTTACTCCAGCAAAGCGGCCTTTTGGACGTTATTCTACCTGAGCTTTCGGCGACGGTCCTATGCGAACAATCGCCAGATTACCACCCGGAAGGCTCGGTGTTCAACCACCTGCTGCTCATGTTGAGGCAATTGCCGGCCAATGCGGATTCGTCCCTGGTTTGGTCGGTTTTGATGCACGATATTGCCAAGCCCGTTACGGCTGAGACCGATCCGCGAACCGGCAGTATTCATTTCTACGGACATGAACGGATCGGAGCCGATATGACCGGCCAAATCCTGGAGCGGCTTCGGTTTCCCAGGAAGCAGATCGACGACGTTGCTCAGGCCGTTCGGTGCCATATGCAGTTCAAAGACGTTCCAGCCATGCGAAAAGCCACTCTTCGCCGCCTCCTGTTAAGGCCCACTTTTCCCCTGGAATTGGCGTTGCACCGGCTGGACTGCCTCGGCTCGCATGGGAAGCTCGATATTTACAATTATCTCGTCGGCCAGGCCGAGGAATTGAACAAAAAACCCGAGATTCGGCCGCCGTTGGTTACAGGCGATGATTTGAAGGCTCTTGGCATGAAGCCCGGTCCCGCGATGGGGGAGTTGCTAAACCAAATCCGTGACAAACAGCTGCAGGAAGAACTGACGACAGCCGAGCAGGCCCGCGACTGGGCTCGGGAGCAACTGCGTCAAAACCAAGCTGATGGCTCCGGGCGGTAGCCGGGCCCGTGTGCCTTCGGTCGTCCCTTCTCGGCCGAGTGCCAAATTTTATTTGGGTTACAGGCGACAAGTCGTTTTTGAGGGGTGCTATTGTTTTGGGACCTAAGCCGGCTTTAAGCCGGCGCTCCGGGGCGGTGCCTCGGTGCCTCTGCAAAACTTGAACTACCTGCCACCCGCATCTAGGTTGTTAGGATGTTCGAATTGGTTTCTCCGTATGAACCCGCTGGCGACCAACCCGCAGCCATCGCGAAGCTTACCGAAGGCCTAAAGGCCGGCGCCGCCCACCAGGTCCTGCTTGGGGTCACCGGTTCGGGCAAGACATTCACAATCGCCAACGTGATTAAGAATGTCTCCAAGCCGACCCTGGTTATTTCGCATAACAAAACCCTCGCCGCCCAACTCTACGCTGAGTTCAAGGGGTTTTTCCCCAACAATGCGGTCGAATACTTCGTCAGCTATTTCGATTATTACCAGCCCGAAGCGTACATCCCCCGCACCGACACGTTCATTGAGAAAGATTCGAGCGTGAACGACGAGATCGAGCGGTTGAGATTGTCGACCATGAGCTCGCTCTTTTCGCGACGTGACGTGATTGTGGTGGCCAGCGTGTCGTGTATTTACGGCATCGGCAGCAAGGAAGATTACGAAGCAATGGTGATCCCGGTGCGCGTAGGAATGGAGTTGACCCGCGACCATTTCCTAAGGCGGCTTGTCGACCTTCAATACAACAGAAACGACATCGAATTTACCCGAGGACAGTTCCGGGTCAGGGGAGATACCGTCGAATTATGTCCCGCCGGACGTGAAGATGCCTTGCGCGTCGAATTCTTTGGGGACCAGATTGAGCGCATAACGCGGTTTGAGCCGTTGACCGGGGAAAAGTACGAGGAACTCAAAGCGGTGATGATTTATCCAGCCAAGCAATTCGTCACGCCGGCGGAAAAATTGCGCCCGGCATTGCTGGCGATACGGCAGGAGCTCGGCGAACGTATCACCTGGTTTGAGAAGCAAGGAAAGCTGCTTGAAGCGCAGCGAATCAAAATGCGCACCGAGTACGACCTCGAGATGATGGAGGAAATGGGGTTCTGTTCGGGCATCGAGAATTATTCGCGGCATCTTTCGGGCCGGGCGCCCGGCTCCCGACCGTACACGCTCTTTAATTTCTTTCCCAGAGACTACCTGCTGGTCGTGGACGAGTCGCACGCGACGGTCCCTCAGATCGGCGGCATGTATGAAGGCGACAAGTCCCGCAAAACTGTGCTCGTCGAACACGGGTTCCGGCTGCCGAGCGCGCTGGACAATCGGCCGCTTAATTTTGAGGAATTCCAGGCACACCAAAATCAGACCATTTACGTCAGCGCAACCCCGAGCCCGCGCGAATTGCAATGGGCCGGGAGCCGGGTCGCCGAACAAATTGTGCGGCCGACGGGCCTCGTGGATCCGAAGATCACGCTCAAACCGCTCCAGGGCCAAATCGATGACTTGATCAACGAATGCCGCAAGCGCGCAGATTTAAAGGAACGGGTCCTTGTGACCACGCTGACCAAGCGCACCGCCGAGGAATTGACGGATTACCTCCGCGACATTGGCATTCAAGTGCAATACCTTCACAGTGAAATTGACGCAATCGAACGCGTGGAAGTTTTGCGCGCGCTGCGAAAAGGCGAATTTGACGTGCTGGTGGGAATCAACCTTTTGCGCGAGGGACTGGATTTGCCCGAGGTATCGCTGGTTGCCATCCTCGATGCGGACAAGGAAGGATTCCTGCGAAGCGAAACCAGCTTGATTCAGACTGCCGGCAGGGCTGCCCGCCATTTGAACGGTGAGGTCATCCTTTACGCGGATGTTAAAACCCAGAGCATCCAAAAGTTCCTGGCGGTTTCTGAATACCGCAGAAACAAACAAATGGCTTATAACCGGGAGCACAATATTACTCCGCGCAGCGTCAGTCGCGCTGTCGAGGAGAGTCTTTCGTCGCATTACCAGACCAACAAACAGGCTCAATCTTTTCTTGCGGAATCCGGCGTCGATTTGGACATCAGTGAAACGATTAAAGAACTCGAGGAGGAAATGCTTGCGGCGGCAAACAACCTCGAATTCGAAAAAGCGGCCTTGTTGCGCGACCAGGTACGGGAGTTACGCCGCACAATGGACGGCAAACCGCCGTCCAAAAGCCAGGAACGCGAACAGCGGGTGTCCTATAAAAAGGGTGGCAAGCGGAGAGGGACGGCTAAAAAAGAAGTGCCGTTCTGATCCGGGACAGGTTGGAATCCGGCTCGACACCTCGAGCGGCGATTCGGGCTCACCATGTAAACGTTCCAACCGCGCCTCCATTCAGGGCGCAACGACAGCGCTGGCCCCGCCAACTTACGTCGAAGCTCTGCCCAGCCGGACCTGAATTAAGAACAATTAACACGATTCGCCCTGTGGGCGTGCGAAACGCGACATTGGGCAGGTTTTGCAATTCGTTCGAGGCGACACGCACCGAGCCAGGCCTGACGAAACGGGACGCGTGAGCAATGATGTAATAGGCCACGTTCCGGGCGACGTTGTCACCGTCGATGGTCACTGCGCCAAGACAAGCATCGCATCCCCCTCGGTCGGTGTGGGGCGTCAATTGGGGGTTGGACGACAGATTCCATTCCAGGACTGTGCGGGACCAATTTCGGGTGGCGCCAATGATTAGGTTCTTTGTATGCCAGGCCAGGTTTCCACCCAGGTTGCCTGGAGCCCCCACCCACTGCTCCGTAAAATAGAGATTTTTGTCCGGGTATGCCTGGTGAACTCTGCTCAAGGCATCGATCGATCCCCGGTACAAATGGAAAGCCGAACCGTCGACAAATGAGCGCGCTTCCGGGTCGTTAAGGATTGAAACAGGATACTCAGGGTGGTCGGCGTTGTGATCGTAAAGAACGATCCTGGTATGCAAGCCGGCTTCACGGAACGCGGGCCCAAGGTGATGTTTAATAAACTCCGCTTGCTGAGCCGCCAGCATAAGCATGCTGGGATTGTTCTTTGGATTAAGCGGCTCGTTTTGAATGGTGACAGCGTCGATTGGGACCCCTTCGCCTTGCATGGCCTGGATGTATTTGACGAAGTACTTGGCATAAGACGGATAGAACTTGGGATCAAGGCTGCCGCCGACCGTGTCATTGGTGGTTTTCATCCAAGTGGGCGGCGACCAGGGCGAGGCCAGAATCTTCAACGCGGGATTGATGGCCAGGATTTGTTGCAGCACGGGCAGCACCTCGACGCGATCAGCCTGGATGCTGAATCCGTCCAGCGCAGGGTCGGTTTGGCCCGGAGGCAGGTCGTCATACGAATAAACGTGGTCGTTGAGATCCGAAGCCCCAATCGTGACTCGAAGATAACAGCTGCCGATCCCGTTGTTTTCGAGAGAAAAAAGTTCCTTGAGCAGAGCGGTCCGAGCCGTTGGGCTCATATGGGCCAGGTGACCGGCGCTTCCGCCTGTGAGACAGAAACCGAACCCGTCCATTTGCTGAAACCGGTTGCTGTCGTCAACCAGGATGGTCGCAGGAATCCCAGGTCGGTTCTCGAATCGAAGCGAGGCCGACTGCCGTTCAAAACGCGCCGATTGCGATGGATCCGTTAGCCACAGTTCCACGTCGCCACTCGCCGCTCCGCAGATAAGGCGAACGCAAAGAAACAGAAGCCAAGAAAAGACCTTTGCACGCAAGGAAAGCACGCGATCATCTAGCCAGCCGCGGCCGGTTAAGCAAACCGATATTCAGAGTTCACGACGGTAGGGCTCATTGCCCCGGCGCGGTGAGACACTTGGCTCCTCGCCGCCGTTGCTGCGGATTGGCCTCAACAAGCTGGAACCTGGGCATCGGTACGTTGTTTTGGATTTTACAATTCCCTGACAACTGCTCTTCTGCCTTAAGATAGGATAAGCAATAAAGGGCTCGGAATGCCGTCGCTTCCATCAAATCGCAAACCCATCTTTTTGTGGCAAGCCCTGCTGATCCTGCTGCCGGTAGCCACTGTGACCGGCATTGGATTGATTGCCATTCGCCGAGACCGCGTGTTTGTCGAAGAGGAGGCGCGGCGCGGCGGCGAGCAACTTGCCGCGCAGTGTGCATCCGCCATTGCGCGGAGCCTGCCCTTGAAACTCGCGGCGTACGATCGTTTCTCTCAAGCCTGGTCAGAACAACAGCAACTCAAGGCTCGCAGCCTCTGGCATGAGCCGAGCGACGAGCCGTTCGCGGCCCTGTCCAACTCATGGAGAAAGGCCACTGCAAACCTCGACCCTGAGTCGGGGCTGCCCAATGATTTTGCCTGCTCGTTTGACGGTGTGCTCCTGTGGCCGCCCGACTACGATGATCCTCCCCGAATCCCGCAATGGCTGATCCGGCTTAACGATCAACAACGCTCAGCCTGGCAAGCCTTGTTGGCAGCTGAGTTCTCCGGTTCATCGGGAACAAACCTCGAGTCCAAAGTCGATGAGTTCCTGAACTCAGAGCCCCCGGAGGAAGCGCGCCTGAATGCCGACCTCATAACGGTTCATCACGAATCTTTTAAGGAAAACAATCTGCAAGAGTTCCTGGGCCTGCAAGCCTTCGGAGCCAGGTGTTCCCGAGCGCGTTCGGAATCGGGTCTGCCGCTCACCACCCTGATTGCGCTCGAAGGACTGCGCGCTGGGCGCCAACCAGGCGCCCAATACAACTTATTAGCGGTTGATATGAACGACTCCGGCGGCTTTGTTGGCCAGACCCTCGACTGGTCGTTCCATGAGCCGAGCGTTCTGACACCCGTCATCATCGGGCAACTGGAACAAATGGTTCCTTCTGCTGCCCAATCCGCCAGGCTTATGCCCGCCATAAAAGCAGCCTGGGCAAGATGGGCCGCGCAGCAAAGATTCCACCAAATGGCTCGGCTCATTCGAAGCCAGGGCCTGTTGCGTAACGCATCGCCCACGAATTTCTGGCTCCAGTGCGATTCGGGCTTGTGGTTTTGCGCCGCGACTTCGGGGCGAATTGCTCTTCGGCAAACAATGGCTGATTCCAGCGCTGTCTGGACCACGAACGAAGCCGCTTTGCTCCGGACTTATCCGGCCGGGTTCATTGATCAAGCCGCCGAGCAATGCGTGCACGAGCTGGGCCCTTCGATCCCCGACTACGCAGGTGTGCAATTCCGAATCGAACGGGAATTGGTTGGGACCGTCGAGCGAGCGGAGCAACTCTCCTTCCAAGCTGTTCCTATAGGCGTCCTGGGTTCGGATCCACACCGGAATCATAGAGTCGGTGGCAGCTACTTTTTGGAAGGCACCAAGGCCGCAACTAAGACATCGTCCCGAGTTCTGGCCGAAACCCTAGCCAGTTTTGAATCATACCCCGATGCCTGGTCTATCAATATGAGGGCAGTGCTGCCCGAGGCGGTAATGCTTCCCGGCGGGACGAGATCTTCGGTCCGGTTCAAACTGCAACTGCTGCTGATCGATCCCGACCGCTTGTTTATGCGGCAACGGCAACGTAGTTGGTTTTTCGGCGGGGTCATCCTGGCATCGGCTTTCACCGCGTGCGTGGGGCTTGCGGCGGCGTATCGCTCGTTCCGCCGCCAACTCCGGCTCAATGAACTCAAAAGCAATTTCGTGTCGAGCGTGTCTCATGAACTGCGCGCGCCGATTGCATCGGTCCGGCTCATGGCCGAGAGCCTCGACCGCGGCAAGATCGGCGACCCCAGAAAGCAGCACGAGTATTTCCGGTTTATCGTCCAGGAATGCCGCCGGCTCTCTTCCTTGATCGAGAACGTGCTGGATTTTTCTCGAATCGAACAAGGACGCAAAGAACTTGAATTTGAGCCGACGGATATCCGGGCTCTCACAGACCAGACCGTCAAACTCATGGAAACGTATGCCACCGATCGCGACGTCGCCCTGAGGCTGTCGATTGGTCCAGATGTTCCAGCCAGTCTCCAGCTCGACATCGATGGCAAGGCCATTCAACAAGCGCTGGTCAATCTGATCGACAACGCCATCAAACATTCAAATAAAGGCCAGGCGGTCACAATCGGAATGGGTATTGAGCAGTCCTCCGAGGACAACTCCGCTGGCAGGCTCGGAGAAGCGCGCATTGTTCTCTGGGTTGAAGATAATGGCGAAGGCATTCCGGCTGAAGAGCACGAAAAAATCTTCGAGCGGTTTTATCGGTTGGGCTCGGAGTTGCGCCGCCAGACCGAAGGCGTGGGAATCGGTTTGAGCATTGTCCGGCACATCGTGGAAGCTCACGGCGGAAAGGTGCACGTTCGGAGCGCTCCGGGGCAAGGCAGTCGTTTCACCATCGATCTGCCCGGAAATCTCAACCGTAACAGCACTGAGGAAACCAGCAATGCGCACTGAGGGACACGGATTTTGAATCACAATATGGAGCGGATCCTCATCATCGAAGACGAACTGCCCATGCGCATCGCGTTGCAGGATGCCCTGGCGGCCGAGGATTACCGGGTCATCACGGCGTCCAATGGTGAAACCGGACTGGAACGTGCTCTTGTCGAAAAGCCGGACCTGCTCCTGTTGGATGTAATGATGCCGAAAATGGACGGATACGCGGTTTGCGCTGAACTGCGCCGTCGCTACGTTTCGATTCCGATTCTCATGCTGACGGCCAAAGGCCAGGTCGACGATCGAGTCACGGGCCTGGATGCCGGCGCGGACGACTACCTGGTCAAGCCCTTCAGCACCGATGAGTTGATGGCGCGAGTCAGAGCCCTGCTGCGACGGGTCAGGCGAAATGGGAATGCGCCCCGGATCCTGCGCATGGGCGAAGTCCAAATCGACCTGGTGCGCGCGACTGCCACGCGCCGGCGAAAGCCCGCGCACTTCACCGCCAAGGAACTTGCCATGCTTCGGCTCATGGCCGAAACCCCGGGCGAACCGGTCTCGCGCGAGCGATTCCTGGACATTGTCTGGGGTTACGCGGCCTTTCCCACAACTCGGACCGTAGACACCCATATCGCGAGCTTGCGCAGTAAAATCGAGGTGGACCCCGACCAGCCGCGCTGGATCAAAACCGTGCATGGTATCGGGTACAAACTCGAACCTGCCGAAGAAAGCGGAAACGCAGCCAAACATTTTGCAAAACCATGACAAACCCTGCGGGCCGCACAGACATAATTCACCTCGCAAATTGAGGACAATTATGAACATAAAAATCCGAGTAAGGGCTATTCGTTCCCTGGTGTTGACACTCTGTTTCTGTAGCGGAGCAGGATTTGCCGCCACCAACGAGATTAGCGCGCTTGTCTCGAAAGGTTTGTTCGAGGAGGAAGCCAATCGCGATCTCGACGCCGCTATTCGCATGTATCGCTCGGCTGTGGATCACTTCGACACCGATCGGAACCTGGCTGCCACCGCCCTCTTCCGCCTCGGCGAGTGCTACCGCAAGCAAGGAAACAGCAATGACGCGCTGATCCAGTATCAACGCGTTCTGAAAGAATTCCCCGACCAGGCGCCCCTGGTCGTTCTGAGCCGCCAAAACATGGCGGCCCTGGGAAGCCCCGAAACCGCATCCCAAGCCGCTCGGGCTGCGACCAACTCCTCGGAAACCGCCGACAATCCTGTCGATGCCGCCGAACTGAGCCGGGTGGAAGCGGTCATAAAGAACAGTCCCGATCTGGTCAACGCGCCGGACGCGACAGGCCGCACGCTGCTGGAAACCTACGCAGCCAAAGGGAACCTCGATGCGGTAAAGCTGCTGCTCGACAATGGCGCGGTTGTAAACGGAACGCGGCAAACGGGCTTGGCCCCTTTGCACTTCGCGGCTGGAAATGGACACAAAGCCGTCGTTGATCTCCTGCTTAAGAAAGGGGCGAATACGAACGTGAAAACCGAAAGAGGCGTCACCCCACTGCATCTTGCTGTATGGCGCGGATATGAACTGGTTGCCATGGACCTCCTGAAAGCCGGTGCTCAGGTGAATGCCGCCGTCACGCAAAATGGCAGCTCAGAGTCCGACCTTCTGAAATACGATGTACGGGAGGGCCAAACGCCGCTCCATTTGGCGTGCCTGAGGAACTACGACCGTATCGCCCGGGAACTGATTGCCAAAGGCGCTGATGTCAGCGCGCAGGACCTTGATTCGCGCACTCCCCTGAGCATTACGTCCCAGGCCCGTGACTTGGATATGTCCAAAGCCCTGCTTGATGCTCACGCAGACCCAAATAAAGGCCGGCCGTTGGCTCTGGCGGCGGGTGACGGCGACATTCCGATGATGCGCCTTTTGACAGCCAGTGGCGCCGACCCGAATGCCGGTTCGCCGACACCATTGCAAGAGGCCGTTTGGAATAAACGCCCGGAATCGGTCCGCGAGCTTCTGGCCAACAAGACGGATCCTTCGCTCCATTCCGCGAATAAGATCCCGGCAAGCCTCGGGCAAGACCCGGTCATTTTTGATGCGCTTTCAGATGAAGCGACGCTCAAGGCCTTGCTCGAAGGCGGCGCGAATGCCAATCAGACCAACAGGTCCGGCCAAACGCCCCTTTTGTTGGTGCTGGCAAGAAGTCAGGCGGATTATGCGCGAGTAGCAGAAATACTCTTGGCCCATGGCGCCGATCCCAACATTGCTGAGCCCGATGGATTCACGCCCTTGCACGCCGCGGGACAACACGGTGACTCTGCTGTTATAAATGCGCTGATCGAGAAAGGTGCGCGAGTTAACGCACAACTACCGAGCGGCTTGACGCCGCTGTATCTGGCCGTGAGGAACCGTATGCTCGAAGCCACAGCGAGTCTACTCGACCATGGCGCGGATCCCAACCTGGTCGATCAAAACGGAACAAGTCCCCTGGACCTTGTAAAAGGACAATCTAACGGACCGGTTCCTGGAGGCATAGGACGCGTCCCGCCGTCACAGAGCTTCGAGGAACTCCTTCGGGCACACGGCGCCAGCGATGATTTACCCCGCACAGACCGGATCGAAGTGCGTCGCGGCCCATACGGTGGCTCGCCCGTTTTCACTCGGTCCAAGGATGACTCGAACCGTTTTACACTTCTCGAATTGTTAGCCGCCCATTACGGCTTTATTTCGACCAGGCAAGATAACGGGAATATAGGCTCCTACGGCATTTCCGGAACATTAGTCGGTTCGCTTAGCTTTCCTGACCTGGAAAGGATTAACATTCGACACCCGGCCAAAGACCGCAAGTCCTGGGCGACCCGGGTAGTTTCGTTGCAACCCTTGCTGGATTCGGGTGATTGCTCGAGCGACGTTTTCCTGGGCTGGGGAGACCAGGTTGAGATACCTGAGACAGACCATCCGCTCAATCAAGCCTGGCAGGGATTTTCTGAGAGGGCTTTCACGAATTTAGCGCATTGTTTAAAACGGACGGTGACGCTGACGGTCAAGGGCGACACTGCGGCGTTGATTTTGGACCCAGGAAAACGCCGGCCGGAAAATCGTGCCAACAGCGTAAACTTCTATCTTGCCCCTGTTCTGCTTGGGTCAGGGCGGTTACGCGCCTCCTCGGACGTTTCCCACGTGAAAGTCACGCGGCATAACAATGCGATAGGCGAGAATTGGGAGCGCACCTTCGATTGCTCCGGTGGCAACATGCAATATCCAAATCTTTGGTTGCGGGACGGCGACGCGATTGAAGTGCCGGACAAACCGTAGAAGATGCCGGGTCGCATTGAGAGTTGCCGGGGTGAACTACGGAGCGAGGCTCCCGGTGCCTCTCGCACGGGTTCCGAATACCGCGTCACACAGAAAAGTAACGACCAGCGTGATGGCGGCGCCGATCAGGGTGTACCACGGCCAGAAAATTTCGGTTCCGACGGTGCGCAGCCAGAAAGGCCGAGTCGCCGGCAGCACCGGCAATACCTGGATCAGCGTCATGACACCCAATGACACCTGCATTCCGATTATCACCCGCGCCGCGCCGCCTTTGCGCCAAAATACCGCAACGATCAGCCCTCCCACCAGCGCGCCGCTGGTCAGGCCCCGCAAGGAGAATGCCGCGTTTAAGACGAACTCCACTCGGCGGCTCATGTAGGCCGTGACGACGAGCAGCGCGGCCCAAACAATCGTCGAGCCCTGGCTGAACCTGAGGTAGGAATCCTCGGTGCGCTTGCGTGACAGCGGCCGGACAAAATCCATTGTCGACACCGAAGCCAATGAGGTTAAAGCGGAACTCACCGAGGACATGGCGGCCGACAGGACGGCAACGATCAAAATCCCCCTGAGCACGTGCGGCACCTCGGTCATCATGAAGATCGGAAAAATAAAATCATTGGCCTTAATGCCAGATCCGGGTCTGGGCTCGGGCAAAGGGATTTTAAACGGGTGTTGCTGGTAGAAAACCCAAAGGGTTGTGCCCACCATCAGGAACAAGAGAAACAGCGGAAAAATAACCGCAGCGCTCAGGAGAATGGCTTTCCGGCCATCAGCCACGGTTTTGCAGGCGAGGACGCGCTGAACTATGAGTTGCTCGGCGCCGTGAGTCGAGAGCCCCAGCACCGTGCCGCCGATCACACCCATCCAGATATTAAAAGGCGGACCCAATAGGAATTTGGGCCATGAAACCCCGGGTGGCGGAACCGCGTTAAGCCAGTGCAATTTACCAGCCGCGGCGGCGTGGCCGAAAACCTGGCCGGCCCCTCCTGCCAGGGATGGAATATAAACCAGCGCGTAAATGCCTCCCGCCAGGAACAGGCAAAACTGAACCACGTCGGTCCAGATTACGGCTTTGACTCCTCCGACACAGGTATAGACCAGCGACACAAAAACAAACAAAAGGATCGCCCCAAGAATCGGGTCGCCCGTCCCGACCCCCAGCACCGCGTCGCCCAGCATCAACTTGACCGGAATGCTCGCGACGTACACGCGCACACCGGCCGCCAAGGTTTCGCTGATGAGGAAGAAGCCTCCCGCAGTTTGCCGCGCGGCCGGGCCAAAGGCGTCTCCAAAAAGCTGGTACGGGGAATAGATTTCACCTTTGAAATAATGCGGCACCAGGGCAACGACGATGATCAACCGGGCCAGGACGTAGCCGGCGAGCATTTGAACGAAGGCAAGGTCCCCGCCATAAGCCATAGCCGGCACGCCGATGATCGTGAGCGCGCTCGTCTCGGCCGCCACAATCGAAAGGCCAATGCCCCACCAGGCGACATTCCGGCTGCCCAGGAAATAATCCCGCGTTGTGCGCTGGTCTTTGCCGAACCAAACGCCGAGGGCCACAATCCCGAGCAAGTACAGCAGAATGATCGCCCAGTCCCCTGGGCTGAAGTAGCTGTTCAAATCCGTCGCCGCCGCGGCGGTTGGTCAGGCGGCTTTTTCCCTGAGCAGCCCTTCCACCGCTTCAGGCAACCCAGCGCAGAGGCTTTCAAACAAATCCCGGCATTGCCGCTCCGAAAGATGGAGCATGCGCGCCGCAGAGTAAATGAACCCGCGCGTAGTTTGATGGGCGTAGCCGAGCAAGCCCTGGCGCAATGCCAGCGAGTAGATTTCCAGCGTCAAACCGTACACCAGGGTGTGCCAGCCATGGGCCAGGCCCTCATCCACGGCCTGCAGGTACCGCTTAACGAAACGCTGGTCGCGCAGCGGCCGCAGTTTCTGGAGTTGCGCCTGCCCCACCCGCCGGCTGGCCGCCGCAAATCTCTGCAGCACGGGTTGCTCCTGCAGCGACTGGTCCAGGCTGAGCAGTTCGCGCAGTTCGTTCCGGGAAGCATGGCCGTGAGCTGCCTGGATCGCGGGCAACTCAATCGGCAGGAGGATTTGGGCCAGGTATTCACGCAGCGCGCTTTCCAGTGAAGTGGCGTCATGCACCGGTGGAAGCCGAAGCTCGGTCGAAACTGAGGAAAGCGTGAGCAACCCGTCTGCCGAGCCCAATTGCTCGGCGAGCGGATGCCAATCGCCCAGCCATTCGGCCGCGTCATTCAGCGCGAGTTGAGTCCGCTCAATCATGATTCCTGTCGCAGAATCCGCGCGGTGTGGCATGAAGCACCCGCCGGTTCAGCTTTTACCGTGCACCGCCGGCTTAGCGAACGCCAGCGGCAAAGTTGCAAAAAACGAACAAAAAATCCTTGCAGCGAATTTTGCAATCTGCCTAAATCGGATAAGCCCTAATAGAGGTGGTTAGGGGAAATAATGTGACAATAAGAAAGGTCCGCCATGGCTTCTGTCGATTTTGCGGTCGGGATTGGTGGTGAAAACGGGCAAGGCATTGCCAGCACGGGCGACATTCTGGCCCGCATCTTCGCCCGCCGAGGTCTCAATCTCAATGCCTACAACGCCTACCAATCAATCATCCGGGGCGGCCATACTTTCCTGACGATTCGCGCCAGCGACGGCCCGGTTCGAAACATGGGGGACAAGCATGACGTGCTGATTCCTCTGAACCAGGACTCGTTGGATCGGCACCTGCGCCTGATGAAAGCGGGGTCGTCGGTGGTTTACGATTCGGACAAGCTCAAACCTGGCAACGCGGCCGATGGGGTGCAGTTGTGCGCGATGCCGATGAAGCAGATTTGCGGAGCAAACAAGCTGGCGGCAAACACTGCCGCGCTTGGGGCGGTGCTTCAGATGCTGGGAATCGAATCCGAACCGCTCGAAACAGTGATCGCGCGCCAGTTCAAAAAGAAGGGCGACGCCGTGGTGGCGGAAAACGTGGGGATCGCGCGGGCGGGTTACGATTACGCCGCTCGGAATTTCAAACCGCTGCCGCTGCGAGCGCCGAAGTTGGACAAGCCCCGGGCGATTGTGACCGGCAACCAGGCGGCGGCGATGGGCGGCGCGGCGGCCGGAGTGAAATTTTACGCCGCGTACCCGATGAGCCCGTCGACGGGCGTTTTGATGTGGATGGCGTCGCATGCCAGGCAGTTGGGGATCATGGTTCGGCAGGTGGAAGATGAAATTGGAGTCATGAACATGGTCATCGGCGCGGCGCACGCAGGGTGCCGCGCGATGTGCGCCACCTCGGGCGGCGGGTTTGCCCTGATGAGCGAAGCGGTGGGAATGGCAGGCATGATCGAAACGCCGGTGGTGTGCATCGACGTTCAGCGGGCGGGGCCGGCCACGGGTGTGCCAACCAAAACGGAACAGGGGGATCTCTGGCAAATGCTCGGCGCCGGCCAGGGAGATTACCCCCGCATCATTGTTGCCCCTTCCACCCAGCTGGATTTATTCCACACGATTCCCGAGCTGTTCAATCTTGCGGACAAATACCAGTGCCCGGGCCTGGTTTTGTCGGATTTGCTGATCTCGGAAGGCACCGCCAGCGTTGACCCGGCCGCCCTCGATTTCAACGCCAAGATTCATCGCGGTGAAATCATTTTCCCCAATGGCAAAGGCAATGGTGAGACGGACAATCCCTTTGGCGGGTACAACGACAGCTCCTACCTGAGGTACCGCAACACGCCGAGCGGCATTTCTCCGCGCGCCGTTCCCGGTGTGCCCGGGCATATTTACGTCGCCGCGACCGACGAGCACGATGAGGATGGAACGCTCATCAGTGATGAATTTACGAATCCCATCAAGCGCCGGATGATGGTGGAAAAACGGGCGCGCAAAATGCAATCGGTGCTGGCCGATATCGAGGCGCCAAAGCTGTTCGGTCCCGCCAAAGCCGAAGTCACACTCGTTGGCTGGGGATCGACACAGGGCGTCATCCAGGAGGCCGTGGAAAAGCTTGCGGCGGAAGAAGGGATCGTCGCCAATCACCTGAACGTAAAATGGATCGTGCCGTTCCACGGCGAAGAGATCACCCGGATCCTGTCATCGAGCAAACGCGTGATTATTGTGGAAAATAATTATTCGGGCCAGTTTGCCCGGTACCTGCGATCTGAAACCGGGTTTACCGCGCACGGCCACATCCGGAAATATGACGGCGAACCTTTCCGGCCACATCACATTGTCGAGTCGGTAAAAGAACAAATCGCGGGCCGCACCCAATTGTCGGTTCCAGCGCACGAGATCATGGTCTAGTCCGTATTAACATGAGCACAATCATCGAACCCACGCCCGCAAGCGAAACCGTCAAATCGGCCGCCCAACTCGTCAAAGACAGCTACAAAGGCAAAATCCACCCGGACTGGTGCCCGGGCTGCGGAGATTTCTCGGTGCTTTCCGCGCTGCAGGGAGCACTGTTTGAATTGGGTCTCAAGCCGCACCAGGTGGTTGTTATCAGCGGCATCGGCTGCTCTTCCAACCTGCCCGGATTCATTAACACGTACGGCATGCACACGCTGCATGGCCGTTCCCTGGCGGTCGGCACCGGCGTGAAGCTCGCCAACCACGAACTTAAGGTCATTTGCGTCGGCGGGGACGGAGACGGCTACGGGATTGGAGGCAACCATTTTGTCCACACGATGCGCCGCAACGTGGACATTACATATGTGGTGATGGACAACCAGATTTACGGGCTAACCACCGGCCAAACCTCTCCGACCAGCGTCAAAGGAATGAAGACCAAGAGCACCCCGCATGGCAACGTCGAGAACGCCATCAACCCAATGCCGATGGCGATGATCGGCGGCGCCACTTACGTCGCCCGCGGCTTCAGCGGCAAGCAGAAGCACCTGGTCGATCTTCTGAAGGGCGCCATTTTGCACAAAGGCTTTTCTCTTGTCGACGTGTTCAGCCCCTGCGTCACTTACAACAAGGACAACACGTACCAGTGGTTCAATCCAAGGGTAAAGAACCTCGAAGAACTCGGTCACGATCCGACCAACTTCGAAAAGGCGCTGCAAAGAGCCTGTCAATTTGGCGACGAAATCCCGATTGGGGTATTGTGGAAAAATACGGACTTACCCGCGCTCGAAGACCTTGAACCCGTCCTCCACGACGGAAACGGACCCCTGGCTTTTCGAAAGTTGGGGATATCTCAGGACCAGGCCCAGGCGCTCATCAACGAACTACTGTAGCCCGACACGCCCCCCGCGTCGGCTTGCACGCCCGACTTTGACCGTGCGTTGGCTGTTCTCGGCCGCCGCGGTTGTAATCCTCTGCTGCAAATTGGAATCTCCCCAGTGACGCGCAGAGCATTGTGCCGTAGGGATTTACCCAAAAAAAGTTACGATCTGGGGTCACATTGCAAAGGCATTTGTGACCCGCACAAGAGGGCGCCACCCCACCAAAGCCCCTCAACTCCGGCATTTTTAACCAGCCCACGAAGTAACCTCTTCTCCAGGAGTTCGCCCCAAAGTGAGGCATTCCCGGATATTCCCCGGGACTTCTTTCAATGGTTTTCCCGGATTGTGTTCAGGCAAGCAAGGTGACATGGTGACCGTGACAGAGCAAACCCGGGGCCCCGGCCTTGGACTCTTTGAACTGTGACTCGAATGTCACTTTAAAGCTAAAACCGAAGGTTAAGCGAACGGCTGACCAAAAGCAGGAGCAGAGATTGCCGCAGAACAGGGTCGGAAACACACCAGAAAATCAGGAACAGGGTTACTCCTCAGCGACGAGACCCAAGCAGCGCGGACGGTTTTCTCTCAATCATCATGACGAGTCTCGCTGACATGCTTCGGCAGAATGCCGCCCGTTTCGGGATTCGTGCTGCTCTCAAGAGCGAGGGCGCCGCCCCGGCCCTGTCGTATGGGGAATTGTGGAACCGTGTGGAAGCAGTGGTGGCAAACCTAAACCACTTAGGATTGGGAAGAGGTGACACCGTCGCCCTGGTGCTCCCGCAAGGAGGTGACCTGGCGGTGGCCTTTCTGGCGGTGGCTGCAGGAGCCAAGGCAGCGCCTCTTAACCCTGGCTATGCCGAAAAGGACTTTTCCTTTTACCTCAAGGATTTGAATGCTAGCGCCTTGATTCTGGCCCAAGACAGCAATTCACCGGCACGCGCGGCCGCCGCCGGCCTTGGAGTACCCATAATCGAGCTGGTCCCGGTGCCGGGAAAAGTCGGAGAGTTCACCCTGTATGGTATGCCTAAAAGGCTCGATTCTGGTGGAGGCTTTCAACAGGCGGGAGATGTGGGACTGGTGCTGCATACTTCGGGAACAACTTCTCGCCCCAAAACAGTGCCGCTGTCGCACTCGAACCTGCTCGCAGCCGCGATGCAAATTGGCACCACGTTGGAACTGAAACCGACCGATTGCTGCCTCAACGTGATGCCGCTATTCCATACTCACGGATTGGTCGGCGCGCTCCTGGCGCCCCTGGCGGCAGGCGGCAGCGTCGTCTGCCCCGGGCAGTTCGACCCGAACCTGTTCTTCGGCTGGCTCAACGAATACAAGCCGACGTGGTATTCGGGAGTACCCACCATGCACCGGGCCATTCTGGATCGAGCTGTCGGCCAATCGGTCCGGCCGTTGCAAAGCTCTTTGAGGTTTATCCGTTCTTCGTCCGCGGCCCTGGCGCCATCTCTGATCGCCGGATTGGAGGAGGTATTCGGAGTTCCAGTAATTGATTCCTACGGCATGACGGAAGCGCCGGGACAGATCACGAGCAACCCTTTGCCGCCGCGGAAGCGGAAGCCCGGTTCCGTGGGTCTGGCGGCCGGGCCAGAGGTGGCGATCCTGAACGAAGCCGGGGACGCACAACTCCCCGGCCAAATAGGAGAAGTAACCATCCGAGGCGCGAATCTGATTGACGGATATGCCAACAATCCAGACGCCAATAACACAGCCTTCCGCGATGGATGGTTTCGCACCGGAGACCAGGGCTATCTCGACTCGGAAGGCTACCTGTTCATAACGGGGCGGCTCAAAGAACTGATCCATCGGGGAGGAGAAAAAATTGCGCCGCGTGAAATCGACGAGGCGTTGCTCGGCCATCCGGAGGTGCGTCACGCGTTGGCCTTTGCCGTGCCGCATCCTTCGCTTGGCGAGAATATCGCCGCGGCGGTTGTTCTGAGGGATGGAGCCAGGTGCACTGAGGCCGCGTTGCGTGAATTTGCCTTTGACCGCTTGCCGGCCTTCAAAGTGCCCAGCCGGATTGTTTTCGTAGCGGATCTTCCGAAAGGACCGACCGGCAAACTACAACGGATCGGTTTGGCGGACAGATTGGCCCATGCGCTTGTGAGTGACTATGAACCACCGGCCAACGATACGGAACGACTCGTGGCCGATACCGTCTGCGCGGTGTTGGGCCGCACGCGGGTGGGCCGGAACGATGATTTCTTTTCACTCGGCGGCGATTCCCTGCGCGCTTCGGCAGTGCTTGCCCGGATCGAGCAGTCGCTCGGGCTCCGGATCCCGGTTTCTGTTTTCTTTCGGTTCCCAACCCCTGCCCAGTTAGGGGCCAAGCTGGATGAAATGGCCGTGGGCTGTGAAATCGACGTCCTTGCGCTGGAATTGGAGAAACTGTCTCCTGAAGAAAGGTTCAAGTTGATCAATGAGGGCTGAAGGCAGGTGTCGTGCGACCACGGCACTCGGGCTCTGCAGACGGCCAACGCTTCGAGGCGGGGTGGCGGGTGAGGACTTGATTTGTGCCGCGCGTCTTTGCACCGGCACTTAGCGAACGCGAAATGACAGAATCAACCCATGTCCTGACAGGCGATTTCGTTCAGTTGAAGCAGCGCGTCGCACAGCTGACATCTACGCAGCGGGCGGAGCTGGCTCGCCGTCTCAAAACGAGCCAATCCAAACCAATCCCGCCCGGCCGGACGGACGAGATTCCCAAAGCCAAGCCGCTGCGCGTTGAACAACCTGCCGGCACTGCAATCTATCCAGCCTCGCCCGGGCAGCAGCGCATGTGGTTTCTGTACCAGTACGCCCCCGACTCTCCGGTGTACAACGTCGTGTCTGCGTTCCACCTGGTGGGCGAGCTAAACCCGGCCTGGCTCGAGTCGGCTTTCCAGGCCGTCATCGACCAGAACGACACGTTGCGCACGACGTTTGCCATGGAGGACGCCATCTTGGTGCAGCGCGTCTCCACGTCCCTTCGATTCCAATTGCCGATAGTGGATTTGGGAAACGTTCCAACTGTGGAGCGTAAAAGCGCGGCGGACAAATGCCTTTCCGAAAACGCGCGCCTCCCCTTTGATCTCAAGACCGGCCCGCTCTTTCGAGGCGTCCTGGTCCGTCTCCAGGCCGATGAGCATGTTTTGCTGCTGGTCATGCACCATGTCATTTCCGACGGCTGGTCCCGTTCCAATTTCCACCGCGCGCTTTCAGAAGTCTACACGGGACTGGCTTCGGGCCGTCCGTCAGTTCCTAACCAGCTGCCCCTTCAGTACGCCGACTATGCTGCATGGCACAAAAGCTGGCTCGACAGCGGGGCGCTTGCCGAGCAAATCGACTACTGGAAAGCCAAACTTGCAGATGAACCCGACCCGTTGGAACTGCCCGCCGACCGCCCACGCCCGCCCACGGACTCTTTTCAGGGAGCCTGCTGCGTGCGGCTGCTCGCCCCGGAACTGATCGCCGCTCTGAAGACTCGCGCCCAGGAGGAAGGCGCCACCTTATTCATGATCCTGTTGTCGGGGTTTAACACCCTGCTGCGGCGCTACACGGGAAAACATGACTTCTGCGTCGGGGTCCCAATTGCAAATCGTCAACATGCCGCGGTAGAGCGCAACATCGGCTTTTTTGCCAACACCCTGGTCCTGCGCACTTGTTTGGAAGGAGACCCTACCTTTCGCGAATTCTTGCGCACGGTGAAGACTGCTGGCCTCGAAGCTTACGCCCACCAGGATTTGCCGTTCGAACGATTGATGGAGCTTACGCAAGGCAGGCGCGATGCCGGAAGTTCCCGGCTGTTTCGAGTCAGTTTTGCGGTTCAGGACTACCCCGCTGCGGAGTTCACGCTGCCGCGAATCAACGCCTCCCCTTGGTTTGTCACGACGAATACCTGCAAATTCGATCTCTCATTGGCACTGGAGCCGTCGAGCAAAGGCTGGAGGGTCGTGGTCGAATACTCCACTGATTTATTCAATGGGGACCGGGTTGAGAGAATGCTCGATCATTGGAGCAGGATACTCGAAAGCATTGCTGAAAACCCTGACCAACGGCTTTCACGGATCCCAATGCTCAGCCCTGCCGAGCGCCACCTGGTTCTGGTAAAATGGAACCAGACGGAACGCGACTATCCACGGGACAAATCCATCGACCAGTTGTTCCATGAACAAGCCGAGCAATCCCCTGAGACGATCGCCGTGGTTGCCGAAGGTGGAAAATGGACCTACCGCGAGCTAAACGAGCGCGCGAATCACCTGGCCCGGCAGCTGAGAGACATGGGAGTGGGTCCCGAAGTAATTGTGGGCGTCGCGGTCGAGAGATCGTTGGAAATGATGGCCACGCTTCTGGGTATTCTGAAGGCGGGCGGCGCTTACTGGGGCTTGGAGCCAAACGCACCCGAAGAGCGCCTGAAATACATGATCGAAGACGCCCGACCCGGGGTGGTTGTGACCAGCAGAAGGTCCTCTGAACGCCTGGTGAACGTGGCGCAGAAGACGACCGGCGCGGGTGTGAAAGTCGCGATTGTTGAAGATTTGATGGAGCTCCCAGTGACCGGAGCACGCTTGGCATTCCCTGCTCCAGACGCGAGCAGAGCGGCATACGTCAGTTATACCTCCGGATCCACTGGTCGGCCCAAAGGCGTTGTCGTGCCGCATCGCGCTGTGGTTCGCCTGGTCAGGAACACCAACTACGCCACCCTCAGTTCCCAGGAGACGTTGCTGCAGGTTTCCCCTTTGGCGTTCGATGCTTCCACATTCGAAATTTGGGGCGCGCTGCTAAACGGCGGACAGCTTGTGCTGATGCCGCCGGGGCCGCCCGGACCGGCGGAAATCGGCAACGCCATCCGTCGCTACAACGTGACCACCTTGTGGCTTACGGCCGGGTTGTTCCACCTGATGGTTGACACGCGCCTCGACGAGCTAAAACCGCTGCGGCAACTGCTGGCCGGCGGCGACGTGCTCTCACCCGAGCGAGTGCGTAAAGCTCGAGCCGCCCTTCCCGATTGCCGGATCGTCAACGGGTACGGCCCAACTGAAAATACAACCTTCACGTGCTGCTACGACGTGCGGGAGGAGAGCGAATTCACGCCCAGCGTGCCGATCGGGCAGCCCATTGCCAATTCGCGGGTCTACGTTCTGGACAATTACATGCAGCCGGTTCCGCCAGGTGTTCCGGGCGAACTTTATGCCGGGGGCGATGGCGTGGCGCGCGGCTATCTCAACCAACCCGAATTAACGGCTCAGCGTTTTGTACCCGACCCGTTCAGTCCATGCGCAACCCAAAGGCTCTATCGTACGGGCGACCTTGCCCGGTGGCGGCTGGATGGCAACCTGGAATACCTGGGGCGGCTCGATAGCCAGGTCAAAATCCGCGGGTTTCGGATCGAACTGGGAGAGATTGAAAACGCCCTGGCCGCCCACCCAAACGTCGCCTCCGCTGCGGTCGCCATTAAACAGGATGTTCCCGCTGACAAGCGACTCATGGCCTATCTTGTTCCGCGGGCAAATGCCAGGCTTTCGCCTGCCGATCTGAGGCGGTTCCTGCTCCAGAAGATCCCCGACTACATGGTTCCATCCGATTTCTGGACCGTCGAACATCTGCCACTTACAACCAACGGAAAAATCGACCGCCAGGCATTGGTAAGCCTCGAGAAAGGCCCCTCCTCGATGCTGCTGAGTTCAAATGGCTCGGAGGCGACGGGGCGGTTACTCATCGGGGTATCACGGGCCGACAATGAGGCTGCTCCAAGCAGCGACGTTCAATCGAAGTTGTTGGAAATCTGGGGCGACGTGCTGGGTCGCACAGGACTGCGCTTGGACGACGATTTCTTTGAGCTTGGAGGCCACTCGTTGCTAGCGGTGATCCTCCAGGCTCGCATCGAGAAAGAGTTTGGCAAACGGTTGCCTTTGGCCGCGTTCTTCAAGGCGGTGACTGTTCGGGCGCAGTCTGAATTGATCGCCGGCCGGGGCACATCCAATCACGGAGTACTCTTCCCGGGGTGTGCGCGCGCAGAAAACAAACCTCCCTTAATTTGCCTGCATCATCTCACCGCCGCCCAGAGTCTCGCGAAATACCTGGCTCCGGACTGGCCCGTATTCGGCATCGAACTGCCTTTGGGCGAGGAACTGCGGAAGTGGTACGAAAACCGCCAACTGGAACTTACATTGGAAGAGTTGGCCGCGCGGAATTTAGAGATTATTCAACGGGTCCAGCCCACCGGACCCTATTTCCTGGCGGGCTTTTGTTTTGGCGGGGTTCTGGCTTTTGAGGTCGCCCGACAACTGCAAAGAAAGGGTCAGCAAGTTGAGTTGCTGGCGTTGCTGGATGCGAGGTATCGGCCGGGGCTGAGGACCTTGCGGTTCTCGTCGCTGCGCCGCTGGTTGTACCATGCGACACGGGTTTATAGAGAAGGCGGAGGTTATTTGCTCAAAAGAGCCCAGGAAAAGGCTGCGGCAGATGCTCGGCGAAAAGCGGCGTTGCAAGCTCTCCAGGGCAACACCACCCAAACCAACAACCCTGAACTAAAGGAAGTCCGTCTCCTCCAGGAAGAGTTTCTAGGGCAGTTGCTGGAGAAGTACCTCGGCGGAACTTACTCGGGGAAGGCTTTGCTGGTTCGCGCGCTGGAGTGGCCGAGATCTTTGAAGTTTGATTTGGGGGAGACTTCCGGCTGGAACAAAGTCGTTGAGGGCAAGCTTGAAATCCAGGACCTCCGCTGTGATCACGATCAAATTGGCCAAGAACCATGGATAAGCGAGGTCGCCAGGCTGCTCAAGCCGCGGCTTCCCCGTCCGGCAGGTATCTAAACCCCGTTCAAGCACCGAGAATCCGGGCCAGGTCTTCCAGTAACGGGATTTGCGCGGGATTTATCCTGGTCCGGGCTCGCTCCAAGGAAAAGAAAGCCGCTTGGTCGACTTCCGGGAAGTCCTGAAAATTGCCGGAGCGAGGAGGCCATTCGAGTTTGAAGGTATTGCTCTTGAGGGCCGAGGGATCCCAGTTTGTCTCGACGGCCCAGGCGCTGACTTGTTTGCCGGCTTTCTGCTGGATCGGAATCAGCTCGACCCACGGGCCCTCCGGTTCGAAGCCGAGTTCCTCTCGCACTTCGCGGCGAGCGGCGGCCAGCGGTTCTTCGCCGGGCGCAATTTCGCCTTTAGGGATGGTCCAGGCGCCGAGGTCTTTATTCTTCCAAAACGGACCACCGGGGTGGACGAGCAGAAATTCCAACTGGCCATGTCGTTTTCGATAGAGTAATAACCCTGCGCTTTGTTTTGCCATTCCCGGTGGAGGTACTCTAGCATCGGGACGTTTCCACGAAAGGACCAAAGTTTATGGCTGAAAAAATTGGATTCGTCGGAGTGGGCCGAATGGGCGCGAACATGGCGCGCCGTCTGAAGGATTGCGGCTATGAAATCGCCGCGGTTTATGATGCGCAACCCCAGGTTGCGGAGGAACTGGCTAAAGAATTGGGAACGCAAGCGGTCACCGAGTTGCGGCTGGTCACCAAAGCGTCTGACGTGATTTTCACCGTTGTCACAGACGACAAGGCGATGAAACAGATTTTCAACGGCGGCCTGCTCAGCCGTTCCAAGGGCAAGCTGTTCGTAAACTGCGCGACCATTACGCCGCAGGTCCACGTGTGGGTGGAAGGCAAGGCCGAAAAAGCGGGAGCGCAAAGCCTCGAAGCCTGCATGGCCTCGAGTATTCCCCAGGCGCGCCAAGGCACCCTGTACCTGATGTGCGGCGGCAAACCCGAGGCCTTCGAACGGGCCAAACCAATCCTCGAGAAACTGAGTTCATCAATGCGCTACATCGGCCCGGCCGGCCAGGCAGCGCAGGTCAAAGCGCTGGTCAACATGGTGATGAACATCAACACAGCCGGCCTGGCTGAGGGCTTGGGCCTGGGCGCAGCGCTGGGCCTCGACCTGGGAATGTTGCGCGAGGTGCTTTCGCAAACCGGCGCCAATTCGCAGGTTCTCAAAACCGATGGGGAAGACATGCAGAACCGGGATCATTCGTGTTTCTTTTCAGCAGCCCATGCGGCCAAAGATTCCGGCATCGCGCTCAAGCTCGGCAAGGATTTGCAAATGAACCTCCCGCTGGCAGCCGCCACTAAAAAGCAATACGACCGCATGGTGACCGAAGGACTCGGCCAACTCGACAAGTCCGGAGTAGCGGAGTTGACGTTCAAAGGGCGGCACCAGGCCTAGGCGTGACTAAGCCGAACCATACGGAGCGGCACATTCGTGTTCATTCGTGGCCTTAATCAGGTGTTTGTTATGGCTGAGTTGCATTTGGACCGGCCCCCATTAACTTTGGCGTGTGGGTAGTGAATTTGCAGTAGCGGCGCATTGGACTGGTCCCTTTGAAGAAGCGACGCTGCAGCAGTGGGCCGAGCAGTTGCGCAAAGGCCTTGCTGCTCCTCAGCTCTCCCTGGGCCTGGTTTTCATGGCGCCGCGTTATTTCAAGCACGCGCGCCAGATCCTGGAGATCCTGCGGGTTCACGCCAGGATTCCCGTACTGGCCGGTTGTTCGAGCCCGAGCCTAATTGCCAACGAGCAGGAGATTGAAGACAACGCCGGCCTGACGGTGGGCCTTTATGCCCTTCCCGGGGCGGATGTGCGGGCCTTTCATTTTAGCCAGGAGCAGATTGAGGAAGCTCAGGGCCCGGGCTACTGGAGGATGGAAACCGGCATCGAACCGGAAAATACAAACGGTTGGCTCGTGTTCCTCGATCCGTTTCACCTCGACAGCGAGACGTGGCTCAAAGGGTGGAATGCGGCCTACTCGCCTGTACCCGTCCTGGGAGGCCTGGCCAGCGGAGATCCCACCGAACAATCAACCCAAGTTTATCTGAACGGGGACGTCTTCGAAGAGGGCGGAGTTGCCATTTCCATCGGAGGTGACGTGCGAATCGTTGGAGTCACCTCTCAAGGATGCACGCCCATCGGCGAAACGTGGACGCTGACGAAGGTCGACCAAAACGTCATCCACGAGATCGGCAATCGTCCGGCTTACGAAGTCCTTGCCGAGACATTCAACCAACTCACGCCGGACGAACAGCAACGGGCTAGAGGCAACTTGTTTGTCGGGTTGGTCATTAACGAGTACCTGGAAGACTTTCATCGCGGCGATTTTCTCATTCGGAACCTGCTCGGCGCTGACCCGCGGTCCGGCAGCATTGTCGTCGGGGCAACGCCGCGTCTCGGCCAGACCATTCAATTTCAAAGGCGATCCGCGGCTGCGGCGACCGAGGACATGAATGAGCTGCTGGCGCAAGCCCGGCTGCGACTCAAGAACAGTCCCATCCTTGGCGGGTGCCTGTGCAGCTGCAACGGCCGCGGACAGGGCATGTTCGGGCGTCCCAATCACGACGCCCAGCTTGTGCGCGAACGCATCGGCCCAGTCGGCCTGACCGGCTTCTTCTGTAACGGGGAGATCGGCCCGGTCGGAGAGCGAAGCTTTCTCCACGGGTTCACCGCCTCGCTCGCGCTGTTCGTGAAAAAATAGCCGCCGGTTTCACGCCGCCACGGCTTTGGCGCAGCGGCCGCAAATCGTCGGGTGGCCGGGGTTTGACCCGACATCCGTTTCCCAGTGCCAGCAGCGCTCGCATTTCCGGCCCGCCGCTTTTGCAACAGCCATCGCCAAGCCTTCGCTTTGCCCTGGATTCAATTGCACCTGGGACACATTGAGCAGTTCCCGCAGAGTCTCGACGTGTGGGTTAACAGGGTCCAGAGCAGACGCAGGACCGGAAACGATCACGCACGCTTCGAGAGCTTTGCCGATTTCCTTTGCCTGCCTGGCCTTCTCAAGAACTGGCAACGCGAGTTCCCGCCATTCGAATAACGTCTTCCACAAATCCTGCTCCGCCTCAGGCCGTTGAAACTCCACCGGTTGCCACGTCACTTCATGAACGGACACGGCCGGATCGCCCGACATAAACTCCCACGCCTCATCCGCGGTGAAAGAGATGAGGGGGGAAAGCATCTTGCACAAGTTGACGACCATGCGATGCAGGACCGTTTGGGTGCTGCGCCGGCGCGCAGAATTTGCCGGGTCGGTATATAACCGGTCTTTGACGACGTCATGGTAAACTGCCGACAACTCGACGGCCACAAACTGGCTCACCCGTTGATAAACGACGTGGAATTCGTACTCGTCAAACGCCTTGATGCAATCCTGCTCGAGTCGCGAGAACTCCTCAAGGATCCACCTGTCCAGCGCTGTCAACTCCCCGACTTCGACCCTGTGTTTTGCCGGGTCGAAGTCATACAGGTTTGAAAGCTGGTAGCGCAAAGCGTTGCGAATAATCCGGTAGGTTTCGCCCACTTTATCGATGCGCTTTTCGCTGACGATAATGTCGTTGCGATAATCCTGGGAAGCGACCCAGAGCCGCACCACATCGGCGCCGTACTTTTTGACGTAGGCTTCCGAGGTTTGCGGCTTTTCATAGGCCGCCTGGCCCTGTTTGCTTTTGGAAATCTTTTCACGATCTTCGTCGACCATGAAACCATGCGTCAGCACGGTTCGATACGGAGCGGCATGGTTGCCGGCCAGTGACAACAAAAGGGAGGACTGGAACCAGCCACGGTGCTGGTCGCTGCCTTCAAGGTACATGTCACATTGGAACGGCTTGTCGCTGCCGCGCAACTCGGGTCTGCGGGCAATGACCGCGCGCGAGGATGATCCGGAATCAATCCACACATCCAGTGTGTCGGCGGATTTGTTAGTCGGCGCTGCCAGGGTTTCTCCGTCCGGTTTGAGAAGATTCCAAAGTTCGCCGGTTGATTTTTCGAACCAGACGTTGGACCCGTGCTGCTCAATCAGCTCGGCCGCTTTTCGAATCACCCGCACATCCAGCAACGGTTTGCCTTGGGCATCGTAAAACGCGGGGATCGGCACGCCCCAGGTGCGCTGACGCGAGATGCACCAATCGGGCCGGCTCTGAACAGCCGCTTCGATGCGATTTCGGCCCCAGTCCGGGACCCAGCGAACGTGACGAATTTGTTCGAGCGCTTTTTGACGGAACCCGTCGTGATCAATTTCGATAAACCATTGGTCCATGGCGCGAAAGATGATCGGGGTTTTGCTCCGCCAGCAATGCGGGTAACTGTGGTGATAGTTTTCCTGGTGGACCAACGCTTTGACCAGACGCAGTTGGTGCAGGACCGCTTCGTTGGCATCGCTTTGGCCGTGTTTCTCGAGGATGGATTTCCCAACCATCTCAGCGGGCATTTGCTGGTCGGTGGGCAAGTCCGACGTAAGCGCCAGCCGGCCGTCGTCGTCCACAGGCGAATAGATCGGCAGTCCGTGTTCCAGGCCCAGGTGATAGTCGTCCAGGCCGTGGCCCGGGGCGATATGGACGAAGCCAGTGCCCGTTGTGTTCTCAACAAAATTGTCGCCCGGGAACAGCTTGCCGGTGCGTTTGCAGAAAGGATGCTGGTACTGTAACTGGCTCAAGTCTTGCGCATCGAGGCTGCGCACAATCTGATAGCCCTCCCAGCCGCACTTGAGGGCAACGGCCGGCAACAACAATGCCGAGACGATCAGTTGTTCCCCGCCGAGTTGCACCAGCGAATAACTGAACGTGGAATTATATGCGACAGCCAGGTTGGCCGGCAGCGTCCATGGAGTGGTGGTCCAAATCACGATGCTGGTGCCCGGGTGCCCGAGCACGGGAAACTTCACGTAAATGCTCTGGCTCACGTGGTCGCGGTATTCGACTTCCGCCTCGGCCAGCGCGGTCCGGCATGGAATGCTCCAATAAACGGGTTTCTTTCCCCGGTACACGAACCCTTGCTCGACGATATCCGCAAAGAGCCGCAGCTCATCCGCTTCGTACGCGCTGTTCAAGGTCAGGTAAGGTTGATCCCAGGCGCCAAGAACTCCCAACCGCTTGAATTGGCTCCGCTGGATATCGATATACTTCCTGGCGTAAACGTCGCAGGCCTTGCGAATTGTCGCGGCATCCACCGATGCGTCGCCGGCCTTTCGCATCTCCTGGCTGACTTTGAACTCA
>DATGLT010000061.1:0-16471 GCA_035294005.1 Verrucomicrobiia bacterium
CACCTGACATCGACCCGCGGGTCACCTAAAAAGCTCCCGGCTTTTTGGCATTCCTTCGAAACCACAAAACATCTGCGGTGTTGATAAAGTGGTGACCTGACAAAACCCAAGCGGAGCAACAACGCAATGGCTGTGGAATTGCAGCGTTGTGTCCGGCAACCCACGTTAGGGCAGTGTTGCAGCCGACATCCTGGGATTGAGCGGCACCCGTGTTTCCAGGTCCAGCAGTAACGATTGGCGGGACAGGTTACGCGCCTGTTGGGGAATGTCGGGTCAAGAACGGATGGAAACATCCGCAGTTCTCCGTTGCCTTGGCTTCAGGGGGATTGATATGTTGCATGATGCGGTTAGCAGCAGGCAATACGTGAACTAAAATTGTATTAATAATAACCGCCTGCTGCTTTGGTTCACACCGCGACAGTGAAAGGTGATAATGAAGACAAACACAACCCACAAGAGAGGTTTCACTCTGGTGGAAATCATGATCGTAGTGGCAATCATCGGGTTGCTGGCAACGATCGCGATTCCCAACTTCGTGAAAGCTCGAACGACGGCGCAAATGAATGCTTGTATTAACAATTTGCGCCAAATTGACGGGGCAGTGCAGACCTGGGCGCTGGAGACCAAACAAGCCGACAACACGCAGGTCGAATACTCGCAAATCAGCGGGTACATGAAGAACCAGGTGGTCTGTCCATCAGGCGGCAAAACGTTTGCCGACAGTTACCATTTGGGAACTGTGCAGGATAAGCCGACCTGTCTGCAGAGGCCGGACACTCACAAACTGCCGGCGGACACAGTGAACTGAGCTAAAACAAGGCCATCCAAAGCCTTTGCGAGGCCGGGAATTCACATTCACCGGCCTTTCGCTTTCTGGACCTGGTGCTCCATTTCAGGACAGCCGGCAGCGTCCATTGGGAATCGAGGCGGCTTCACGGGCCGATACAGGGCCTCCTCAAGCCCGTGAGGCTTCACACGATTCTGAGGTTTTCATTCTGAAATTCCCACAAAACTCCCTTTGCGCCCGATGGGAGGCACAACATCTGCATGCTTACAGCCCCAAGCATGTCAGAGTCATCGGCAATTCCGGTCCGTCCCGGTACGGCAGGCGTTTTGGCGGGAGGCAACCGCGCCATAGCGGCCTCGCGCGCTTCCGCGCGACGACACCCCTCCAGCGTCCTGGTTTGGTCCTGGTTTTTCGTCGTAGCCGGTTTGCTTCTGGTCGTCAAAACCTCCCTGATTTTCACCCAGGGAGAAGGGCTCTACGAGACCTTGTGGCGGGTGGGTGGCCTTCGATGGAGTTGGCTTAATTACTTTGCGTTTTATTGCTTCATCAGTTTGGGTGGCATCGCGCTCACTATGCTGGCCCGGGACTGCCAGGCTGAAGGGGTTCGGACGGTCCGGGTGGTGAATGGGGTTGTTTTGGTGCTCGGGGTATTTTTCATTTTTCTGACTTTCCACAACGGCGACAAGAACTACATCTACCCGGTTCTAAGCCGGACATTGTCCTGGAACAGCCTGGGGCCGTACGTGGCCAATTCGCTGTTCTTTAATCCGCCGTTCCTGGCAGCGTGGCTCTTTGTTTATGCCGGGATCTATTACTTCCTTGCGCGGACGGGTCGTGAACAATGGATGTTGTTCGTCACCGCAGCTTTTGGGTTTGTTTACGGGCTGATTTTTTTGCAGGACCTGTTAGCGCACCGCAATGAGTTGTTCATTGCGGACTGCATTGGGGCAATATCACTGGGGATGGCTTGGAGCGTGCGCCGTTCTCACACACAGGCAAAGCGCCTGCCGGCCTGGAGCTTGTTTTGCCTGCTCGGCTGGACGATCTTTTTCGAATGGGCCTTGCTCCGTTACGACAGTGACTGGCACACCAATTCGGCAAAATATTTCCTTGGGCTGGTCGCGGCGGATTTTCTCCTTTTCAGCGTCGCTACATGGCTGGTGCGCAAATCGGGGAATCCTTGCACGTGGGGGTGGTTGCTTCCATTCTTCGTCACCGGGTTCTTCTTACTGACTGATTCCAACTACCCGGCTGCCGCCAATCATACACATCTGATTTGCCTTGCGGCCACTTTCCCACGCTATCTCATTGCGGATTTGTTTTTAGTGTTGCTTACCGCGGCGGCGGCTTTGCTATATCGCAAATGGCGCCCGACTGCCAGTTTGTGGTGGATTCATGTGATCGGACTGGCTCTGATTCTTGTTGCCCTGATCGACATGCGCTTGACTCAGATCATGGGAGTTCGGCTCGGGTGGGACATTTTATCTTTTGGCGACAGCCCCAGGATGATGCTGAAAATGGCACGGCCTTACCTGCCTGGAGCCCTGGCCGGGGTAGGGGCGCTGTTCGTCGTATATGGCCTGGCGGTGCGCGGTTTTCGGGCCTGGCTCGTCTACGCTGCCCCCTTGGACACGAGCCTGGAAGGCGCTGGCGCTGCGGCGCGAATGTCCCGGCGAACCGGATTCCGGTACGTTGCCGCGCTGACGATTGCCCTGGGCGCTCTGGGCCTTGCCATAGCTGAACCCGATAAAGCCCAGGACCAGCCCGTTCTTCGCCTGGTCAGGACCAGCTCCCTCTGGAAGCGGGTTGCTGCTCGTCCGATGCCTCGCGACAAATTTCTCAGTTCAGCCGCCGCTCTCGGATTGGGTAACTTCAATGCGCCGGGTCCTGTTTCGACAGGGGCAAGACGCGACTTAAACGTCGTGGTCGTCTTCATGGAGTCTTCCTACAACAAACACCTTTCATTGTTCGGCAGTCCTGAAGAGAGCCAGCCCTTGCTCTCCAAATACAAAGACCGAATGGAGATCTTTCCAAATTTCTTTTCAGCATTCACGGGGTCGATCCACGCCCGATTCGCCACCTTTACCTCACTTTACCCGGTCACAGATTTTCATAGCTTCACCCAGGAGCGCGTGCCCGTGAAGAGCCTGTTCGAGGTCCTACATGACCAGGGCTACACCTGCTCGATGTTTTATTCTTCCTACTTCGACTATACGAACTTTCGCGACTTTCTGAAAAACCGCGGACTGGACGAGATGTACGATGCGGACACGATGCCGGGCCAACGTGGAACGGAACGAGTCTCCTGGGGATTGCTCGAGGAAGAGACCCTGACCGCCATCCGCGCTCAACTTCGGAAATACTCTCAGAATCACCAGCGGTTTTGTCTTACATATGTTCCGGCCGCGCCGCACTATCCCTATGACAAGATCCCAAAGCAATTTCAGAAACATAAAATGGAGGAATTCGGGGATTTCACGCCTCTTTACCTGAACGAACTGTTGTACATGGACTGGGTATTGGCTTCGATTGTGGATGAACTCAAAGACCAAGGTTTGCTGGAAAACACTCTTGTGGTGATCACTAACGACCATGGAGAAATGCTCGGCGGCAAGGAAGGGCACCTGGGTCATGGTTGGGCTGTGACCCCGCAGCTCGCAAATACGCCATTGATTTTGATGGACCCTGCGCGATCGGGATTTCAAATCAACAAAACCGTCGGCACCCAAGTGGACTTGCTGCCGACGATACTCGATCGCCTTCACATCCCCGTTCCGCCGGAGGAGCTCTACGAGGGCCTCTCTCTGGATGCCGGGCCGGCGCGCGCCCAACGTCTTGGTTACCTCAGCTCCTACAAGGAGTTCGGAATCGTTTCTGGCGACATGGTTTTGTTGGGCGATCGGGAAAGGTCCTCGCCGAGCGGGATTGCTTCGACAGGCGCCGTGTTCAGCATCACGAACGAGGGCGCCAAAACGCTGTTCGTGCAGTTTCCCAGCGCGGACACGAATCAAGTGGATGCAGCCACGGCCACGGCCCCGGCGATGACGAATTGCCAGTCTCAGGCCACCAGAACATCGCCCGCTTGCATCCCTGTCGATGTTCTGGACTTCGAAACGCGCGAAGCTCTCATGAAGCGCTTCGATTCGTTTCAAGAGAATTTTCTACGCAACTATTCCTACTACGTGAAACAGATTAAAGGCCCTGCGGTTGCGGGCCGTTGAGGGTAGTAGTGTCGAGAGGTCACGACGTTCCGTTGACTGGTCATCCAGCCGGTTCCCTGGAGGATGTCCACGCGCCTGTTCAGTGCGGAAGGCCGTGACTGATGAGCGATAGCTTACGGGTCCTTGGGGCTGGCGACGGATTTCACGACCCAAACCGTGGTGTCAGGATCGAGCCTTCGCGCCTTTTCGGCTAGGACATCTGCCGTTCGAGGATTGCCGTTCCTTCTTTCGATAATGGAGCGCGTCGCCAGGACGGCTGCGTCCGGAGTCGGATCGAGTTTCTCGAGACTGTCCAGGGCTTTGGAGGCGGCCTCCAGATGACCTGTGCGGATTTGGATGAACGCGATGGCCAGGAACGCGTTTCGACTGGGCGGTTGGCAGGTCGTGGCGCGAGAAAATGCTTCGAGCGCTTCATCCGTTAGCCCCATTTGATTGAGCGTGGCGCCGAGGTTATTCCAAGCGCCGGCCTCCTGCGGGATTTGTTTGAGCGTCTCAAGGTAAGCACAACGGGCTTCGTCGAATCGGTTCAAAGCGAAGAGCACATTTGCCCGATGATGCAGGGCGTTTGCGTCAGCAGGGTCCAATGCGATGCTGGAATTGATGTCGGCCAGAGCAGCCTGGTAATGGCCTTTTTGGTAGGAGGCGAGTGACCGGAAAAGGAAATCGCGTGCGAAGGAAGGTAGCTGGGCCGAGAACCAATTATGCAACGACAAAGCGGCTAATAGCGCCATGCTAGCCGCCAGCCATGCGGCCTGGGGCATGGCCCGTTTCCTCACAATTTCCCATGCCGCGACGAGCCCGCCTCCGGCAAATACGGCCATCGCCAGCCACACCGGGTAGCGGTAGCGGTCGCAAATAAAGAAAGCGACGTTTGCGGCCGAATACAGGGCCGCGTAGGCGCAAACCAGGAACAGAGCGTCCCGGTTGCCACTCCTGATGGCGGCCCAAATTCCCGCCGGCATCAGCAGCAATAGGATGACCCAACGAATCGGAAGCAGTTTCAGCGACAGGAATTCCTGTTGTACAAACGCGAAGGACTTATTGTTCGGGATCTCCACATTCCACAAGGTGAGCCAGCATTTCTTGGCCATCAGATGCAGCCACTGGGCCGGCGCGGCCTTGATCTCGGCCAGAGACCGCGACATCCAGTAGTGTGAAATTGCCATTGGATCGGCATCCGGTTGGCGGCCCTGCTGGCGCATGGCGCTTTCGTATTCCTCACGGGCCCAGACCTCGATGGAATCCTCATAACGTTCTCCGGAAGAAATCCGGCGTTCCTGTTCAGGCACCATTCCATCGGCGGTGCGCTTATTGCCGCAGTAAAACGCAACGCCTCCAGCGTTCGGCAACAAGTGGAAATGATCCATTTGTTTCATGTTGACGAAACCCCATGGAATGGCCATTAGGAGCGCGCCCGCAAGCGCGACCGTCGGAATCAACGAACGCGCGTTTCTCGTTTGGCAAAATCGCCAGAGTGCGAACAATGGATATGCGCCCAGAAAAATCAGGATGTTTGCTCGCGCCTGAGACGTGAGCACAGTCAAAGCTCCGCAAAGGGTCCAAAACCCGGCCGCTTTCCAACCTTCAGATTCGGCTGCATGCAACGCAAGCACCAGGCCCAGGGAAATCAGGAATGTATAACTCGGCTCGATTAAGAGTTCTCCTTCGAAATAGAGGGGCAAGGGGGCGAGCAGATAAAGGCCGCCGGCAATGAGTCCGGCAAAGGGATTCTTGAAGACGCGCCGGCCCAGCAGTGCAACCAGGAGTCCGGTGGCAATTCCGAGGAGATGTTGGGCGAATAGGGCGAGATCGACGCCCCAGGCCCCGCCGATCTTATACCAGAACGCCAGGAATGCTGGATAGAGCAGGGGACGGAAGCCGTGCAAGGCATGCAGGTCGGCTCCGGCCAAAAGCATTCTCGCCACGGTGTCATAGTAGGTTTGGTCCAAGGTAGGAACCCCGAAGGAAGGACTGCCTGCGTGCTCGACGAAGAAGCCGATTCTGGAAACCAAGCCGATGAGGATCAGGATAGCAATCCCCTTGTTGAAACTGAGACTTGAACCCGGCGGCGTCCGATGAAACGCGCCGCTGAAGCTGGGAGGACGGGTGGAAGAATCCACCTCAGCAGCAGGTTTCATTTCAGTTGCGTTCATGGGATGCTTTGCTCGGGTAGTGCGGGTTGTTAATCGACGCAGAGTCCGCCATCACCGATGGGGGAATGGCTGCATTTTCGATACCAAAATGCCATATTTTCCGGGCCTTATTTTGTCTCGGAACAGGACAAGTGTCTCACAGAATATGGACAAAGTATCAGTTGAGCCCTCTGACAAATGGTGTCAGCGGCGGCCTACAATCTGATTTTTGAGAATTTGGGCGCCTATGAAGTGGCTGTCGCTCCCTCTTCTAAATGGCACTGGCAGTGCTTTGTCACCGATGCGGTTGGGTTCGGAAAAAGACTCGAACTGGCCATGAAACATAAGCCGCGGCCTGCCGGCGCAGGACGCAACGGACGGAATCAATAACTATGAAGATTAAAAGAGTGAAAAAGGCGGGCTTTACGCTGGTGGAAATTATGATCGTGGTTGCGATCATAGGGTTGCTGGCGGCGATCGCGATCCCCAACTTTGTACGGGCTCGCACGACATCGCAAACGAACGCCTGCATCAACAACTTGCGGCAAATCGACGGCGCCAAGCAGACGTGGGCGTTGGAAAACAAGCAGGTGTCAACCGCCTCGCCTGGTTCGGCTTCGTTAACGCCTTATCTAGGCCGAGGTGGAAGTGGCACCTGGCCGTCTTGTCCGGCCAGCGGCAGTTACACTATCAACGCGGTGAATGCCCGCCCGACCTGCAACATCGCCAATCACGTGCTTCCGTAAGCTCATTCATCTCAGATTTTGGGAAAAGGCCCGGCAAATCGCCGGGTCTTTCTATTTTAGGCCGTGGTGAATATTCGCAAATGTGTCAATGGAACCCTTTGGCATCGTGATTGCTAAATCCCGAATGCACGGTAATGACAGGCAATACAGTGAACAAAGCAGTCATCGTTTAACCCGCCTGTTGTTGAGTTCACGCCGTGAATGAACAGAAAGGCAATAAAGAGCTAGTATGAGAATCAACAAGTCGAGCAAGTCGGGCTTCACGCTGGTGGAAATCATGATCGTTGTGGCCATCATTGGTCTGTTGGCCGCGATCGCGATCCCCAACTTTGTGCGCGCCCGCAGCACTTCGCAGAAAAACGCCTGCATCAACAACCTTCGCCAGATCGACGGTGCCAAGCAGCAATGGGCGTTGGAAAACAAGCAGATCTCCACGGCTACTCCCGGATCTGCTTCTCTGACTCCTTACCTTGGCCGCGGCTCCGCCGGCACCTGGCCGAGCTGCCCTGCCAGCGGCGTTTACAGTGTGAACGCGGTTAACGCCCGGCCGAGCTGCAACATTGCGTTGCACGTCCTGCCGTAACGCAGTTTAGTTCCACAGTCATTTCATAAGGGCCCGGATTATACCGGGCCCTTTCTGCTTTTCCCGATGGGTGCCCACCTGGTCGGCAGCAGATCACGGAACAAAGTGCGGGACCCGGCTCAACGTCTAAACCCTATCTTTTTCTCCAACCAGGAAGCCTGCGCTCGCTGTAGCAAACTGTGCCACAAGCATCACCGCGATGCCTTCTTTTTGGCATCTGGAATGCTCCTCTCGCTGGTGCGGAAACAGCAGGCAATACGTGGACGCTAATGTAATTATTATAAACCGCCTGCTGCGAGTCCACACCGCATAGAGACAGTACGGCATATGAAACCGAAGGCATTCAGAAAATCAGGCTTCACCCTGATTGAAATCATGATCGTGGTTGCCATCATTGGCCTCCTCGGAGCAATCGCGGTCCCCAATTTTGTCAAAGCGCGATCCACGAGCCAACTCGACGCTTGCTTGAACAACCTGCGCCAGATCGATGGAGCGGCGCAAACCTACGCCCTGGAAAACAACAAGCAGCCGACCGACACCTACACTCTCACGCAAATCAAACCTTATCTGCATTTGGATATCAGCGGAAATCTTCCAACATGTCCTGCGGGCGGCACGTATTCGCCAGGCACCACATTTGGTCAAGCGCCAACCTGCACCATTGCGACTCACGTTTTCCCATAACGGTCGGTTCCACCGACAGCATTCCGGAACACAGGTCGTTTGGTAGATATATATAGCCCCGGCTGCCCGTCAGCCGGGGTAAAGACCTCACTAATCATTTCTTCCAAATCACGCCGGCAACCGTAAGTTAGCAGTACAAGGCTAGTTGCTGGTGAAAGGGGACTCCTGCCAAACTGCGGTCGAGAGCAGGCTGCCATTGTTTTCGCAGTTTACCACGGGCGTGGTGATACTCATGGGAGCATTGGCGCTTGCCGGGTGGGCCTTTGACATCCGGGCTTTGATTCAGCTGCTGCCGACGCTGGTCGTCATGAACCCCGTGACGGCGCTCGGGCTTGTGCTGATGGGCAGTTGCTTTTATTTCGTAAGCAGACGCCGAGGAGCTCAGAAGAGAGGATTGGCAAGCACAGTCCTGGCGGGCGCGGTCGTATCCCTGGGACTTCTTCGGCTGCTTGACTCAACTCTCGGCATCGGGTTTCACATTGACCAGGTGCTGTTCTCCTCGAAGATTTCGGGCCAAAGCGGGTATCCGCCGAGCGAAATGGCGCTCAACACTGCTTTGGATTTTCTGCTCTGCGGCTCGGCCTTGTTGTTGTTCGAGTTCCAAACCCGGGGTGGGTTATGCCTGGACCAGGGCCTGGTGCTGGTTGCGGGGTGGGTGGCCCTCCTGGCCATCATAGGTTACACGTATCGCGTGCTGCTGTTCTACCGGTTGGGTGCCGGCTTGCCGATGTCCCTCGATACGGCTGTGGCGTTTGCGGTATTCAGCGCGGGTTTCCTGGCTGCGCGGCCCAACAGAGGTCTGATGGAAGTCGTGACCAGTTGCACCAGCGGAGGAGCGATGGCCCGTCGGCTCCTCCCCATGGCCGTGCTCATCCCATGGGGGCTTGGGGCAATGTTGCTGGTCATCGAGCAGGCCGGGTTTATGGCGAACGAATTCGCGGTCGCCCTTTTTGCGGTATCCACGATCATTCTGTTTACGATTCTGTTGTGGTGGAACGCAAAGCTTCTGTACCAGGTGGACCTGGAGCGAACAGGAGCCGAAGCAAAGCTACGCCAAACCAGTGCCAACCTCGCCCGCTCCAACACCGATCTGCAACAATTCGCCTACCTGGCATCGCACGACCTCTTTGAGCCCTTGCGGATGGTCACCAGCTATCTGCAGTTGCTCCAGAAAAAATTCGGGCCGAAACTCGATCAGCAAGGTAACGAATTTGTGACTTTGGCGATCGACGGAGCCCTGCGGATGGAAGCGCTGATCCGGGATCTCCTCGAGTACTCCCGCGTCGAAATGCGAGGGCGGCCGTTTGAGCCGATCGATTGCGAGCATGCGCTGCAGCAAGCCTTGTCGAATCTGAAGGTGGCGATTGAGGAAACCGGCGCATCGGTCACACACGAAAAGCTGCCCACGGTAATGGGCGATGAAGTCCAGCTTACCCAGATTTTCCAGAACCTGGTTGGCAACGCTATCAAGTTCCATGGACCCAAACCTCCGCAGGTTCAAATTCGTTCCGAGCGCAAACCCAACGAATGGCTGATTGTCGTTCGTGATAACGGAATTGGGATCGAATCCAAATTCTTTGAAAGAATCTTTGTCGTTTTTCAACGGCTTCACACTCGGCAGGAATACAACGGCACGGGCCTTGGGCTGGCGATATGCAAAAAGATCATCGAAAGGCACCACGGAAGAATCTGGGTCGAGTCGGCGCCGGGTGAAGGCGCAACTTTCTTTTTCACGCTTCCCGCGATGAACTGAGGCTCATGGGTCCCGGAAAAGACATCCTGGACGGCGTGTCGGAAGCTGAAGTTACTTCCGGCGCGGCAAGTGGGAGCGCGGTCGAAGGGGATCGGGTCAAAGTGCTGTTGATTGAGGATAACCCCGGAGACGCCCGGCTGATCGAAATCATGCTCGAAGAAGAAGCCGGGACACTCTTCGAAATTGAACAGGTGGACCGGCTGGCCCGCGGACTCGAACGCCTGCGGGAGGGCGGGTATGGGATGGTGCTGGCCGACTTGTCACTGCCCGACAGCCAGGGATTGGAGAGCTTCCAGCAGCTGCACGCATTGGCCCCCGAGTTGCCGATTATCGTGTTGAGCGGTCTGCGGGACACAACGATTGCCCTCCAGGCGGTTCATGAGGGCGCGCAGGATTTTTTGATTAAGGGGCACGTCGACGGCGCAATGTTGGTGCGGGCCATGCGTTACGCCATTGAGCGCAAGCGTCTGACTGAGCAATTGAACAAATACGCGGAGGAACTTCGCTCAAAAAACGCGCAGCTCGAAGCCGACTTCAACATGGCGAGGGAAATCCAGCAGGTTTTTCTCCCGCAGCAATATCCCGGGATTCCCAGTTGGCTGGAGCCGGCTCAAAGCGCGCTGAAGTTCGCCCATCATTACTTGCCGTCGGCGGCAGTGGGTGGCGATTTTTTTGATGTGTTTCAGGTAACCGACAGCAGCGCGGGAATCATCATCTGCGATGTCATGGGCCACGGCATGCGCGCCGCACTCATAACCGCCGTTATGCGCGGGCTGGTTGAAGAACTGGTGCCAGTGGCGGACGACCCGGGCCGGTTTCTAGCCGAGGTTAACCGCAGCCTCAGGGCGATTCTCAAACGCACTCGTGAGCCGTTTCTGGCTACGGCTTTTTACCTTGTCGCCGACGCGCAGTCCGGGGAGTTGCGTTATTCCAGCGCCGGCCACCCCAGCCCGTTCCGGGTGCAGAAACGCAACCGGCGGGTTGAGCTTCTCAACTCAGCCGACCCGCAACACGGGCCGGCCCTGGGCTTGTTCGAAAAACCGGTCTATCCCACTTGTCGCGCCCAGGCGGCTCCCGGCGATTTGATTGTGCTTTTTACCGATGGCATTTACGAGACGCTCAACAGCGAGGGTGAGGAGTTCGGACGCAAGCGGCTGGCGCAGGCAGTGGAGCGATATTGCGGGTTGAGCAAAGAACGGCTGCTGGACAAACTGGTGCAGGAGGTTCGGCAGTTTGCCGGCACGACGGAATTTGAAGACGACGTTTGCCTGGTGGCCATGGAAGTCGAGCGTTTAGCCACGATCGCCGAGAAACCGGACAGCTCCAGTAGCCAGTGATCTGGGTTTGACATTTTTTTCCCCAGCCTCAACACTGGGCCCGCCCTTTAGAGCAAATCATGAGATCTTACTTGTTTAGCGCGGTGGCAACGGTTTCGCTACTGACTCTCCCTCATAATACGAGCTTTGCTCAAAGCAACCCTCCCAGCTTTGTTTACGAGAGCCCGTTTGAATTTTTCGGAACGGGAGATTTCGACGGTGACGGCCGGGCAGACGTTGTCATTACGGACAAGGAAAGCGGCAAATACCGGGTTGGCTACCAGACTGCCGAGGGAACGCTCAATTGGGTGGAGAATCGTCCTGGCGGGATTAAGGGAGTCAGCGGCTTCACAATTGGAACCCTTTTGGCCAAGGGCCATGACGCCCTGGCATTCACCTCTCCAAATGGCAGCGACATCACACTGGTCGAGGCGGCGAGCATCGCGGCCACAGGCAAGCCGATTATTGTTCCCTTCAGCGCGGCCTTGGGGCCCAGCTCGCTTGTCGCTGTGGATGCGGGTTCCGTTGCCCGAACCGGCTTGTTAGACCTTTACGTGTCCAGCATTTATAATTCACCCGACCCGAACCTCGCGACACTCCTGCGGAATGACGGCGCGGAGTTTCCAAAACTCGCGGAGGTTACCTTGGCCGGGCCGGCAACGCAGGCCAACAGGCTTGCTCTCAAGGCGGGGGACCCTGAAGCCGCTTGTTTCATCGTCAAAGCTGAAAAAGGGGACAATTTCAGGGCGGAGGCCGTGGCCAGTGGAAAGCCGGTATTGCTAGCCGAACTCTCCGGGCTGACTTCGGGGTCTGCCTACGCCTCGGGCAACTTTCGAGGAAATCCGCTGCGCGACTTCATTTTTTATACTCCCGGGCAAAACAGCCTGCTCATGCGGCCCGTTGAAGAAGCAGGCGGCAAGCTCGCCATTGGCCAGGGAAAGGATTTCGATCTGGGCCAGCCCGTCCGAAAGGTCATAACGCTTGGAGGCCGATCGGGGCAAACACTGTTTGTGATCTTCGGTTCAGGCGAATCCGCGAGCGTCTTCAATTTCGACGGTTCGAGAGCTCCGAGCTCGGTGGTTACGATCAAAGCGACCAACGAACTGTTTACCTGCGCCGCGAGCCTGCCGGATGGATTTGTGGTGTTCACCCAGCCTGCAAACGGGAAATTCTCGAACAAGTACCGTACTTACCATACCAGCGGCGAGACTTACGTGGCGACCGCATTTGGAGGCCTGCCCTCGCTGGCCGACAACGATAACATCACGATTCCCGACATTGCTGAGCGGATCGCTGCAACTGCGCCGGTTGTCCAGGAAGCGGAGATGAAACCCTACACAAACACGATTCCCGGCACGCGCGTGACCTATGCGATGCTGCCTATTCCTGGAGGCGAATTTGTGATGGGCAGCCCGGAGGGAGAGGCAGGCCGCAAACCTGACGAGGGCCCGCAACACAAAGTCAAAATCTCCCCCTTCTGGATGGAGCGTTGTGAAGTGACCTGGAACGAGTACGAGCTTTTCATGTATCCGGACGAGGAACGCCGCACGAGGGAAACGATGGCGAGCGATAAGGCAGGGGACAAGTTAGCCGACGCGGTGACACATCCTTCCAAGCCATACGTCGAGATGAGTTTCGGCATGGGCAAGGACGGGTTCCCGGCCATCAGCATGACTCAGCATGCGGCCAACAAGTATTGCCAGTGGCTCAGCGCCAAAACGGGCCACTTCTACCGTTTGCCGACAGAAGCCGAATGGGAATATGCTTGTCGCGCCGGAACCACCACGGCCTATTTCTTCGGAAACGACGCCTCGAAGCTCGGCGACTACGCCTGGTACGAGCAGAACAGTGATTTCAAGTATCAGAAGGTCGGACGCAAAAAGCCCAACCCATGGGGTTTGCATGACATGTACGGCAACGTGGTTGAGTGGGTGCTGGACCAGTATGACCCGGATTACTATCAACGCTGCGCGAGCACCAGCCCGATTATCGACCCTTGGAACAAAGCCACCAAACCTTACCCGCACTCGGTTCGGGGCGGGTCCTGGGATGACGAGGCGAACATGTGTCGCAGCGCGGCGCGGCGCGGCTCTGATCGTTCATGGAAAATGCAGGATCCTCAGCTGCCCAAGAGCATCTGGTATTTTTCGGATGCCCAATGGGTCGGCTTCCGCATCGTGCGTCCTTTGAAAGTCCCCACCGCCGAGCAAATGCAGAAGTACTGGACCAGCGGGGTCGAAAGGGACTGAATTTCACGATTGGCAGATTCGTCCGTTACGTAACCTGTCAGACCGCCGTAGTCACAAGATCGCGATGAAGAGCAGGCGTGGTCAGTAGATTGAGCGAGCAATCGCTCGGTAGACCTCGTCAGGCTGGCCGCGATCGGCGCCGTATCAACAATAAAACCTAAACCTGTTTTATGCTTAAAAATCCAACCAATGCACCCCTGCCGGTTTCCCGGCGGCAATTCATCAAGACATCCTCCATGGTGGCTGCTTCAGCCGCCGCGGTGGCCAGCTTTCCCGCGGTCGTTCGGGCGGCGGGCAAACAACCGATTAACGCCGTCATCATCGGCGTTGGCGGCCGAGGGGGCGGAGCCGGGGAGAACTTCAACGAAGCTGTCAAAAACCTTGGCGTGGAAGGAAAGATTGTTGGCGTAGCCGATCTTTTCCCGGAGCAAGCCCAGCGGGCCAAAGACCATTTCGGTGTGGCGGAAGACAAATGCCTGAGTGGCTTTGACGCGTATCGGAAAGCGCTCGAGATTCCGGGTGTGAACTACTGCATCCTGGCGACCCCGCCAGGATTTCGCGCCAGCCATTTCCGGGCATGTATCGAGGCGGGCAAAAACGTTTTCATGGAAAAGCCCGTGGCCGTAGACGGCACGGGTTGCCGGTTGATGTATGAAACGGCCGAAATGGCCAAGCAGAAGAACTTGAAAGTGGCCGCCGGAACCCAACGCCGCCACCAGGCGAGCTATATCGAAACAATCAAACGCATTCACGGCGGAGAAATCGGTGACGTGGTTGCGATGCGCGCTTACTGGGTCAATGGCGGCCCGATCTGGCACCGGGGCGACAAAGGCGATACGGACCTCGAACGGCAGATCCGCAACTGGTATCATTACATCTGGCTGAGCGGCGATCATATTTGCGAGCAGCACGTTCACAACCTCGACGTGGCGAATTGGATTATGAAGGACCATCCGATCCGCTGCTGGGGCCAGGGATCACGCCAGCAACTTGGCGATAAGTCCGGCGAGATCTGGGACAATTTCGACGTCGAATACGAGTACAAGAACGGTGTGCGGCTCTTCAGTTATTGCGGCCAAATCAAGCGGGATTGGTCCTCCGTCAGCGAAGGGGTTCACGGGTCCAAAGGGACGTCCGACCCGCATAGCGTGATCCGGCCGAACGACGGCCAGATGTGGCGTTTCCGGGACAAAGCAATTGACCCGTACGTGCAGGAACACATGGACCTCATCAACGCCATTCACAACGACAGCGAACTCAACGAGGCCAAGCAGGTGACCGACAGCACGCTGACGGCAATCATGGGCCGCGAAGCTGCTTATAGCGGCGCGGGCGTAGAGTGGGATGATATCCTCAACAGCAAATTTGCCTACGGGCCGGAGCAGTTGTACCAGGATTGTTCGAAGATGAAATTCGAGAACTTCCGCACACTGCAGCCGCCGATGCCGAGCATGCACAACATCTTGAAGGATCCCGCAGTGGTTCCGCTAAAGGCGTAGTCTGCATTGGCGATCACCATCACGGCCGGCCTCACGCGGGGCCGGCCGTTTGCGTTTAATACGCCGCTCGGGGCGATGCCGCCGCGCTGAGCGGCCGGAGTGATCGCTTGCCAATCCTTGAGCGGGTTTGTTTAATGCGCGCGTGTTGCAGCAGCAAACCATAAACGGACCGGCCAGCTTCTCGGGCATCGGTTTGCACAGCGGCAACCGGGTGACCATGACCTTCCTTCCGGCGCCGCCCAACTCCGGAATCCGGTTTCGGCGCGTGGACCTCGACGGAAAGCCGGAAATCGAGGCCCGGGTTGAGAATGTGTCCGAAACCAATCGCTCGACCACACTGGCCAAAGGCAACACCCGCATTCACACGGTCGAACACGTGCTCGCCACATTCGCGGGATTCGGGATCGACAATGCGGTTGTCGAGTTGGATGCCAACGAACCGCCCGTCGGCGACGGCAGCGCACGGGAGTATTGCAAAATGATCGAGGCCACGGGCATCGTCCCGCAGGACGAGCGCCGCGAGGTTTACGAAATCAAGGCGCCCATTGAGCTGGAGATGGGCGAGACGGTCATGACTCTTTTCCCTCATGAGAATTTCAAGGTAAGCTGCACCAGTTCGGATCGGGAGGGAAGGTTCACGCAATTCTACAGCACGGAAGTCTCAGCTAAGACCTGGGAAAAAGAGCTCTCGCACGCGCGGACGTTTTGTTTTTACGAAGAGATCGAATTCCTGATCAAGAACGGCTTGATCAAGGGCGGGAGCCTCGAGAACGCGGTCGTGATACGGGATGACGCGGTACTGACGACGGAGCCGCTGCGTTACCCGGACGAATTCGTGCGCCATAAGATGCTGGACATCCTGGGCGACCTTTCATTGCTCGGCCGGCCGGTGCATGGGCACCTGATTGCCGTCAAGCCAAGCCATGCCGCCAATTGCGAATTGGTGCGCCGCATAGCGGCCCAGATGCGCAAGCCACAGACATTTGGCCCCCCGCCGCGAGGGGGGCGTGAAGCTCAGGCTATTCTTGGACCGGGAATGGAATTGCCGGCGCAGCTCGATACCGAAGCCGTGATGCGGGTTCTGCCGCATCGATTTCCATTCCTGATGGTCGACAGAATCGCCAAGATCGACGGCAACCATATCGTCGGCGTCAAAGGCGTCACGGTCAATGAACCATACTTCCAAGGCCATTTCCCCGGTCATCCGATTATGCCGGGCGTGCTTCAGCTCGAGGCCATGGCCCAGGTCGCAGGCATCCTGATGCTGCGCCTGGCGGAGAACGCCGGCCAAATCGCTTATTTTATGTCCGCCGAGGACGTGAAATGGCGCAAGCCCGTCCTGCCGGGAGATACCCTCACGATCGAAGTTGAGATGACCAAGATGCGGGGCAAACTCGGCAAAGCCAAAGGCACCTGCAAAGTCCAGGGCGAAATTGTCAGCGAAGCTGTCGTGACTTTCATTCTGCGTGAAGCCTGAAGCCGTAACGGCCCACCGGGCCTG
>DATGLT010000062.1:0-28228 GCA_035294005.1 Verrucomicrobiia bacterium
GGCGAAGGCGGTGTCTCCCCCGCCAATCCCGAGTACCTGCTTGGGTTGCGCAAGCTTTGCGACGAGCGCCGTTTGTTGCTCCTGATGGACGGGGTCCAGGATGGGCATTTTCGCACCGGCCGGTTCCAAAGTTTCCAGCGAATCCTGGAATCCGTCGCGCCTGGAGCGGGAAACAATAGCCACGGCTCGTTCCTGCCGGACGGGATTTCAATGGCGAAATCTTTGGGCGCTGGTTTTCCCATCGGCGCATTCTGGATCCGCGCGCCCTACGCCGATCTTCTGAGCGCGGGCACTCATGGCAGCACGTATGGCGGTTCCCCGCTGGGGTGCGCGGTCGCTCTGAAAGTGCTCGAGGTGATTGAACGCGAAAAGCTCGCCGACAATGCGCGCAGAGTCGGCGACTTTCTGAAAATCGGTTTGCAGGAGTTGGCGAAACAATACCCGGCGGTGCTGCGCAGCGCGCGCGGCCTTGGGCTGATGCTGGGCATGGAATTGGCCCCCGACATCCCCGGCCTGCCCGGAGACCCTTCCCGGACGCAGGCTGTCCGATTCGCGCAGTTGTTGCATGCGGCAGGCGTTCTGACGATCCCCGCTGGAGCCCAAATCCTACGGCTGCTGCCCCCTCTGAACCTCCGCCAATTAGAGGCGCAAGAGGGTTTGGATGCCATCGCCAAAGTGGCCGAAAAACTCGCGGCCTGATCCGGCGCCATTTTGATCACCGTTCGAAAAATGAAACACCTTTTAAGCATTGAAAAGCTGAGCGCGCCTGAGATCGAAAAAATTCTGTCTGACGCAGTGGTCATCAAACGCCAGCGCGGGAACCGCGAACCTCAGCCGTTATCCGGTCAAACCTGGGCGATGATTTTCTCCAAAGCTTCCACCCGCACCCGCGTTTCATTCGAGGTAGGCATCCGGGAATTGGGGGGACAAGTCGTGTTCCTGCCTTCGAGCGAAATCCAGATCGGGCGCGGTGAGCCCGTCAAGGACACAGCACGGGTCCTGGGCCGGATGGTGCATGGGGCGGTTTTCCGGACTTTTGCCCAGGCGGATGTCGAAGAGTTTGCAACGTACGCGGGAATCCCCACCATCAACGCTCTCACAGATGCAGAACATCCGTGCCAGATCCTTGCTGACGTCTTCACTTACCAGGAAAAGCGAGGCCCAATTCAGGGAAGAACGGTGGCTTTCGTGGGTGACGGCGCCTGTAACGTGGCCACATCGTGGATCTTCGCTGCCGCCAGGCTGGGCTTTGCGCTGCGAATCGCCGCGCCCAAGGCGTTTCAGCCCTCGCCGGAACTGTTGAAGCGCGCGGGCGCCAATGTCGTCTGCACGGAGGATACCCGGAAAGCCGCGGCGGGTGCCGACCTCCTCTACACCGACGTGTGGGTGTCGATGGGCAAAGAAGCCGAATCAGCCCAGCGAATGGAACAGATGCGCGGGTACCAGATCAACGCCGCACTGGTCGCCGCGGCTGGCAACAATGCATTAGTGATGCATTGCCTGCCGGCGTACCGGGGAAAAGAAATCGACGAAGAAACTTTCGAAGCCCACGCGCAAACCATCTTTGACCAGGCAGAAAACCGGTTGCACGTGCAAAAGTCGATTCTGAGCTGGTTGTCCGCGAGTCGATAGGGCTCGAAGCTGCGGCAAGCGGGACTTACCGTCCGTATTTTCGCAGGTATTTTAGGGCGACCTGCAAATCCCTCGGAAGCGGCGCCTCGATTACGAGGGGCGCGCCGGTGACTGGATGCGCGATTTCCAGGCGCGAGGCATGCAGGCACGCCCGACCTAGGAGAGGTTTTTCGGTGTGCCCTGGTTTGAGATGATAACCGGGTTTGAGCCGTGATAGCAGTAGCGGCTTGCCCCCGTACAAGCCGTCCCCCGCGACGCGGTGCCGTGCGTAAGCCAGGTGCAACCGGACCTGGTGTCGACGGTGTGTCAGTGGAGCGCATTCCAGGAGGGTCCAATCGCGGAACCGTTCCACCACCTGGAAACCAGTCCGAGCCCGTTTGCCGTGCCTGGAGTCAATGCGCATCATTCCCGGCCTGGCGGCGTGCGGCCCTATCCTTCCCTCCATGGCGAAATGATCCTCACTGGGTGTTCCTTCGATCAGGGCCACGATTTTCAATGCCGGCTTTTCGCTGCCGAAATCATTGAGGAGCCGCGCGAGAATGTCTTTGCTCCTGGCAAACAACAGAACACCGCTGGCCTCTGTATCCAGCCGGTGGGCATACATGATGAACGAGAGGGAGCGCGTTGCGGCCCAATGCTTGCCCTCGGCAACACCCTTGTGAAGCAGGGCGATTAAATTCGCGCGATCCGGTTGCGACGGATCGATCGCTGTGGGCAATCCCGCGGGTTTGTCCAGTGCGATGAGGCAGTCGTCCTCATACAAGACGGGGATTTCCCAAAACTCCCCGGTTGCGGGGGAAGAAACTTTGATCGGCACAAAGGGATCGATAACCGGCTTGGCCGTGACCTGACAAATTCCGCCTTAAGGCCGCGTGTCTTAAGATCGGGTCCCGGCAGCGCCCATGGTGGGCGGCGTCCGTTGCTGGGCCACAGGTGTGTCGACCAAACCTTTCTCGGCTTGTTTGCGGAACCAATCTTCGAAGGCTTCCTGCTGGCGAGCGCGGCGGAGATTGTTCACAAAGGCCGGCAGCTCGTTCTGAACCTTGGTGTCATCCAGTGGCAGCTTGCTCTTGACGTACACGACGATTCCGCCCTCGAGCGTCGGGTAAAACTGGCTGAGTTTGCCCGGGGTCGTGCTGAATGCGATTTGTTTCAACTGGCCAAGGCTGATTTTGTCTTCAACGTCCGGCAGGTTCTGGGTGCTGATCGAAAACGGCGGCAACTCGACGGGACTGAGGTGCGCATCAGCGCAAATGTTGGTGAACGCTTTTCCCGACGCAAGGCTGTTGGTGGCCGACTGGGCGAACAACCGGCCCGCAACCTGCGCCTGCATCATTGCCTGGCTGCGTTTGTAATCGGCAGTCACCTTTTCCCTGACCTGATCCAGCGAGGGTGTTTCGTGCGGGATCTGCTTGTTATAGCTGATGACGTAGACGCCGTCCTGTCCGGCCAGCGGTCCGGCGTAAGGGTCCTCCGGCGTTAAGGCAAAAGCAGCCTTGGAAAAATCGGGCCCCACTTGCAGGCCCTTGGGATCCTCATCCCGTTCGAAAGGAACCGTGATTCCTGCCGTCAATCCGTTGCTCGATGCAAATTTCTGGAGTGTGTCCGGCGTGAACGGCTTCACATCAAAAAGGACATTGGCGAATTCGAGCGCCTGTTTACGCGCGTCATTCATCGCCTGGGTCCGAATCAGTTGCTCGCGAATCTTGGTTTTGGCTTCCTCTGGGGACTTGGCGTCGGCGAAATAATTGGTGCCGAGCCTCTGGTAATTTGCGTCAACAATTTCCGTCAGGTTGGATCCCAACTCGGTCTGGGCCTGGGGCAGATAATTGGTCACGTTGAAAGCCACGTAGCTGACCTGGACCCGATCCGGGATGATGTAATTGGCGATCCGGTTGGAATAAAACTGGGAAAGGGTCTCGGGTGTCACGCTGATGTTGGCCAGGTAATTCGATGCCGAGAAAAACACCGCGTCCACGGACAGTTCCTGGTGTTCCCGTTCATAAAATGCTTTAGCCTCCTGCGGTGTAATGAGCCGCCCGCTCAGGCCGTAGGTGGTGATCAACTCCTGGATTCCAAGGAAATGACGCACATACCTTTCGAAGTCCTCCACCCCCAGGCCGTGGGGCTGGAGCACGCGCTCGATAAACATCGAAGGCGATGTGATTCCCATTTTCTCGAACGAGCGCACCATCTGCTGTCCCATCGCGGCGGCGGCATCTTCGCCCACGTGGATGCCCGCGTTGCGTTGCAGTTGAATCAACAGCAGCCATTGGTAGGTCTCCCGTTCGGGATCCATCCGGTTGTCCGGTTTGGCTTCACTGAGCCAATGATGGCTCATGAAAAGCGTGTGCAGGTCGACTTCCCGGTAGGCGTTTGCTTTTTGGTCCCGGGTAATGCGTTCGCCATTAATCGAGCCAAAATTGTCCCCGCCGCGCGAGGCGTTGAGCTTGGAATTGGGCGAAAGGAACGTGACGAAGCTGATAATCGTCAGGGTTATAATCACCGCCCAAAGCCAGGTCTGATGCTTTCGAATCGTGCCAAACATAAATTCTGTTTACTCTAGAAATCCCCAAACTAGCGATTACTGACCGCTGGGGCAAACGTAAAAACGACCGAGACGGAACCGAAATTCTCAGGGAACAATGAGGGACGGAACTTTCCGGCAACCAGAAGTGAGCGAGGCGCGCATTCCTCGTTTTTCGCAGGCTTGCTTGTTCGCGGCGCGCTGAAAAGCCCTTTACAACGTGAAAGTGCTTTGTCACGCTTTGTGTTTATGTCGAAGAGATTTCTGTCGCTTGCATTGTCGCCGCTGTTGCTGGCGGGCTGCACTTCCACTTTCACTAATCTTACGCCGCTGCATCAAACCCGGAACAACAATAACGTTTACCCGGTTGAAGTCGCGATGGATAGCCGGCAGCAGAGTTTGCGATGGAACACGATCCACCCGCAGATTCTTGTCGGGAATGAGGCCTTTCCAATGCGCCAGACGCCCTTGATGACCAACCGGTGGGAAGGGTTGATCCAGGTTTCGAATGGGACGAGCGTGGTGCATTACCGCTACAAGTTTGATTTTGATTACGGCGCCTTTGGCAAGACCAAGCCAGACAGCGCGATGTCTCCCGAGTACACGCTGCACATTGCCGAGCCCTGAATAGAGTCGACATCGGCCGCCTGTCCGTCAACATTCCCGGACCGATGCCAGCCAACGCCGAATCGCCCCTGGACCTGCTCTGGAAAGAGTACGGCTCGGTTTTTCGCGATTTCGATGACCTGAGCCTGGCGAGGTGGGCCGCTCAAACGTTAGGCCAGTTCGAAGGCAAAGCCTGGCGCTTGTCGCATCCCCTGTTGGGGGCGTATCGCCTGGCGGCTCAATTGGCTCAGGAGCGGCATGTCTGGTTGAAGCGCCTGGCCACCCCTCCCCCCGCTTACCGCGAATCGCCGTGCTGTCGCGCCCCGATGCTCCCGCTGCTCACGCGGGATATCCGCGAGGCGGGCCTTATCTGCCAGCACTGCAACGAGACCCTGGTGCCTTTTGAGGAGATTCCTGATTCCATCAGGACCAGCCTCGAAGCGTGGGCCAACGATTATTCCCCGATCCACGCCGTCGCGCATTGGGACGATGCGCAACGCAAACGGTCCGGCGACTACGATCGCGCTTTCGAACAAGCCGCCAAGGATGCCGAACGCCTGCTGTCCCAGGCCGGCGGCCCGCTCGCTACCGCCCTGCTCGAGTTCTTCCCCGCGGTGGTCTGGGAGGACCAGGACGAATGTCTCGAGGTTAGGCCCGAAGATGTTGCCGTTTGAACTGGCGCAAGGCGCGGTGTCTCCACCGGGGTCTGAGCTGCACCTCAGATCTTTACCTTGAACTCTTCCCCTCGTTTTAACGAGGCGGCGAACCCGGCGAGCAGTTGCGGGATTTTCTCAAGATCGACCAGGCTCACAACCTCGACGGGTGAATGCATGTAGCGGTTGGGAAGGCTGACCAGGGCGCTGGCGATGCCACCCCGCGTCCAAAAAATCACGTCGGTGTCCGTTCCGCTGGTTCCCGAAGTGGCTTCGTGCTGCAATGGGATTTTTTTGTTTCGAGCGATTTCCTCGATTCGCTTCACAACCTCCGGGTGATTGCACCCGCCGTGAGTAATGGTGGGGCCGGCTCCTACTTTGACGTCGCCGTGCTGCGGCTTATTGACCGCCGGGTAATCTGTTGCGTGAGTGACGTCCACGACTAATGCGATGTCCGGCTTCAAGGAATACGCAATTTGCCGGGCACCTAACAGCCCGACTTCCTCCTGGACATTCGACACTGCGCACACTTCGGCCTGCAGTTTTGCTTTGGGTTCCTTTAAAAGCCGGAGCGCTTCGATCACGGCAAAGGTCCCAATGCGATTGTCGAACGCGCGCGCCACGGCCAGGTCATTCCTCAGCAAATCAAACTCTGCAGTGATCGTTACCGGGTCCCCAATTTGCACGAGTTTCTCAGCTTCTTTTCGGCCCTTGACCCCAAGGTCGATAAAGATCTCATGCATTTTCGGCGGTTTAGGATCCTTGTCCTCTTTCATCAAATGCGGCGCGACATTGCCCACCACGCCTTTGACCGGGCCCTGCCTCGAATGGACGACCACGCGTTGCGCCTTTGATATCGCAGGATTGACCCCGCCCATTTTTCGAACGTAAACGAATCCGTCCTCGTCGATGTAATTGACCGCCATCGCGATTTCGTCCGCGTGCCCCGCAAGCATCAATCGGGGTGAGCCCCCTTTGTTCAATACCGCGACGCAGTTTCCGTACGCGTCCGAAAATGTTTCATCGGCGAAGCGTTTTGCGTAGTCCAGCCAGACGCGTTGGCCGCGGGCTTCATGCCCTACCGGGCTTGGCGTATTGACCAAGCTCCTGAGGAAATCGACTGATTCATCTCGCATTGCGGGAATCTAATAGGTGCAATCCCGTCAGCCAAACCAAAAGGTGGGCCTCGACCCGTCTCGGGGAGATGTTCCCACGGTCCACTTGGACTGGCCTGCTATTGATCCTCGCGAATCGCCGTAACTCGGGCCGATTTGGTTTTCGCATCCACCACCAGTGCTTTGAACGGCCATTGCGCGCCAGGTTCCAGCACCTGCACATAGTCGGTTGCGGTTCCGATTTTCTGGCCGGAACCGTCAGCCAGTTCGAGTTCTACCTTCACCCCGAACCGTCGCCGGTCGGAATTATTTTTCACCGTCCCGACCGCATAGATCAGGTGTGACCCGGCGACGTGGTCGATCGTGACTTCGGACGCAGCTAGTTCGTTGGTTGAAGGTGGATCGGCCACCGGCAGTGCCGCTTGAACACTGTTTGTGGATTCGACGGGGAGGCTCGTGCTTTGCCGCTTTTGACTTGCAGCCCACCGCTGCGCTTTTTTTAGGGCCACCAGGGAACCGACCAACCCCATGCCGAGCACAACCACCGCGACAAGCGTCCACACAATCGCTCTCGTTGGAATCGAGGGCTCCTGAGGCGGTTGGGGCAGAAGCAGTTCAGTTTGCTGGCCGCAATGCGGACAAGGCACGGTCATGCCGATGTGATCCACCAGGAACTCAAGGTGCCCTTGGCAGTGCTGACATTCGCCCTTCAAATACTTGGTCCTGTTCATCTTTTGGCATTAAACCTGCAATTAATGCGAAACCACCCTCTCGCATGGGGCGTCTGGTGTGGTATTGATACAGTTATGGGCTCTGACAACAAGTACATCCGGGACCATTCACCCAGGCTTGAGGATCTTTTCGTAACGCGCCGCCAATTTCTTCAGCGCACCGGCATGGGCCTGGGCATGCTCGGCCTGGCGACGCTCCTCGGTGAGGAATTTTTGGGTTCAAAAGTCGCCGCGGAAGAAATCGCGACACTTGCGCCCAAAGCGCCTCCGCTACCTGCGAAAGCGAAGCACGTAGTCCATATTTTCGCGCAAGGCGCTCCGTCGCATGTGGATACGTGGGACCCGAAACCCGCCTTGGCTCAGTATGACGGGAAACCTATTCCAGGAATGGACGGCCTGGCCATGGCTTCCCCATTCAAATTCGAGAAGAAGGGCAAATCCGGCATCGAGGTGAGTGAGGTTTTTCCCAAGTTGGGCGAGCTGGTGGATGACCTGACGGTCATACGGTCGATGTACACGGACATTCCTGCCCACGAGGTGGCCACGGTCTTTATGAACACGGGCTCAACGCGGTTCTCACGGCCGAGCCTGGGTTCGTGGGTATTATATGGGCTCGGGACGGAGAACCAGAACATGCCTGGCTTTATTTCGTTGCGGCCGGGCGGCACGCCGCCGGGGGGCAGTTCCAACTGGCAAGCCTCGTTTCTGCCCGGGCTATATCAGGGAGTCAGCATTAATACCAAGGCGCCCGGAGTGAACCAGATCATTGGCAACATTCGAAACCAATACACGCCACTGGATGAACAACGGCGCCAATTGGACCTGGTGCATCAACTCAACGAGCTTCACAGCCAGAACCTGCAAAAGGATGCCCAGTTGGAGGCACGCCTGCAGGCGTTCGAAATGGCCTTCAAGATGCAGACCGAGGCGACGGACGCGTTTGATTTGCGAAAAGAACCCGACGCCATGCGGGATATGTATGGGCGCACGCCGCAAGGCAACCAGATGCTCATTGCCCGGCGCTTGATCGAGAGGGGGGTGCGCTTCGTTCAAGTGTGGGCCGGCGGTTGGGACCATCACCAGGATATCGAGGAACGCTTGCCCGAACGCGCAAAAGAAATTGATCAACCCTTGGCGGCGTTCATCAACGATCTGAAACAGCGGAATCTATTTGATAGCACGCTGGTGATTTGGGGCGGCGAGTTTGGCCGCAAACCGGTGAAGGATCGGAACGGGAACGACAACCCCGGACGCGACCACAACGCGAAGGCGTTCACCACGGTGTTGGCCGGCGGCGGCGTGCGCGGCGGATCGGTCTATGGCGCGACGGACGAGTTCGGAGCTGCGGCGGTGGAAAACAAAGTCCACATCCACGACCTGCACGCCACGATCCTCGCCTTGCTCGGGTTTGATCACACGAAACTCACGTATCGCTACAACGGCCGCGATTTCCGGTTGACGGATGTGGCCGGGCAGGTCGTAACGCCTGTACTGGCATGAACAAGCCGCCTTTCATTTTGCCAGGAGTACTCCGGCAATTGTGCCCGGCTCTGGGCTTTCTGGCCGCCATCGTTCGCAGTCTCGGTGCCGAACCGACGCCTTCCCAGCTCCAGTTTTTTGAAAACCGAATCCGGCCGGTGCTCGTGCAGAATTGTTACAAGTGTCACAGCGACCAGTCCGAGAAAGTGAAAGGCGGGCTCTGGCTCGACACCCGCGACGGTCTGTTGAAAGGGGGCGACACCGGCCCTGCGATCGTGTCTGGAGATCCCGAGCACAGTTTGCTGATCAGGGCGGTGCGATATACCGACCCCGATTTGCAGATGCCGCCCAAGGGCCCGCAATTGCCCGACTCCGTCGTCGCCGATCTTGTGTCCTGGGTCAAAATGGGCGCGCCCGATCCCCGCACTGCGACCGTGGCCCAGAAAGCCCGGACCGAAAGCAGCAAAAGTCACTGGGCGTGGCAGCCTTTGCGCAAGCCAAGCCCGCCGGCGGTACAGGATTCCGGATGGGCCAGGACACCCGTCGATAAATTCGTGCTCGCCAAGTTAGAAGAAAAAGGGCTCAAGCCCAATCCGCCCGCCGACAAACGAACCCTGATCCGCCGCGCCACGTTTGATTTGATCGGCTTGCCTCCGACGCCGGCGGAGGTTGAAGCATTCCTCAAAGACGAGTCTCCGGACGCATTTGAAAAAGTGGTCGATCGCCTCCTGGCATCGCCTCATTACGGAGAACGGTGGGGACGGCACTGGCTGGATGTGGCCCGCTATAGCGACACCAAAGGGCAGGTCCGCCGGCAACGTGAGGATCCGACCTATCCTTTTGCCTGGACCTACCGCGACTACGTCATTCGCAGTTTCAACGAGGACAAGCCGTACAACCTTTTCATCATTGAACAACTGGCCGCGGACAAGCTGCCCGCTTCCACCCGCAATCCGACCAACCTGTGCGCTCTGGGATTTCTTACCGTCGGCGATCGGTTCATGGAAATGCAGAACGATATCATTAACGACCGTATCGACGTCGTGACCAAGGGCTTTTTAGGACTCACCGTGACGTGTGCTCGTTGTCATGATCACAAGTTCGATCCGATCCCAACCAAGGATTATTATTCGCTTTTCGGCGTGTTTTCGAGCTGCGCGGAGCCCAAGTTCGAGCCGGTGATCGTCAAGAACCTCGGCGGTCCCGATTATTCGGATTACTACAAGAAGCGAATGGACCTTGAACAGGAGAAGGACACCCTCGAAGCCAAATTGAGGGAGCTGCGCCGCAAGGGCGATCGGGAAGCCCTTCGCAACACGCTGCGCGATTTGCGGCAAAACCAGACCCGGGTGTCACAACTCGAACTGACGCACCCGGCCGCACCGCCGCGCGCCATGGTTTTGGAAGACCTGCGCAGGCCGCACGACTCGCCGGTGCTGATTCGAGGGGATGCCGGGAACAAAGGCCCGGTTGTCCCGCGTCAGTTTCTGGAGGTTTTATCCGGCGGCTATCGTCCCCCGTTCACAAACGGCAGCGGCCGGCTGGACCTGGCTTGGGCCATTGTCAGCAAGCAGAACCCGATTACACCTCGCGTACTGGTCAACCGCGTGTGGCAACATCACTTTGGCGAAGGCTTCGTCTCGACGCCCGATGATTTCGGGATGCGGGCCGAGCAGCCGAGCCATCCCGAATTGCTCGATTACCTGGCCGCCCGATTTGAGGAGGACGGCTGGAGCATCAAGAAACTTCACCGGCTGATCATGTTGTCCAGCGTTTACCAGGAGAGCAGCGCCAACAACCCGCGGTATGCCCAGATCGATCCTGAAAACCGCTTGCTTTGGCGCGCCAATATTCGCCGGCTCGAATTCGAGGCTCTTCGCGATTCGCTCCTCGCCATTGGCGGCGACCTCGACCCGACCATGTATGGACGGCCCGTCGATATCGAGAGCGAACCCTTCTCGACCCGGCGCACCATCTACGGCCTGGTGGATCGCTCCGACATTGCCGATGTGCTCGTGAACTTCGATTTTGCCAACCCGGATCTTCCGACCGGCAAACGGCATGACACCACCGTCCCCCAACAGGCGCTTTTCCTGATGAACAGCCCGCTGGTGATTGAACAGGCAAAGCGGCTGGTTGCGCTGCCGGAGTTTCAGGCCTGCCCGGATGAAGAGAGCCGGATCGATTTTCTTTACCAGCGCATTTATCAACGCCCGCCGCGTCCGGAAGAAATAAAGCTGGGTTCGGAATTCGTCGCAAGCGCCCCTGAATCGCCGACGACTTCGAACAACGATGCGGCCGTGCGGCCCATTTCGAACGAGATTTCTGCTGACCGCCCCATGCGTTTTGCGCAACTGGGTCCCCAGGGCCGAAAAGGCAGGGGAGTGATGCGCAAACGCGCTCCTCTCAAGTCATGGGAGGAATACGCCCACGCTTTGCTGCAAGCCAACGAAGCAAGTTTCGTGAACTAAGGCCCTGGCCTCGTGCGCTGGAGGCAGTCGCCGTCGAAGCACCCTTCTTCTTCATGGCCGCACTGAGGGTGGAATTTGGGGGACTTTGGCGGATTTTTCCCCATGGTTGCTCCCAGGCTTGCTGGTGATGTTGGAGCAACGAAAAAAGGAAACTCAATGAAAAATCGTAAGCTAATCATCTTCAGCGCCAGCTCTGCTTGTGCGATATCCCTGCTGGTTGCCGGGTGCGCCCGCGAAATCTCTCACACTGAAACGAGCAAAGTTAAGAACGACGGGACTGTGAATACGAAGGAAAAGACGGTAACCCAATCCTCAGACGGAACGATCACCAAGACGGAACAATCCAAAACAACCCGGCCGTAAAGATTTGACGGCCAGCTAGGTCGGGCCGTCAGTTGCGGTGTGCCGCCAGAAACCAAAACGCCGCGCGAAGGTCATCCTCACGCGGCGTATGTGAATTCAGGTCAAAAACCCTGTTTAATATCGGTAATGGTCGGGCTTGTAAGGGCCCTCGACCGGCACCCCGATATAATCAGCTTGTTTCCTGGTCAGCTTGGTCAGTTTGACGCCGATCTTTTGGAGGTGCAGCCGGGCGACTTCTTCGTCGAGCTTCTTGGACAAACGATAAACCGCGGGCTTGTATTTGGCGCGATTGGCCCAGAGGTCCAGTTGCGCCAGGACCTGGTTGGTGAAGGAATTGGACATGACGAAACTGGGATGGCCCTCGGCGCAGCCGAGGTTGACCAGGCGCCCTTCCGCCAGCAGGTAAATGCTGCGGTCGCCGGGGAGATCGAACCTGTCCACTTGCGGTTTGATGTTCACCCGCGATACGCCCCTGGCCTCATAAAGGCGGCTGACCTGGATTTCGTTGTCGAAATGGCCGATGTTGCAGACGATCGCCTGGTCCTTCATTTTGAGCATGTGCTCGAGGGTGATCACGTCGCAGTTGCCTGTCGTGGTCACGTAGATGTCGGCTTCACCGAGCGTTTCCTCGATGGTAGTGACCTTGAACCCTTCCATAGCCGCTTGCAGGGCGTTGATGGGGTCAATTTCGGTAATAATGACGCGCGCGCCGAATCCGCGGAGACTATGAGCGCTGCCTTTGCCGACGTCGCCGTAACCACAGACGACCGCGGTTTTTCCGGCTATCATCACCCCGAGGGCGCGCTTCAAGCCATCGGCCAGCGATTCGCGGCAGCCGTACAGGTTGTCGAACTTCGACTTGGTGACTGAGTCATTGACGTTAATCGCCGGCACCAGGAGTTTGCCCGCTTCGAGCATCTGGTAAAGCCGATGCACGCCGGTGGTGGTTTCTTCGCTGACACCTTTCCAATCGGCGACAGCCTGGGTGAACCAGCCGGGCCGTTCCTTGGCGCAGCGCTTGAGAAGGTTCTTGATGACTTCCTCCTCGTGGCTGCTGCTGGCGGTGTTGACCCAATCGCTGCCGTGCTCCATTTCGTAACCTTTGTGCAGCAGAAGCGTGGCGTCGCCACCGTCGTCGACGATGAGTTCGGGCCCTTTCCCGCCGGGATGCGTGAGGGCGGCCAGCGTGAAAGCCCAGTATTCCTCGAGCGACTCGCCCTTGAAAGCGAAGACGGGCACGCCGGCTTTGGCGATCGCGGCGGCCGCCTGGTCCTGGGTGCTGAAAATATTGCAGCTTGCCCAGCGAACCGACGCGCCGAGGTCAACCAGCGTCTCAATTAGAACGGCAGTCTCAATCGTCATGTGGAGCGATCCTGAGACGCGCACACCTTTGAGCGGTTTTTCCGGGCCGTACTTGGCGCGCACCGCCATTAAGCCTGGCATTTCCTGCTCGGCCACCGAGATCTCTTTGCGGCCGAAATCGGCCAGCGAAAGATCTTTCACGAAGTAATCCTTGCGACCTTTGGCGGCGCCGTTCCCGTTGCCGGGACGCGCAGCCGCTTTCTGGGCCGAAGGCGAAGTCAGTTTAATTGAAGCCATAGATTTGTTTTGTTCTTTTAAAGTTAAGCGCTGACCTGGGGCCGGACAGCGGAAGCCGACGATGGGCGGCCGTTGGTAAGGCTTGCGGCCTTCCGGACGGCCGTAGCCGTTACCGCCGCGGTTTTACCGATCGCGCGCCGCAGCGCGTCGGCTTTGTCCGTGGTCTCCCAAGTGAGATCCGGATCATTTTTGCCGAAGTGGCCGTAGTTGGTGGTTTTGGAATAAATCGGGCGCAGCAGGTTGAGTTGCCTGATGATGGCCGCCGGTTTGAAACTGAATACTTCGCACACGGCGCGCTCGATGTCTTCATCGCTGACCACGCCGGTGCCAAACGTGTTGACGCACACCGAAACGGGGTCCGGATAGCCGATCGCGTAGGCGAACTGGATTTCGGCGCTCGACGCCAGGCCGGCCGCCACGATGTTTTTAGCCACGTAACGCCCCATGTACGCCGCGCTCCGGTCGACTTTGGACGGGTCCTTGCCGCTGAATGCGCCGCCGCCGTGACGGCCCATGCCGCCGTAGCTGTCGACGATGATTTTGCGCCCGGTCAACCCGGTGTCGCCCTGCGGCCCGCCGACGACGAAACGACCCGTCGGGTTGATCAGGAACTTGGTTTCCTTGGTGAGCAGGTGTTTGGGCAAAGTCTTTTTAATGACCTCATCGATGCAGAACTCCTTGATGGTGGCGTGGTCCACATCGGCGCTGTGCTGCGTCGAAATGACGACGTTAGTGATGGCCACCGGTTGGTCATTCACGTAGCGCACGGACACCTGGCTCTTGGCGTCGGGCCTGAGCCATTTTACTTTTCCCGTCTTGCGGATGCGAGTTAATGCGCGGCCCAACTGGTGGGCATACATGATCGGAGCGGGCATGAGTTCAGGCGTCTCGTTGGTCGCGTAACCGAACATGAGTCCCTGGTCCCCGGCGCCCTGTTCGGCGGTTTCCTTGCCGCGCGCCTTGCGCGCATCAACGCCCTGCGCAATGTCCGGGCTTTGGCTTGTGATCGCATTCATGATCAGCACCTTGTCGGCGTGAAACACGTCGTCCTCGTGGGTATAGCCGATGTCCCGAATGGCGGCCCGGGCAATCTCGTTGAAGTCCAGCTTGGCTTTTGTGGTGATTTCTCCGCCGACAACCACCAGGTTGCATTTGGCATAGGTTTCACACGCCACCCGGCTGGTCGGATCCTGCGCCAGGCACGCGTCCAGCACTGCGTCAGAAATGGTGTCGCAAACCTTGTCCGGGTGGCCTTCGCCAACGGACTCGGAAGAGAAGATAAAGTTTTTGCTCATGGTAAAGTGAATGGTCGGCTTTGTTCAAGATACATATTGACGTATCAAGATAAGATGATATATCAATTAGAGTCGCCGTCAACAGTTTTCTAAAAAAAAATCAGAACATGTCTTCCACTTTGAAGTACCTGCGCGCCTTGTCCGACCCTACGCGCCTGCGCATCATTGCTTTGCTCGAAAAAGACGAACTCTCGGTCAACGAACTTCAGGAAATCACCCGGATGGGACAATCCCGCATTTCGACTCACCTGGGGTTGCTGCAGGACTCGGGGCTTGTCCAATCCAGGCGTGAGGGGAAACGGGCCTTTTACAAGTTGGGCCAGGGCAACGGGGGGATGAGTCAGTTTGTTCACCTGGCGATCAAAGGGGCAAACGAGCTTCCGGAACATTCGGGGGACCAGATCAACCTTAAACGAATATTGCACCGCCGACGCGAACAGGCGCAGGTTTACTTTAACCAGGTAGCGGGCCGGTTTGATCGCGTTTACGGCCCGGGCCGATCCTGGCAGGCATTCGGGCACTTATTGCTGCGGATTCTGCCCCCGCTGATCGTGGCTGACCTGGGCGCGGGCGAAGGTTTGCTCAGCGAACTTTTGGCGCGGCGCTGCAAGAAGGTGATCGCGGTGGACAATTCTGAAAAGATCGTGGCTTTCGGAGCGGCGAAGGCCAAAAAGAATAATCTCAAGAACCTTGAGTTCAGGTTGGGCGATTTGCAAGCGCCGCCGATCGAGCCCGAAAGCGTGGATCTCGTAATATTGAGCCAGGCGCTGCACCACGCCGAAGAACCGGCCAACGCGGTTAATGCGGCGGCCCGGATTCTGAGGAATGGGGGTCAACTGATGATCCTGGACCTGGCGCGGCACCAGTTCGAGCAGGCCCACGAGCTTTATGGGGACAGGTGGCTTGGTTTCGCTGAGAGCCAGTTGCACGAGTGGCTTGAAAAGGCCGGTCTCAAGAAGATTGAAATAAGCGTCGTCGCGCGCGAAGAGCAACCCCCGCATTTCGAAACGATCCTGGCAAGCGGGCAGAAGTAGTCCGAAGGCCTGGGGAGGCTCTTCAGTTTTTAATCACGCGTTTCCTGCAACAGATCGGGTCCTCGGACTGCAAATGCGGCCACCCCTGTCCAATCCCGCGGCCAATTTATAATTGCCCGGCCTTGCCGTTTGACCTAGCACTTAGGGAACAAACGAAAGGCGCTTATGATTCCGGGAGCTGCAATAATTATTGTGCTGGTGGCGATTGTAGTGCCGGGCTTCTTCATCCTGATGTGGCTGGTGGGCGGCTACAATCGGCTGGTGGCTTTGCGCAACCGTTACAAAAACGCTTACGCTCAAATTGACGTTCAGCTCAAGCGCCGTTATGACCTGATTCCGAACCTGGTCGAAACCGCCAAGGGCTACATCAAGCACGAGCGCGGGACCCTCGAAGCGGTGGTGGCGGCCCGCAACGCGGCCTCGGTCGCCAACCTGCGCGCCGCTCAAACTCCAGGTGATGCCACGGCCATGCGGGAACTCTCCGGCGCCGAATCCGCCCTTGCGGGGACGCTCGGCCGTTTGTTCGCTGTGGCGGAGGCCTATCCGGACCTCAAGGCCAACACCACGATGGCCAGCCTCATGGAAGAGCTGACCTCGACTGAAAACAAAGTCGCCTTCGCTCGCCAGGCTTACAATGACGCTGTCATGAGCTACAACACCGTCCGGGAAATGTTCCCAACGAACATGATTGCCGGCCCGTTCAGCTTTGGCCCCGCCGAACTTTTCGTTGTCGATAAACCCGAACAAAAAGAGGCGCCTAAAGTCTCATTTTCCTGATCCGCGCCGAAAGCCCTTGGTTGCGGGGCTTCGGGTCCAAAAGGTGAACGCATGGATTTTTTTGAACGCCAGGATCGCGCGCGGCGCAGCACAAAGATGCTGGTCGTCTATTTCACCCTGGGCGTGGCGCTTCTGACGGTTGCAGTTTATTTTGCGGTTCTTCTGGTGCTCGGCGTGACGGGGCATCACCATCGCTGGGATTTCAACAACCCCGTTGCGTTCGAGTTGTGGCAGCCCAGGCTTTTTGCGGGAGTTCTTGTCTGCACGCTTGCGGTGGTCGGGATTGGAAGCCTCTTCAAAACAATCGAATTGAACCAGGGTGGCAGTGTCGTGGCGACCTCGCTGGGAGGGCGGTTGGTGAGTCCCGCAACGCGCGATCCCGATGAACGCAAGTTGTTGAATGTGGTGGAAGAGATGGCCATCGCTTCCGGTATCCCCGTCCCGCAGGTATACCTGCTGCCGCAGGAACAGGGTATTAATGCGTTTGCGGCAGGGCACACCACCAGCGACGCCGTCGTGGCCGTCACTTCGGGAGCGATGAAATTGCTCACGCGCGACGAACTGCAGGGCGTTTTGGCCCACGAATTCAGCCACATACTCAACGGCGACATGCGGCTGAACATCCGGTTGATGGGGGCGGTGTTCGGCATCCTTTGCGTGGCTGTCATTGGCCGGATCCTCTTGCAGACCCGCTTCGACCGGCGTGGGCGCAATCCGCTGCCGGTGCTCGGACTCGCGCTCGCGGCCATTGGTTCCGTCGGCGTGTTTTTCGGCCGGCTCATCCAGGCCGCCGTCAGTCGCCAGCGCGAGTTCCTGGCTGATGCCTCTGCCGTCCAGTTTACCCGAAACCCGCAAGGCCTGGCCGGCGCTCTTAAGAAGATCGGCGGACTCAGCCTCGGTTCGACCCTGAAAGCTCCGCATGCGGACGCGGCCAGCCACATGTTCTTCTCGAATGGGCTCGGCTCCTCCTTTTTTCACCTGTTCGATACGCACCCGCCCTTGGCCGAGCGCATTCGAGCGCTGGACCCGCAGTTCGATGGCAATTTCCCCGACACGGATGTTCTTTCGGCTCGCACGGGCGACTTGCCGATTCCCGCGTTCTCAGCCTCGACTGCAGGCTTCAGAGCGCAGCGGCCCTCAGGCCTCGCTTCGGGCGGTTCCGCGGCCCGGGCCATGCCTGCGCCGGCACAAGCGTTTTTTCAGACTGGAACGCCGACGACATCGCACCTGCGCTATGCGGAGACCCTGCGCAACGACATCCCCGAATCGTTGCGCAACGCCTCCCGTGAGTCGCTCGGCGCGACAACCATTGTTTATGGATTGTTGCTGAGCCAGGAGGATGTTGCGCGTTCGAAGCAGTTGTCAGAGCTGGCCGTGGCGGCGTCGCAAAGCATTTGTGAAGAGACCGCTCGTCTGCTGCCGGAGATCCAAAGCGTCGCGTGCCACGCCAAACTGCCGCTGCTGGATCTGTGCCTTCCAGGGCTGCGCCAGATGTCGGCCCCGCAATTTCAACAGTTCTCCCGAGCCGTCAAGGTCCTCGTAGAGAGCGACGGGGAAATTGATTTGTTCGAGTACATGCTCCAGAAATTCGTGATGCGCCACCTCCAACCGCACTACACGGGCGCGCGCAAACCGGTGCTGCAATATTACGCCCTCAAACCGTTGCTGAGTGATTGCGCCGTGTTGCTCTCGGAACTGGCGTATATCGGTCAACGCACTCCCGATGAGGTCCAGGCCGCGTTTGAAAGGGGCGCCGGGACCCTCAGCGCCGCAGCCCGCGCCGAGATTGCCCTGGTTCCGCAGAATCAATGCGACCTGGACCAGGTCGATGCCGCCCTGAATCGTCTCAATGTGGCGGTGCCGCAAATCAAAAAAAATCTTCTCAATGCCTGCGCTCAAACCGTGGCGGCCGACGGAATCATTCAGGAAATGGAAGCCGAATTGTTGCGAGCAATCGCCGACGCGCTGGACTGCCCGCTGCCGCCGCTGATCGCCAATGCGGATGCCGGCGCTGAATCGTCGACGGCGACGGCACCCGAATTTAGCGGGAGCAATGCCGCTCAGACCTGAAGAACTTTGCGCGCGCAATTTGTAGACCGTCGCTTGCGCGGCGTTTTTTAGTGCCGTCCCTCGGTTCGGCTTCTTATCCTGGGCCGGAGTGCAAAACGATGGCCATGTTCTTCTGCCGCTGCTGAAGCGATACTTCGGCTTCACCTCGTTTCGGCCGTTCCAGGAAGAGATCATCCGGGACACACTCGCCGGCAAGGACGTCTTTGCGTTGTTGCCCACCGGTGGCGGCAAGTCGCTGTGCTTCCAGTTGCCGGCGATGGCGCGGCCGGGCCTGACCGTGGTGGTCTCGCCTTTGATTGCGCTGATGAAAGATCAGGTTGATTCGCTCCACGCTGCGGGAGTGCCCGCCACATTTTTGAATTCCTCCCTGGGTCCGGGCGAATCACGGCTCCGCCTGCGCGGCCTTCACCAGGGCGAGTACCGGCTGCTTTATGTGGCCCCGGAGCGTTTGATGCTTCCGGGCTTTTTGGCCGATGTGCGGAAGTGGAACGTCAACCTGCTGGCGATCGACGAGGCCCATTGCATCAGCGAATGGGGCCATGATTTCCGGCCCGAATACCGCCAGTTATCCGGGCTCAGAGACCTGTTTTCGCAGGTTCCAATCCTGGCGCTCACGGCCACAGCGACCACGCGCGTGCGTGAGGACATTGTCGCCCAGCTCAAGTTGCGACAACCGGGTGTCTATGTGGCCAGTTTCAACCGGCCAAACCTGACCTATCGCGTGTTCGCTAAAACCGATCCGTACGCGCAGTTGCTGGAATTTGTCCGCTCACGCTCGCGCGAAAGCGGCATCGTCTATTGCCAGGCGAGGAGAACGGCCGAAACCCTGGCCCAGCGCCTTGCATCGGACGGCATTCGTGCCCGGCCGTACCATGCGGGCCTGGAGCCGGAACAACGGTCGACCCACCAGGATTTGTTTTTGCGCGATGAAGCGCGCGTGATTTGCGCCACCATCGCTTTCGGCATGGGGATTCACAAGCCCAACGTGCGGTTCGTTGTCCATTATGATCTGCCCAAGAACATCGAGGGTTACTACCAGGAAACCGGGCGGGCCGGGCGCGACGGCCTGCCCAGCGAATGCGTGCTGCTGTTCAGCCCGGGCGACGTTGCCAAACAACTCAAGTTCATCGAACAAAAGCCCGACCCCAAAGAACGGCAAATCGCCCACGCCCAACTCCAGCAAATGGTCCACTATGCCGAGCACGCCTCCTGCCGCAGATGCGAGCTGCTGGGTTATTTTGGTGAACAGTTCCAGCCCGAATCCTGCGGAGCCTGCGACAACTGCCTGTCGCCCCGCCAGACCTATGATGGAACCCTGGCGGCTCAGAAGTTCTTGTCCTGCGTTTACCGGATTCGACAGCACTCCGGCTTCGATTTCGGGCTCAACCAGGTCGTCGAGGTCCTCACCGGCGCCGACACTGACACGGTTCGCAAATGGCGCCATGACCAGCTTTCCACCTACGGCATCGGGCTCGAACACAGTCGCACCGAATGGAAAGCCATTGGCCGTGAACTGGTGCGCATGGGGTTGGTCAAGCAGGCCGCCGACCGGTTCAATGTCGTGGCCCTGACGGCGCAGGGCCTGGACCTGCTCAAGCAACGCAAACCCGTTCAGCTCACCCGGCCGGTGAGCGCCCGCGCGCCTCGCGCCCGGACGGGAGAGATCAGTTGCGATGAAGCGCTCTTCGAGCAGTTGCGCCTGTTGCGAAAATCCCTGGCGGACGCCCGCGGCGTGCCTTCTTACATCATCTTTTCGGATGTCAGCTTGCGCCAGATGGCCCGCGATTACCCGGGCACCCTCGAGGAGTTTGCCCGGATCAGCGGTGTCGGCCAAAAGAAACTGGCGGAATTCGGACCGATTTTTCTCGATGAGATCGCTTCTTTTCTGCGGAAAAATCCCCGACAGATCTTCGCCTGAATTCAGCGGAGTCGCCCTTCGGCACTCGGCCGGGGTCTTCCTGCCCCGCCAGCTTGAGAAGAATACAAAAATGCCACCCTACAATAAATCTGGCAATGGTGACGAGGACGGGGTTGGCGGGAACCCCCGAGGAGGAGGCGGCTGAGAATTGGGGGTTGGCGGGGATCACGCGGCGCATTGCCTCAGGTAATTGGTGGCGACGAGGGGCGGGCGGTGACGCAGAGGAAGTTGTTGGTTCAGCACCCAGGTCACAGGTTTACCTTTTTCCAGCAATTCTGCGAATCTCAAGGTGGATGTCGTCATTTTCCTGTCGAGCAGCGCCCACCAATCGGACGCCGCCATCGAACGGCACCATAATCCGCGTGCGCGATTTTATGTACGCCTCCAGTAACTTTGAGGCTCTCAATGTCCGCCTTGACCGAGCTCAAAAAGTAGTCTCCAAGCCCGATCTCCTGCGATTCGTGAAAGTCGTATCCCTCCTCCAGATCTCGGTGTGCTGAAGCAGCGATCCGGATCATGACTTCCGACGCGATGGCAGAGAGTCCTTGATCGAATCCCAGTCAAGGAGTTCCTCGCGCCCATCTGCAACTGCTTTCCTGCGCTCGTCCAGCAGATCCTTATGCCACTGCGGCACCGGAACCAGCTCGGCCTGGGCGCGCAAATCCTCCCAGATCGCCTCCATAATTTGAAGCTTCTCGGCGAATGGAAGCCGCCTGACTTCTGCAATGCTCATAATATACACACCATAGCCTGCAGGCCGAGAACTGCCAATGTTTTCGGCGAACGATAGACAGCTGCGACTGGCACCAGGGAAGTGTCGTTTGAAAACAGACAAGCCCACAAACTCACACGTGGGTAACGACGAAACCCAGCGCGAGTGTCAGTTCGCAGCATGGAATTGTTCGGTGATTTGGCGATCATTGTGCCTTTAGCCAAACCAGCCAGAGGAGGACCCCATGCAAACGCCGGCACGATCCCCATAGCACCCGAACGTAAAACAGCGCCCGCCAGCAAACTGGCGGGCGGTTGGAATCGAACCAGACGTTCAGCTCTTGGCAGCGGCCAATTCAGCCTGCCGAGACTTCGAAGTGGTGCTGCTGCCTTCCTTTTCTTCAGGAATGCGCATGCCGTAGAAGGAGCGGTAAACGAAGAGCAGGGCAACGGCGAAAAGCACTCCGCCAATGGTCAGCTTGAGATTGGCGTCCATTTTGATGGCAATTTCGGTGGCCAGCAGGCCGAACAAGGTGGTGAATTTGATGATGGGGTTCATCGCAACCGAGCTGGTGTCCTTGAACGGATCACCCACCGTGTCGCCGACAACAGTTGCGGCGTGCAGCTCAGTGCCTTTGGCTCGCAAATCGACCTCGACAATTTTCTTGGCATTGTCCCATGCGCCACCGGCATTGGCCATGAAGATGGCTTGATACAACCCGAAGAAGGCAATCGAGATGAGGTAACCAATGAAGAAGTAGGGATTGAAGAACGCCAGCGACAGCGACAGGCAGAAGATCGCCACGAAAATGTTGAACATTCCCTTTTGGGCGTAGATCGTGCAGATCTTCACAACCTCTTTGCTGTCCTCGACGGATGCCGTTTTGGCGCTCAGATCCATGTTGTCTTTGATGTAGACCACCGCGCGGTAGGCGCCGGTGACGACGGCCTGGCAGGAGGCGCCGGTGAACCAGTAAATCACCGCCCCGCCCATCAGGAACCCGAGCACAATTTCCGGTTGGACCAGTGAGAGCTTGCTTACGACATCGCCAAACTGCTGGTTGAGCAGCAGAATAATTGCGAAGAGCATGGTTGTGGCGCCAACGACCGCCGTGCCGATGAGCACCGGTTTGGCCGTCGCTTTGAACGTATTGCCGGCGCCGTCATTGCGTTCGAGGTTGTGCTTGGCGCGTTCAAAATCGGGTTTGAATCCAAACTCCCTCTCGATTTCGGCCGAGACATTGGGAATGGATTCAATTTGGCTCAATTCGTATACAGATTGCGCGTTGTCGGAGACGGGGCCGAAGCTGTCCACCGCAATGGTGACCGGGCCCATGCCCAGGAACCCGAAGGCGACGAGGCCGAACGCAAAGATTGGCGCGGCGAAGGCAATGGCCGGCGGCATGATGGAAAGCAGGGCGGGGTTTTTGGCCAGCATCGCGGCAACCAACATCAGGACCAGCATGAGCAACCCTTCCCAGAACGCCGAGAAATTGCCGGCAACGAATCCCGACAAAATGTTGAGCGAGGCGCCGCCCTGGCGCGATGCGGTGACAATCTCGCGCGTATGGCGGGCTTCGGTGCTGGTGAAGACCTTGGTGAACTCGGGAATCAGCGCCCCGGCCGCTGTTCCGCAGGAAATGATGACCGAGAGGACCCACCAAAGGTTTGCCTGGCCTGAGGCATCCTTGATCTCACCCAGCATCAGCTTGCTGATGGCGAACGTCACGAGGATTGAGAGGGCGGAGGTAATCCAAACCAGCCAGGTCAGCGGTTTTTCGGGATTGAAGTCTTTGGCGGTACTGTACTTCGAGGTAAACAAACCGTCAGTGATGAAATAGGAAACCAGTGACGTGAGAATCATCAGGATGCGCATCACGAAGATCCACGTGATGAGCCGCGCGCACATCTCGGCGTTGCTCGAACCCAATGTCAAGGCAAGGAAGGAAATCAACGCCACACCCGTCACGCCGTAAGTCTCGAACCCGTCAGCGGTCGGTCCGACGGAATCGCCCGCATTGTCGCCGGTGCAATCGGCGATGACACCGGGGTTCTTAGGATCATCCTCCGGCAGCTTGAACACGATCTTCATCAGGTCCGAGCCGATATCGGCAATCTTGGTAAAGATGCCGCCGCAAATGCGCAGCGCCGAGGCGCCCAAAGATTCGCCGATGGCGAACCCGATAAAACAAGGCCCAGTCAGGTCGGGCGGCAAAAAGATCAGGATGCTGATCATGAAGAACAATTCGACCGTGATGAGCAGCATGCCCACGCTCATTCCGGAGCGCATGGGAATGGCCAGGGGCCCCCAGGGAAGCCCTTTGAGCGCGGCAAAAGCCGAGCGGCTGTTGGCCTGCGTGTTGATGCGCATGCCGAAAAATGCCACGCCGTAGGAACCGAGAATACCCAGGATCGATGCCAGCAGAATGACCACTACGTTGCCCACTGACATTTTCTGCAGGGCGGCGAAATAGTAGAAAATGCAAATGCCAATCAGCACCCACAGGACGGCCAGGAATTTACCCTGCTGGATCAGGTAGCTTTTGCACGTTTCCCAGATGATCGCGGATACGTTGCGCATCGATGAATGCACTGGCAAGTTCTTGGTTTCGTTGTACTTCCAGATGCCGAAGAACGCCGCCAGAATGCACACTCCAATCCCCACCAGCATCAGCTGGTAACCGTTAAGATTGCCCAACCCGGGGAAGCTGACTGTTTTCAGTGACGGCAGTTTTAGCTCCGCCTCACTGCCCAGGGCAGTTGTCGCCATTGCAAGAAATGCGAATGGAAGCAGTCCCAAGAACCATTTTTTGTAATTTTTCATAGACATTTCGGCGCGTGACTATCGCAGGATCCGGCTGGTCGTCGCCAACACTTTTTTTGGGGAAAGCAACCCATTAATTGCGCAGTCTGTTTTGTCGGTCGGCAACGCACACCCGCTGAAGTTAACTGCTGGTACCTAATCCTTGAGTTATATTAATCAACAACATCAGAAACCGCAACAGGTTCCGGGCCTACGATGTCGCCGTCGACACACCTCAATGAACCGGCCGCGCGTCGGTTCTCAACACGGAATTGGCAGGTGCGCTTTGAAAATGCTTCTCCGCCTGCTTTTGCCTTTGATCCGCCGAAAGCTTCTTTCATTCTTAAGGCATGGCTGATCGGACGATCTCGGAAGTGCTGGCCAAGCCGGATGTGGCGTTGGAACTGACGCTAAGACCGTCGCTTTTTTCAGAATTCACCGGTCAGGCGAAAGTCAAGGAACGCATCGAAATCACCGTGGCGGCCGCGCGGCAGCGAGGCGAGCCCATTGACCACGTTCTCCTGAGCGGCCCTCCCGGTCTGGGCAAGACGACCCTGGCCAATATCATCGCGAAGGCCATGGGCGCCAATCTCAAGAGCACCAGTGGGCCCACCATCGAAAAAGCGGGGGACCTGGCCGGCCTGCTGACCAACCTCGAACAAGGCGACGTGTTGTTCATCGATGAGATCCACCGGCTTCAAAAGACCATCGAAGAGTACCTCTATCCCGCGATGGAGGACTTCAAGCTCGATATCATTATTGACCAGGGCCCCAACGCGCGAAGCGTTCGGCTTAATCTGCCGAGGTTTACCCTTATTGGCGCGACCACCCGCAGCGGGCTTTTAACGGCTCCCTTGCTGACGCGCTTTACCATTCGCGAACGGCTGGATTACTACGCCGCCGACCAGTTGCAGGAAATCGTTTTGCGCTCGGCCCGGCTGTTGAGTCTCGAAATAGAATTGCAAGGCGCCCGGGAGATAGCGCGCCGAAGCCGCGGCACACCCCGCATCGCCAACAACCTGCTCCGCCGCGTGCGCGACTACGCCCAGGTCCGACACCAGGGGCGTATCACCGGCGAAGTGGCGGATAAAGCCCTTGCGATGCTCGAAATTGATGAGAACGGCCTTGATGAAATGGACAAACGCATCCTCGAGGCAATCATCACAAAATTCGGCGGCGGCCCAGTCGGATTGGGCTCTCTGGCGGTCGCGGTCGGAGAAGAACCCGACACCCTCGAGGAAGTATACGAGCCGTATCTGATCATGGAGGGTTACCTGAAGCGCACCTCCCAGGGTCGCGTCGCAACCGAGAGTAGCTACAAAAAGCTGGGGCTGAAACCCGCAGGGCACGGCCAAGAACGGTTGCTCTAGCCCTCGCAGCGGCACGTCCGAAGACCGCCGCGGTTTTGCGGGAAACCCCGCCCTCTTCATTCCTCAAGCAAAATCAGGGCGCAGTTTGCCCACGCGCCGCTACGGGGTGGAACCGGATTGTTCCTGTGTTAAATTGCTTGATATGGTTGAAATTACAAAGGGTCCCCGGGCGGATCGTGTCATTCAGTTCTCGGTCTTTACTCCGAACCGACTGGGACGGTTGCATGACCTCATCCGCCTGTTCACTGTGCGGAACGTTCACGTTTTGGCCATCATGGTCGTGGACACGACCGACAGCGCAATTATTCGATTGGTCGTCGATGATCCCGACCGCGCCCGGGAATTGCTCGTCCAAGAGGGACTCCCTTTTGAAGAAAGCGCGGTGGTGACTGTCGAGCTTGAGGCGACGGACCTAAGCCGGCTCATGTCGGCGCTGTTGGAGGCCGAACTGAACATCAATTATTTGTATTCTTTCATTCCGCACCCGGAGGGGAAGTCCATTGTTGCCCTCAGCCTCGAGGACAATGAGCTTGCCGAGCAAGCCTTGAAGCGCCACCAGTTTCGCACCCTGCGGCAGAGCGATGTGTCCAGGTAGATGAGAGTTGAGGGGAGAGAGTTGAGAGTTGTCATTCGACCCTCAACCCTCAACTATCAACCCTCAACTATCAGATGAAATGTTTTCCGTACTGTTCCCGGACCCTGCTGCTTTACCTGCTATACACCAGCCTTTGCGCTGCCGCTGACCGGCCCCAATGGGGGGAGGCCTGGTCCCGCAACATGGTTTCCGAAGAAAAGGGTTTGCCGAACTCCTTTGATCCGCGGGCGGGGCTCAACGTCAAATGGTCCGCCGAGCTTGGAACCGAAACCCATTCTTCACCCGTGATCGCCCGGGGCCGGGTTTATATCGGAACCAACAACGGCAATCCGCGCGATCCCAAACATAGTGGTGACCGCGGTGTTCTGATGTGTTTCGACGAAAACTCGGGGCAGTTGCTTTGGCAACTGGTCGTGCCGAAGCGCGATGAAGATGTTTATTTTGATTGGCCAAACAGCGGAATCTCTTCCCCTGCCACTGTCGAGGGAGACCGCGTTTACATTGTGAGCAACCGCGGTGAGGTCCTGTGCCTGGATGCTCTCGGCCTAGGCAATGGCAATGACGGGCCGTTCCTATCCGAAGGCCGGCACATGACCCCTCATAACGCGCCGACGGAGCTGGTCCCGGGTCCTTTGGACGCCGACATTATTTGGCTGTTCGACCTGACCTCGGGCGCCGGCATTTGGTCGCATGATGCCGCGCACAGCTCCGTCCTGATTGATGGGCCGCTGCTGTACCTGAACTCGGGCACAGGCGTGGATAACACGCACAAGCGCATCCGCACCCCCAATGCCCCAAGCCTGGTTGTGCTCGACAAAGATACGGGGGCGTTCGTGGCTCGCGATGACGAGCATATCGCGCCAAACATATTCCACAGCACCTGGTGCGCGCCTTCCATGGGGACCGTTAATGGACGGCGCCTGATCTTTTTTGGAGGCGGAAATGGAATCCTTTACGCGTTCGAGGCGTTGGGACAGGAAAGCGCCTCGCATCGAGGCGAGCCGCTGTCGCTCAAGAAAGTGTGGCAATTCGACTTTGATCCGGATGCGCCCAAGACCAACGTGCATCGCTTTAACAGCAATCGCCGGGAAAGCCCGAGCAATTTCTACGGAATGCCCGTGTTTGTTGATAACCGAATTTACGTGGCGGGCGGCGGCGATTTATGGTGGGGCAAGAACGAAGCTTGGCTAAAATGTGTCGACGCCACGAAGACCGGCGACATCACGACCAATGGCCTGGTGTGGTCCTACCGCCTGGAGAAGCATGTCATGGCCACACCGGCGGTTGCGAGCGGTTTGGTGTTTATCGCCGACTGCGGCCGGACCTTTCATTGCGTAGATGCCCGGACCGGGGCGGCTTGCTGGACGTATGACATCAACGGAGAAGCCTGGGCTTCGCCTCTGGTTGCCGACGGAAAGGTGTATCAGGGCACGCGTAGCGGTGATTTTTACATATTCAAAGCGGATCGAGAGAAGCGGCTCGTTAGTTCGTGCCAGCTTGGCCAGCCGATCAGCGCCACTGCTGCCGCGGCCAATGGCCTGGTGTTCGTTGCCAGCATGAACCGGTTGTACGCCTTGCAATCGAACAAAGTTCGCTGACACTTTCTCCTCCCGAGCTCGCAAGGGTTCGGGATTCAGCTAAAGATTTTCTTAAGCCTTAGCCTGCCCGGCGCGCACCAGCGTGCCGTCCCTTCTCAATCGCATCCGTTCGCCGCGCCATTCAACTCTATTGCCGATAAATGCGAGCGCCCAAATCGCTGTCTGCAGGAGATCTTTGACCGGGACCAGCCAGGCATGTCGAATCGAAACTCGTTTCCGGGCCAGCCGGCCTTGCAGATTCAGCGCGGTTGCGATCCGGCCGGCTTCGAAGAAAATCGCCAGGCCCAGCACCGCCCAAGTGGGATTAGCGATGACCCACAGCAACGGCCAAAGCGTGGCATTGCTCAGGATGCTGAAAAAATAGGGAGCGGGCTGGCACACACGGATGGTCCGGGCCCAACGCAGTTGATGTTTCCACACGGCTGTCCAGTTCATGGGCTCGGACCAACATTCAACGACCATCGGGCAAAGCACAATTTCATAGCCTCGACCCGAAATGCGTTTGCCAAGCTGGTAATCATCGGCAAGGCAGTCGGCCAGCGGGGCGAATCCGCCTATTTCCTTTAATTGTGTCCGACGCGTCGCCATCACGGCACCGAGTGCGAAGTCCAAAGGCTTGAGCGATTGGGACTGGAGAACCTGGCTCCAAAAATCAGCGTTGATGGCGACCCCCTCCCACCGCATGGCGCTTGTGGCAGGGTTAGCCAGGCGGTAAAAGCAGTTTACCAGGCCGACTTTGCGGTCTCTCAGGGGCGCTGTAACGCTGTTGAGGAAATTGGAAGGCACACAAACATCGGCGTCGCTCACGATCAAGATCTCGTGGGCGGCGAGGTTCTCGAGTTGCATCAGTTTGGAAACTTTGAGATTGGTTCCAGCTAACG
>DATGLT010000063.1:0-37733 GCA_035294005.1 Verrucomicrobiia bacterium
CAGGTGGATGACCTGTTTCTTGCGGGAGAGTTCTTTATCCAGAGTCTCGAGTTCGGTTTTGGTTGCGCGCAGGCGGGCGACGTCGAGTGAAATCGTTTGGGCGGTCCCGGCTTCCTGTCTTGCCTGGGCCATGAAATATGAGGAAGCGAGCAAGGAACCGAGGATCATGAGCAGCGTGGTCACCGCAATCACCGTGGCGAAGACGCGACGCTGCGGCTGTTCGCGCAACTCGCGGCTGACCAGGTTGGGGCTGACGTCCAGGCGCAGCTTCGCAACTTCGGTTGCCCAGTAAAAAGGGTCCTCGGCAACAGGGCTTAAGTCGACCGGAAGCTGGATATGGCGCTGAATCAGTTCGACCTTTTCTTCCGCGCCGGGGCCGAATAACCAAAGGCCGCGATTGATTGGGGTGCTGTACTGCTGGCTGATGAACAGGGCGGTGCGGTTGAGATCGACTCCGAGCCGGGCGGGGTCCTCGTTCCAACTCCCTGGAAGAGTTCGCGCCAGCAGGATTTGCCCTTCGCTGCCCCCGGCGGCAAGGGTGGTCGAACCGCCGGTTTCGGCGGCAATCAGGCCGACTTCATCTCTCTCGAGACCCAGATGTGCGAACTGCTGGTGGAGCACGGCGGAGGGAGGAATCACCGCAGCCAGGCGCAATCCGTTGCGTTTGCAGCCCAGCACGAGCTGCCCCACAAGCTGCTTCGGCAGCAAATGCAAAACCACGCGTTGCGCCGCCTTTCCCGGAGGACAAGCTTCGCTGGCCCACGAGGCTTCACCCTGAAGCATCTTTTGTTGTTTGGCCTGGTGCTGAATGACTTTCTGAAGCTTCTTCCCTTTGACCGGCGGCAAATCGACCAACTGTTGGGCCAGGCGCGGGTGAGCCAGGACCAAAGTCACGGTTTGGCCGTTGTAACCGGTTTGGTGCACGGCCTCCCGGATAAACGCGTCAAAATGTTCAGGCCCCTCCGTGTTGCCCGGCCGTTCCCAACTGGCATGAACCCGGCCGCGATGAACCGCCACGGCCTTAAACTGGCCATTGAGCCAGCTCACACTCAGAGTGGTGAGATTGCCGGGAATTGCGCCCGTACTGAGCTTCCGCTTCTTGGCTAAGCTAAGCATCGGCCGATCCGGGTTGACGGGTTGCGTTTGGACCCCGCTGAGGGCATGGCGCAAGCCTAGTCAGTTCGCCTGTGTACGTGAATAAACGCATGATTTAATCCGAGTTTGTGCTTATTACCAAATCTCCCGTCAGCATGCAACACTGGTCAACGCGGATCTTGAAACTTGGGTGACACAAGGTCGTGGACCATCTACCGGGAGGCCGAAAGTGACGGGCGAAGTCGAGAGCACAGGGCGCAGATGGTGGTCTGCGCTTTTAAAGCGCCGAAAGCAATGAAGGGTACGATTTGGACGGCCGCGGCACTGGCCGCTTGCGCATTGACTACGTGCGGGCTCAGGCGGATCGCGTTACGAACCGAGGCCGAACCTTGCCATTGCGCTTTTTGTCGCTTTCCAACTCCAGCCGCTGAGCTTTGCGATGGAGGGTTTGGACGGAGGAGAGCAACTTGAGCAGACGCAAATACAGGCTCCAGTCGTCGCCCGACGACGTTTGGTCCGGCCGCGGAATAAGGGTCTCGGCTTTTTGAAGCGCCGCAAGCAATGACTTGTACGATTTCGACGGCAGCATATTCGTGACAAAGGGGACTGTTGATTCAAGGTATATAATACCCGTGGTTTTCAGATCAAGAGCTTTTAGCCGGCCGGGAGTAAAAGTCTTGACGCTGGATCGTTCAAGGGTTATAAGAACCGTTAGAAATCCTGAAACCAAGGCTCGCATGGAGCGCGACGTTTCGGGAAAACCGCCGCTGGTTCGCGGACTTTCGGTCCGCGACGACAGAGGTCCAACAGGGTCAGGAATTGGAATGAATGCGATCTCAATGACAAGCACGCAAGGATCGGCCGTCCCCTACTATGGCCCGGGCAAGCGCATCACCGCATTTACGCTAATCGAGTTGCTGGTTGTCATCGCCATTATTGCCATCCTGGCGTCGATGCTCCTGCCAGCCCTCAGCCGCGCAAAAGCCAAAGGCCAGGGAATCACGTGCGCGAGCAACTCGAAACAACTGCAGGTGTGCTGGCTGTTGTACGCCTTGGACTACAATGACACGATTGTGCCCAACGCCATCGATGATTCCCACGCCTGGATCGATGGCTCGGGCGCTGCCCTGGCTTACGATCTGCCCGGCGCCACCAACATTGCCATTCTTCAACGGGGCTTGCTCTTTCCTTACAACCGGCAAGTCAAAATCTACGCCTGCCCCGGACAGCAGCAGGTCGAGGTGACGAGCCGCAACGGAACGTTGCCCTTGCCGCCGGCGCGCAGTTTCTCGATTAGCGGCCAAATGCATGGGGGCACCTGGTCTGGAAACGAGGTCAGTCCGATCATTCTCGGGGCCAACCCGCCCACCGCCGTCGCCTACAGAAAGACCTCCCAAATCAACCGCCCTGTGCCGGTCAGCGCGTTCGTGTTTGTCGACGAAAGCGAATATACGATCGACGACGGCTATTTCGCGGTCCTTGTGAACGAGGATACGTGGCAAAATTATCCCGCGTATCGGCACGGCGGCTCAGCCAGTTTTTCCTTTGCCGATGGCCATAGCGAATTGAAGAAATGGATCGAATCGACCACCGGTTCGCTCAAGAACCCCTCTGGCTTTACGCCTGCACCAAAGTTCGGCTCCCAACGCAATCGGGACCTGCAATGGATCTCCGACCGCTACATCTATCCGCCGAAATAGAAGGCCTCCCTGGATCAATTTGTGGCTCGTCGCCGGATCCCGAACCCACAGGGTTCGCAGCCAGTAGCCGTGGGTCGCCAGACCCACGGAACAGCGCCAAAACATCATTGCATCCCGCCAGGGATGCCAGCGTACACCGTAAAACCCCGGTTGCCGCTGATGATTAAAATCTCGGTGGCGCCATACCGGGTTCACATTTGCTGGCACCCGTCCGGGTGCGGACTGATGTTTTTTGGGGCGTTACCGGGCGTCTCCGCTGCGCTGCGACGCCCGGCTACTTGCTGTGAACCCTGCGGGTTCACCGAACCCGAAGACCACCCTGCGCATTCATATCGGATGCGTCCCCAGATCAATTTGTCGCTCGTTGCCGGATGCCGAACCCGCAGGGTTCGCAGCCAGTAGCCGTGGGTCGCCAGACCCACGGAATAACGTTAAAAAAATTATTGCATCCCGCCAGGGATGCCAGCATTCGGGCAAACCCCAGGTTCCAACGCAACGCCGTTTCGATTGAGCAACCGTTTAAGCTCCTCCGAATAGGAGAATTTCCTGTGATGTTCTGCCTGCTGTGCAATGTAGCGTCTGACGCTCGGGCAGTGCGTCCAACTCACTGAAAATATTCCGTAACCATCTTGCCAGCCAAAAAGTGGATCATGCTTTTGCGCGGCCCAAACCGATGAAGCTTTTTTCAGCTCTCGCAGAATCTCCGACGGGTTGGTGGAGGTCTTAAGACTCATGAGAATATGCACGTGATCCTCGACTCCACCGACAATCTCCGAGACGCCCTGCATACCCCGAATGGTTCCACCGATATAGTCATGCAAAGCATGCTGCCAGGTTGATTTCACCAAAGGGCGGCGGTCTTTTGTGCTGAAAACCACATGATAATGTAAACTGTACAACGTCGAACCCATGGTTCAGGAGTATGAATGTTTGTCAATCGGGCGAAAGAAAAACGTTACGGCGATTTGCTGGCACCCGTCCGGGTGCGGACTGATTTTTTTGCGGCGTTACCGGGCGTCTCCGCTGCGCTGCGACGCCCGGCTACTCGCTGTGAACCCTGCAGGGTTCATCCAGGTTCATCACCTTGCCCAAAACGCGGCGGCGGCGCGGGCGATTTCGGCATCATTGGAGACGGCTTGGACCTGCCACCATTCGGGGGCTAATTGGCGGTACCTGGATTCTCGGAACCGCTGATCCATCAGCAGGACCACGCCACGATCGCTCTCACAACGGATCACGCGCCCGACCGCCTGCAGAACGCGATTCATTCCCGGAAACACATAGGCGTAAGAAAACCCATCCACAGCGCGCGCCTGGAAGTACTCGCGCACAAGGTCCCGTTCGGTGCTTAGCTGGGGCAACCCAACACCCACAATCACCGCGCCAATCAAGCGCTCTCCCACTAAATCGATTCCTTCCCCAAAAACCCCGCCCATCACGGCGAAACCGATCAATGTTTCCGGCCGTTCGCTCCTGAACGCGGCGAGAAAACTTTCGCGGTCCGGCTCACTCATCGACGGGCGCTGTGAAATTATTTCGGCCGTGGTATTCAATGTGCGAAAACGCTCCAGAACGGACTCCAGGTATTTGAACGACGGAAAATAAACGAGGTAATTGCCCCGGCGCTGCCGAATCAACGCGTCGATTGATTTCGCGACATCATCGAGTGATGCCTCTCGCGCATTCAAGTGGGTCTGAATGCGGGTGTGAACCAGGACGGCGAGGTTCTCCGGCGGGAATGGAGAGCGCAACTGCAAGGATTTCGAGTCTGAGTTGCCGCCCAGCAAGGACCCATAATAGTCGCGCGGCCGCAGCGTGGCCGAAAAGAAAACAGCTGCTTTTCCCCGAGCAAGGGCCTGTCGCAGCAAATGGGAAGGGTCCAGGCAGAATAAGCGCACCCGAACGCGGGGAGCAGAATCGACAATAGTGACAAAGCGCTCGTCATAAGTTTCGGCGGTGCGGAGAAAGGAATGCAGACGGAAGTAAAGCCCCAGCAACGCCTCGCGAAACTCGGCCGGTTGGTTTCGAACGAGCCAGGCCTCGGCCTGTTTCAACGCGTTTTCCAGCAAGGGCGTCAACTCGGCGGGAAATTGTCGATAGACCGAGGTTTGGGCGTCACGTTCGGGGAGGCGCGGATTAAAAACAGCTTCGCGAGGAGCAGCGGGGTACAGGCTCAACTCGCCTGCAGCGTCGCCAGGCAGTCGTTTTCCAAGCGTCTGTTCCTCACCCTGCCCCGCCAATTTCCGCAACGCGGCAGCGAGTTTGGACAGAGCTCGGGCGCATCGAGGGACGTTCTTAAGGGCGCGGCGGACTTCCTGAATTTCATCGATGACCAGATCGGCGGAGAACATTTCACGCGCGCGGTCCACGAGATTATGGGCTTCATCGACCAGAAAAGCGCAATCGGTCGGTTCCTCGGCGAAATGCCGGCGCAGGTAGACTTTCGGATCAAAGACGTAATTGTAGTCGCAGATTACCGCATCCACCCAGGTCGAAAGGTCGAGCGACAGCTCGAAGGGACAGACCTGGTGGTTGGCGGCCACGGTTTCGAGAACCGGGCGGGTGATTTCCTCGTGAGCAAGCGCGGCGCGCATGGCGGCGTGCCGTCGATCGAAATAGCCCACGGCCAGGGGGCAGGTCGTGGTATCGCAGCGGGAACCATCCCGAACACACATCTTTTCCTTGGCGGTCAACGTAAGCGCGCGGAGTCGAAGGCCGGCGCGGCGCATCTCCGCGATCGCTTGTTCGGCAATGCCGCGGCCAACCGTGCGGGCGGTGAGATAGAAGATGCGCTCAAGCTTGCCTTCGCCCAGGGCTTTAATCGCAGGGAATAGCACGGACATGGTTTTGCCAATCCCGGTGGGCGCTTCAAGAAAGAGCGACCCGCCTTTCACCAGCGCGCGATACGCCGCCACGGCGAGCTGCCGCTGGCCCGAGCGGTAGCGTTGAAAAGGAAAACTCAGCCGGGCAATCGATTCATCGCGCGTTTTGCTCGATTCATGACGGTCCCGGATCCATTCCAGATACACACCCGTGGCGGATTCGAAAAACTCGCGGAGTTCTGCAAACGATTGCGGCAGACGAAAGATGGTTTCCTTGCCGGTTTCCAGGCAGAAGTACGTGAGTTGGATAACAACGTGCCCAAGGCTGTTGTTTCCCGCGTAAACAAAGCCGTAAAACTTCGCCTGGGCCCAATGGAGCGGATCGGCCACGCCATCCCAAGAGCCTTGCGTGGTCTTGATTTCTTCGAGAACCGTTTCGGACGGACCAGTCAAAACCCCGTCCAAGCGTCCCTGAATGCGCAAAATAAAAGCCTCGGTGATGATGTCGTAACTAAGCCGGACCTCCTTCTGGTAACCAGCCGGTCGCGAGCGTTGGACCTTCTGGTGTCCGCGAGTGCCCGCAAGGGCGCGGTCGGATCCGACAAAGTCGCGGTCGCCTCCGAGATTGCCGCGGCGCAGAACGAACTCGACCAGTTCGCGCACGCTCACGATGTAGACAGGCTTTGGGCTCGACGTCACTGCAACCCGGATCGGAATCCGATTCAGATTTTAGCGTTCCGGGCAAAGAAGGTCGAGACGTGGGTTTCATCAACAAACCCAGCCGGCGGGGTTGGCTGGTTTACTCGGCGCTGGTCCGAGAGGCCGGGGCGGAAAGCCGCCGCTTGGATACCACGGAAGTGCTTTGGACCAGCACACTGTCGAAGGAGGAGGTGTTCAGCGACGTGTTGTTATGGGCGGTCACGGCGAGCCCGACGTAGATCGTCTTCGGCATGGCCACGTTGACGGACCAAAGAAGGGTCCAGTTCGAGCCATCCGCAGAGGCAGACGAAGTAAAGGTCTCTCCCCGTCGCGCTAGGCGGATCCAGGAAGGAACTACTGCAGCCGTGCTGTCAGTGTAGGAGGAGGTGCCGCCCTGGAACGAACGCCATTGAAAATCCAACCCATTGGCCGGTGTGAGGCAGGCCAGCACATTCGGCGATCCGGGATCCAGGCTTGCCCGGAACATCAGCCCGGCCTTGGCATAGCCGTCGGTGTCCTGAATGCTCGTGACGCGCGCGGTGATTATCCCGTCGCCCGGACACGGCACGTAGCAATAGTGGAAAGAATCGGCCACGTCCCAGATATCGTTGCCGGAGCCGCTCACGTCGAAGGTGCCGTTGGTAAAGTAATCCACGCGCCCAGGCAGGCCGACACGGCCGATATCCTGATGTAACCATGGCACCGGCGGGGCCGACCCCTGTGCCGGCACAACCGACACCTGAACAGGACCGGAGGAGACGGTTTGACCGGAGCCGTAGGACGCTTCGGCCGTTAAGGTGATGGCCCCGTTCAGTTCCGGATCCAGGTTGAACACGTACGGCGCACTGGCGGTTTGCGCGACCAGGGCGCCATTCTGATACAAAGAAACCTGCGAGATGCCCCACCCGTTAGCGGCTACCGAAACGTTGACGGAGATGGTTGCCGGAAAGGTAAACTGTGTTCCAGCTTGAGGCGACGTGATCGTGATCTGAGGCGGAGGCGTGGGGTTCGGGAGGAGGAGGAAAATCCACTTGGCAAGCAGGCCGTGGGTTTTTGTAGTAGGGTGCTCGGAATCCCAAAAAACGTAGTCGGCGCCAGGCCCCGAAAAGCTGGTGTCCGAGAGATTGGGATCGTCCAACGCATCGACGCTGGCCTTGGTAAATCCGAGATTGGAATAGCTATCGAGCAAGTAGTTCACGTCATTATGAATATCGACCAGGTACAGGTTCAGTCCCGGATGCGAGTTGCGAAAGGCGGGCAGGTCGTTGGCCAGCGTGACATTGAACGTCTGAATTTTGGCTGCGACATAGCTGCGGAAGGAAGCCGGGTAGGCATTCAAAATGTAGGGCACCCGAGTCAGGTCAACGAGGTTGAACAGGAGAATATTGCGAGCCCCCTTTTGGTACAAGAGGTCGCTGGCGGTGAGCAGGCTCGAGATCACGCTATTGATTTGGTTGTTCCAACCGGCGTCGTTGTAGCCGATGTTCAAATGATTGCCGAAGTCGTTATTGCCTGACCAAATCGCAAACAGGACGTTGTCCGAGTCGGTGGTGCCGGGGTAATTGTTGATTTGAATCCCCAGTTCATCGGACTCGCTTCCGCTCACCGCGTAGTTGTTGGCGTGGTCATAGGCAAAGCCCAACATCTGGGACATGTACTCGATCCAAAGGGGGCCGTTGGAGAATCGGCCGTTCCAATAATTCGGCGGAGATGAAGGCAAGCGTCCCGTATCGGTGTAGCTGTCCCCGAAGGCAACCAACGAAGTAAAAGCAGACGAACTCCCCGGAACCAACAATAGCGTTGCCGCCAGGCACATCGCAATCCCGCCACGCTTTACGCCCATTAACCGTTGCGGCAACGAAAACACCGGGCTTTCTCCCCGAAGGGCGCTCTTTGAACACCATGGGCACCGTCGCATTCCGGCGGATCTTATTCGCCTTTGGGAAGAACAGAATTCGGGTAATTTGCCCAGTGCGTGGGAAAAAGAACTCCAGTCCGGCGAGAAGAAAAAGCGCTTCAGGCAAGCTGGAGACAGCGGCTGAACCGCTTCGCAGGCGCCCTGCCCTGCCCGGCTCGATCAGCCACCTCGCACCGAATTGCGCGTGTTAAACGCGAAGGTTTTTGAGATACGCCACGCTTTGCTGGGCGAGGTCCCAGGATTGCTCGACGAAATAATTCTTAACGCCGCCGATTTTGGCCGCCGCAAACGTTCGTATCCAATCGATGCTGCCCTGGCCGACGGGAACCTGCGGATGGCCGGGCCGGTTCATGTCGATATCCTGAACGTGCATTGAATAAAAGCGCCCGGGGTATTGATGGAAATAGTCGGCGGCGACAAACCCGCCGACGATGGTGGACATTTGAAACTGGAATTTCACCAGTTTGGGATCCAGCAGATCAAACAGCAGGTCATACGTTTTCTTTCCCTCAACCGTGGACATTTCGAATCCCTCATTGTGCAATCCCTGGTGCATGCCCGCCTTGGCGGCCACCGCGGCGATTCGGTTGTATTCTTCGGCCGCCCGTTTCACCTGGTCCATCGTCGGATGATCACCCCCGTTGCCGTCGCCCAGGCTGGCAGTAATCATCTGGCGGATCCCTACTTCCCTGGCCCACTCGATGCTCTTCTCCTGGGTGCGCCGCAATTCGTTCAGCGAAAAATGCGAGCTCTCGGATTTGATCCCGTGGTCGGCCATAATTTTCCTGACTTCTTTTCCATTTGAAAGCGACGCGAACTCGGCGCCATAGCCGATCGGCGAACAGAGCTCCAGACGGGTCACTCCGATTTTGGCAATCATTTCGACGAACGCCGGGAAGTCTTTGAGTTTATCGCGCAGCGGCCAGACCTGGCTGCCAATCGGCAGTCCCAGGGGATTGGCGGAAACCTTCAAGGTGCTTTCGCCCAATGCGGCCGCAACGCCGCAGCCAAGGATCGTTTTCTCCATAAATGCGCGCCTGGTTATCGGATTCACAAGGGTCCTTTCAATTGATGTTGTGTCGCCGAGCTTAACGCATCGCTGATCGCCCGCCAGCAGAATCGGCCAGAGACCGGCGCGGAAAATGCGCCCTCAGAAGTCCCGCCTGGGAAGCGGAAAACTGAAGACTTTGGTTTACATTGCGCTTCCGCGGTGAAGGAGTAAGTTATTCCCCATAGCCCATGGCAGACACGGAAATCATCGCCCAAGCAAAACAACTCGCGGCGAGCCAAAAAGGGTCTCGCCAACCGCAGGCTCTGGTCCGGTGCAAGGGCTTTCGATGCGCTGCTTACCAGGATAAAGATGGAATCTGGAGAAGCGCCGCCGACGACTCGGAGCTCGAAGTCCTGGAAGTGATCCTGCGGTTTTAATGGACGTTGCGAACAAGATCCTTTGGCCCGGAAATGACGCCGGGTCATGACTTGGTGTCGACCGGTAGTGGGACGACAGTTCTTGTTGCATCGTGAATTAGGCGAAGTTACGTTTGTTCGACTGATGAAAGACCTTCGTGCCGCGATTGGCATCTGCGTGCTGCTCACCGTTGCTTGCCCCGCGCAAGCCAGGCTCACGCCGGAACAAATCCAAGCGCTCCCTCCCCCAGCTTCGCGCCCGGTCGTTTTTTCCAAAGACATCAAACCCATTTTCGACGCCAGTTGTGTCAAGTGTCACGCCCGCGGCCGGGCCAAGGGCGGGTTCCAGCTCGATTCGCGCGACACCGTCCTCAAGGGCGGGGAGTCCGGCCCGGCGGTCATGCCCGGACACAGCGAAGAAAGTCTGCTCATTGAACTGGTGAGTTCAACCGACCCGGACAATGCGATGCCGAAGAAAGGAAAACGGCTGACCCCGGAACAGGTAGGATTGCTGCGAGCGTGGATCGATCAACGGCTCCATTGGGACGAGGGTGTGTCGCTGGCGCGCGGCACAGCATTGAACCTCCTTCCCCGCGCCAAACCAATCCCGGAAGTCTCAACCGACAGCGATGAAAACCCGATCGACCAGATCCTCAAACCGTATTTTCGCGAACACGGTTTCAAGCCGCCCGGAATTGTCGACGATCGGCAGTTCGAACGGAGGGCGTACCTCGACGTAATCGGGCTGTTGCCGCCGACGGACGGGCCCGGGGCGTTCGTCACGGACGAAGATCCCCAGTTTAGAGCACGGCTCGTTCGATCGTTGCTGGCCGATAAGGAGCGCTACGCCGAACATTGGCTTACCTTCTGGAATGATCTCTTGCGGAACGATTATCGCGGAGCGGGCTACATCGATGGCGGCCGCAAATCCATCACCGATTGGCTGTTTGCGGCGCTCCTATCCAACATGCCGTATGACAAGTTCGTCGCTCAACTGATCGATCCGGGGCCCGGAAGCGAAGGGTTCACCAAGGGCATCGTCTGGCGGGGCACGGTCAATGCCAGCCAATCGCCGCCGCTGCAGGCGGCACAAAATATTTCGCAGGTGTTCATGGGCGTGAATCTCAAGTGCGCTTCGTGTCATGACAGCTTCATCAATGACTGGCGGCTGTCTGACGCCTACAACCTGGCGACGGTTTACAGCAGCGGCCCGATCGAGCTTTACCAGTGCGACAAACCCACCGGCAAGACGGCGCAGGCGCGTTTCATCTACCCCGAACTCGGCACGATCGACGCCTCCGCAAACCGGCCCGAACGGCTCCAGGAGCTGGCTAGCATCATCAGCAGTCCCAAGGATGGCCGCCTCCCTCGGACGATCGTCAACCGCCTTTGGGCCCGCTTTTTTGGGCGCGGCCTGGTTGAGCCGCTGGACGACATGGAACAGCCCGCGTGGAACTCGGACCTGCTTGACTGGCTCGCGGAGGACCTGGTGGCAAACCATTATGACCTGAAACACACCATCGAGCTCATGCTGACGTCCCACGCGTACCAATTGCCCGCGATCGATCTCAAGGAATCCGAAGCCAGGGATTTTGCATTTCGCGGGCCGGGCATCCGGAGATTGTCGGCGGAAGAATTTCGCGACGCGCTTGGCGAATTGACCGGCGTGTGGTTTAACAGCCCGGCGTTCAATTGCAATGCCTCCGAAGTGCGTTGCGGACTGGTGGCCGCCGACACCCTTGCCGTGGCCCTGGGCAGGCCCAACCGCGAACAGGTGGTCACTTCACGATCGTCCACCGCGAACACCTTGCAGGCGGTCGAACTCACCAATGGCGCCACGCTGGCCAACCTGCTCGGGCGCGCCGCGTTTCGATTCGAGGAAGACCCGCGCTCCAACCAGCAACTGGTCAATCTCCTCTTTCAACGCGCGTTCGGGCGGCTGCCTGATTCTTCGGAGAACCAGCTCGCGCTCGGATTACTCGCGCAATCGGAGCGACGGGCGGGAGTCGAGGACCTGCTTTGGGCGATGACAATGCAGCCGGAATTTCAACTCATCTACTGATGCACTCGCCGATGATTCAAAACAGGCCGCCGGGCGAGCCCTGGAGGCGTCGTGATTTTCTGAAAACGGCCGGCGCGGCAACGTTGTCAGCGCTCGCCGCCGGTTTTCCGAAAGCAATCCACGCAGCTGAGGAAACCGACGAACACCCCAAACCGACCGCCGATACCGTGATTGTGCTCTTCATGGGCGGCGGCATGGCGCACACCGAAACGTTCGATCCGAAGCGTTACACGCCCTATGAATCAGGAATGTCGTCGAGCTCATTCCTGAGCACATTCCCGGCGATTGATACGGCCGTCGACCACATCAAATTTTCGCAGGGCCTTGAAAAGCTCGCCCGGGTGATCGACCGGGGGACCTTGATACGTTCCTATACCGCGGGCGACCTCGGTTTCATTCTCCATACGCGGCACCAGTTCCAATGGCACACCGGGTACGCGCCGCCGCAAACAGTCGCCGCGCCGCACCTCGGGGCGGTAATCGCCCGCACACTGGGGCCGCTCAATGACGCGTTGCCGCCATTTATCAATATCGGGCAGCGGTTCGATATCGGCGAAGGCGAAGAGCTGAAAACCTTCACTACCGCAGGGTTTTTGGGCAGCGAGTACGGGCCCTTCAATATTCCTTTCCCCGAAGAAGCCGCGGAGAGCGTGCGGCCGCCTGGCGGGATGACGCTGGGCCGGTTCGAAAGCCGGGAAAAACTTTTCAAAAAACTGCTCGAAGCCAGCCCCATTGGCCAATGCGGCAGCGGCTATCAAAAGGACTCGTTGATGCGCTCGCTTGATAACGCATACCGGCTCCTGAGTTCACCGGCATCGAAGGCGTTCGATTTGTCCTTGGAACCGCTCGATAGCATCCGCCGCTACGTCCCGGAATACAAACCCGGCGACCGCTATAATGCAATGCAGGATCGCGAGGGCTCAAAGTATGAAGAGCAAATGGTCGGCCGCTTCGGGCTTGGCTGTCTGCTCGCCCGTCGCCTGACCGAGGCCGGGGCGCGTTACATCGAGGTCGGCACCGAATACATTCCTTTTCTGAACTGGGACACTCACGAGCACGGGCATAGCCGCGCGGCGGCAATGAAGAAGCAAATCGATACACCGGTCGCCCAACTCGTCCTGGATCTCGAGGAACGCGGGCTGCTCAATCGCACGCTAATCGTCCTGGCAAGCGAGTTCAGCCGCGACGCCCTCATCGAAGGCAAACCGGAGAAACTCGTCAAAGACCAGGTCAAAGTGCCCGACAAGATCGACGACATGAAGCTCTACGGAATGCACCGGCACTTCACCGACGCAGGTTGTGTTTTGATGTTCGGCGGGGGCATCAAGCGCGGTTACCTCCACGGAGTGACTTCGGACGAGCGTCCGTGCAAGACTTTATCCCAACGCGTGGTCATCGAGGACCTGCATGCGTCCATCTACCATGCCCTTGGGATCTCGCCTAAACTGGCGTATGAAGTGGAAAAGCGCCCGTTCTACGTGACCCGCGACGGGGTTGGAAAACCGATCCACGAATTGTTCGCGTGACCCACTGAGAAGAAGGCCATCCGGAGTGGACGCGCCTGGAACCGGTCATTGGTGAACAAAGTGCGCCGGCGCCGCTTTGGTTTCTTCGTTTGCGATTTGCTCGAGCTTTTCAGCCTCGTGCTTCAGGTTATCGGCTTTCTCGCGCTTTTGTTGGGCCTGGCGGCGTAGCTGGGCAAGGTTGTCATCAGCTTGTGTTGACGCGCCGGTCGGGGAGCTCGCCGGGCCTTTGGTCTTTTTCAAAGTTGCTGCGGGTGAGGAATCCAAAACCGTCTTCGCTTCGACTTTGGCGGGCGTGAGATGAACCAACGCCTGCTTTGCGGCAAGACTGTCCGCCTGGGTGTCCAATTTTTCAGCCGCTTCGGCTTCCGACTCGGCCAGGCGCCGGCGCTCCGCGGCTTCTTCCCTGAGCATCACTGCTTCGACGGCGCGACGAGCCATTTCGTTGCGCACAATATCGCTTTGGCCCGCCAGTGCGCTGCGCGAAGCTTCCACCGTCGACGCTCGAGTAATATATTCTTGATCCCCCTCGGAAAGATCCGTGATCGGAACCGTCACGAATTCCTTGTGGGTGGTGTACAGCACGACATTCGTGGGATCGGAGTGAAACAACGCCGCCTCGAGCCTGCCCTTGATCTTAAAGGAAACTGAACCTCCGGATGAGGTTCTCATCTCGCCATCCTGGGCGAAGGTCCAGGTGTGCCATTCCGCTGCAAGGGTTGCCGAGGCAAAAAACATCAGGGAGCAAACTGATGCCAGGGCCTGCTGAACTTTCATTACGCAGGGTTTGTAACCCCGTCGTTGTCCGTTGTAAATCAAAAGCTTCACGGGTTGATATCCGTACGTTTACAGATCTAATAACAGTGCTTAGGCCGGTTCATTATCGATTCCTCCGTATTGTTGCTTACATCGATTCCGTAGCGCTGCTCATTGATTGCTCAATTCGAACCCTGTAAGAAATATTAATGTAACGGGCATCCCGCCCGCACCATTGAGCACCGTTTAGAAGTTTTTTTGAAGCGAGGATCAACATGACCCCTGGCCGCGAACAAAGAATGAAAACAGAACCACTGCGGGCGTCTTCCGCTTCGATGCACACGCCGAACCACCCGATCGATTTCCGCCGGCGAAACGCCGAAGGAACAAGGCTCATCGCTTTTTCTCTGTCGCGGTTCAGGGTATTCAGGCTTTCCAGGCTATGCTAGGACTCCCCTCGAACACAGGTGCGCAAGAGATCTCACCCGAACCAATGCCGGACCCGGCCAGGTATTTCCCAAAATTTACAGTTTTGGGCACGAGCGGGTTGGCGATTTTTGCCGCCGTGTCGCTTTGCTTCCAACCACGGGGCACCCCAATACCGAGCCCCGCAGCCGCTCAAGCTTCTCGGGTTTGCGATCAGGACCAGGCGTCCGGCTTGTGCTTCGAGACGTGGGGCGTTGCAACCAACTCGGCGCCTCCGCCTGCGGCCACGCGGCCGCCGTGGTGGCCTTGATTTTTTCCCAAGCCGCGGTGTCGCCACATCAAAAAGCGGCTTGTAAGGATTCCCCCTACTGCGTCACTGTGTTTGGCGGAATGACCGCGCTCACATGAACAGGAACGGCCCAGAACGTGTCTTTCTCGCCGCGCTTTTGATTGGATTGAGTCTCAACCTGGCAGCGCAAAGCGCGCCGGGCTCCGCCGAAACAGCAGGCGGCTGGCGCAAATATGAGAAGAACCCCGTCCTTGGAGGCTCGCTCGGGACATGCTTTGACGTCGCGTTAATTAAAGACGGCGGATCGTACCGGATGTGGTTTTCATGGCGTCCCAAAAAGAGTATCGCGCTGGTGGAAAGCACCGATGGAATTCACTGGAGTGATCCGCAAATCGCCCTCGGTCCAAATGGCAGCACAGACTGGGAAGAGGACATCAATCGCCCTGTGGTTGTGAAGCGCAAGGACGGGTACCACATGTGGTACACAGGCCAGGCACGAAATCACTCCTGGATCGGTTATGCCCGCAGCGAAGATGGCCGGTCCTGGCGTCGAGTTTCCCCCAGGCCGGTCCTGTCACCTGACGTTCCGTGGGAGAAAGCCGCGGTCATGTGTCCTCATGTGATTTGGGATGATTCGGCGGGGCAATTCAGAATGTGGTACTCCGGAGGAGAACAATATGAGCCTGACGCGATCGGGTATGCCGCGAGCGCGGATGGACTTAGCTGGAGCAAACTGCCGTCGAATCCCGTGTTCAAATCTGATCCGCGCATTGGCTGGGAACAGCACAAGGTCACGGCTTGCCAGGTGCAACAAAGAGACGGCTGGTTTGTGATGTTTTACATTGGTTTCCGCGACGTAGATCACGCGCAGATTGGGATCGCCCGCTCCAAGGATGGCATCAGCAATTGGGAGCGTCTGCCAGAAAACCCGATTATCCGGCCCGGCGAAAACAAATGGGATCACGACGCCTGTTATAAACCCTTTGCGATATTCGACGGGACGAAATGGCTTCTCTGGTATAACGGCCGGCACGGTGGCATCGAACAGATAGGCCTGGCCTTTCACGACAGCCCTGACCTTGGTTTCAAAACACCATAGTCGGGGAACAGCAGACAGGCGTTGACGAACCTGCCTGCGCCGCCATCAGGGTGAAGGCGGATTCGACGCTTCTTTTGCGCGTGGTCCGCCTCGTCGCCTGCAGTGGTTAGTATTGTTGCGGCGTAATGCTACCGCGCCTTTACGTCGTAGCAGAGGAGCAAATCCTGGTCACGCAGGTACAGTTTGCCGTTGGCGATGACAGGATGCGCCCAAGCCGGCTGCTTACTGCGTTCAGGTTGATCGAAACGGCCGCGTTCGACGTATTGCTTTGAGTTCGGCTCGATCAAAAGCATCGCTCCTTTTTCAGTCCTGTAGTAGAGCCGGCCATCCGCCAGCGCGATCGAGCCTTTCGGAGCGCGGTGCGCTTCATCATCCCGTTCGTCCCAAAGGACGTTGCCTGTCTTAAAATCGAGGCAGACCAAGGCGCCGCCTTCGTTTCCTCCGTTGGCCCCGTACAAGGAACTATCGCACAGAACCATGCCACCGTGGTGGTTTTGCATTTTGCGACTGAAGTAAACTTCCTCGGCCTGGATCTCCCCATTGTCTGCTTTGGTCAGCTTTACCAGGCCCCCGCCAGTGCCGTAGGCCGAGGCATCGAACACGAAGCCATCCTGATAAACCGGGGTTGAACAATTGATCCCGTGGCTATTGGCACAACGGTTGTAGCGCCACAGAAACTTGCCATCGGATGCCGCTATGCCAACTAACGCCTTCTGCGTAAATTGCACATACTCGCGCTGGCCCGCGAAGTCGATGGCGATCGCCGACGCGTAGGCAGCGGTGGGACTGCCCGGGACCTGGCTTTTCCAGATCGTCTTGCCAGTAAGCTTTTCCAGCGCCACAAGCGTTGCATCTTCGGCTCCTGGGGTGACGACAAGCTTGTCGCCGTCCACCAGGGGCGACTCGCGGAAACTCCAGGTGGGTGGACTGGCTCCGAAATCCTTCTGAAAATCGCGTTGCCAAAGCACCTTGCCGTCCTTGGCCTGGAGACACGCCAATGCCCCGCCAAGTCCTTCGACATACAAGAGTTCCCCGTCCACCGTCGGTGTGCATCCTGGACCTTCTTTGCCTTGCGGCACTTGCTGGGCAAAGGCCGGACCAATGCGCGCAACCCAAAGGGGTTTGCCGTCCTGTTCGGAAACGGCCCAGACAACTTCGTCATCCCCGCGATTGCTCATTCCGAAGATCCGCCCTGCGGATACCGACGGAGCACTGTCGCCACCTCCGAGTCCGCCGATTTTCCAGGACAGAGGAGGACCCTCTTTTGGCCATTCCTTGAGCAGGCCATGCTCTTTGGAAATGCTATTTCGATCCGGTCCCTGCCATTGCGGCCAGTCGTCACCCAACGCTGAGACCGCCGTGATCGAACCTATGACAATGCCAAGTAACGCTCTCGTGTAGTTCATAAAATTGTTGCGTCTGTTTTCCGGGGCGATCCACTTTGCTTCCGCGCAAGGTCCGCAATGGCAGGACTCGTTGACCCAACCAGCGGCGGCGGCATTAGTGATCCGGGCCCGCCCGCGCAAGAAAACCGCGCCGTGCTTTTGGAGACCAGTGGACGGGCCGGGGGCGAAACGACAATATCAATTTCGCCCTTGCTCTGCTCCGAATTCCGCTTTTGCCGGACAATGCGCACGCGGTCGGATTTCGGTTGAGCCGCGTTTATGAGATAGACGCTCAATCCAGGCAAATGGCGGTTCTTGAAAACGAGCTTGTGCGGACCAGGAGCCAGCGAAACGGAGGTTGCTGAAAATTCAATTTTGATGATGCCCCACCCGCTCCGCAACTCGGCTACCTCCGGGATACTGGAGCCGGTGAGATTCAGGGCCAGGTTATGACCGTCGAGCTGGGCGACAAGTTGCCGTTTCAGAAAGCCCGCGTACGCGATCAATTCGTTTGTGGAAATAGTTCCATCCGCGTCGGTATCGATTTTTGCGAGTACCTTGTCGGCAACCGCGACGCCGGGCGTCAAATTGATTTGAAACGTGATTTCGCTGGGTTGGATGTTCACCAGCGTCGCTTGCAAGTACTCGTCCAACCGATGCGCATGACCTGTGAAGGGCAGCGCCAGGAAGGCCGTGAGCAACCCCAGAAAAATGGAGCGGATGGCAGCAGTCACCTTTTCCACCACTTGGCTCCGTATTCGTTGGTGGGGTCGCGGTAAATAGTATGGAGATGCTTCGTGGGATCTCCGCCGAGTTTCTGCGGAGCATATTCGATGATGACCGTTGGGCCCTGGATCCGAAAGTAGGCGGCGCTGCCTTTTTCCGTGGGACCGCTCCAGGCAAACCATGTTTCCGCAAGGTTGTTTTTTATCTCGTCCAGCTTGGTTTTGGCGACCGACTCGCTCTGGATCCCGGTCCACTCGGCAGCCAGGTCCAGTAACATCGCGCGTTGCGTTTCGGATAACGCGGAGCCTTTGATTCCTTCGGGCGCAATCGTCTGTCCGTCGCGGCCAGGCCCGAGGACCAGGTCATGCATCTCGAATCCGAGGACGGCCTGCTTGCGTTGGCTTGGATCGAGTGAATTAATTAACATAAAAGCTTTGTCAGTCTCGCGGCCCAGGGGACGAACGGTTTTGCCTTCGATTTGGTAAATAGCAGGCTGGGCCCCCGTATGGCTTGGCGCAAGGGTTTCGTTCTCGCCAACCAGGGTTATGTTGAGACCAAGATGATGGCCGCCGAACTGGATCATCCACGGCTCCGTAGCCCGAGGCCGGCCAACAAACGAAAGGTAATACTCGTCTCGGCCGAATCGGACTGGCCCGCCGCCACCTCCGTCATTTTTGGACAAAACTTCGTCCGCTTCTACAATTTGCAGGACCTTTTCATATCCCGCCTGGCTCAATGCGGCGCGCAGCACCCCCAAGGCGGCATCGCGTTGCGGCTTCGAGAGGTCTCCCATTCGCAAACCTGCTCGCTTGAATATCCCCGTGGGCAAATTCGACCATCTCTTGCGCTGCGCTTCGTCCTTGAAGTCAAAGGAAACCTTGCCCCGTTGGTCGTCGCTCAAAGTCGCCAGAAACTTTTCAGCGGCTGCGGCGGTTGCGACAACAGGCCCCTGCTCTCCCGACCCAGCAAGGCCGGTTGCGGTGAAGCCTTTCACGGCCAACACCAGCAAAGCCGCCCACGGCGCAAATTTCATGGCGGACTTGTAAGCTTCCACTAACCAGCAGTCAAGTGCGCAGGCCTTTGAAACGCCGGCATAAACGGCCTAAACCACCCGGACGCCACTTGGATTTGACTCGCAATCCCTCCAAAAACAGCGACTATAATAGTACGTGTTCTGAACGCCATTGCTGATACTGCCCGGTTCCCCGGTTCCGCCTTGATGCCCAAATCCGTCGCGGCACTGATTGTCCTCGTTGCCATCGCGGCGTCGCTGACCGTTCATTGCCAAACCCTGAACGTTACTGCGGGCGTGAAGAAGTATCCCTCGCTGAGCGCCACGGCTGTGACGTTAAGCGGGAGGTCCGAGCTTTGGGTCACAAACGCTTCGGCGCCCTTAAGCGGTTGCACGGTGAACTTCACCTCGCCGGATGCGTGGCTTTTTTTGCCTGAAATCAAACCTTCGGCGGTGGTCTCCTCTTACCTGAACCAGCTTCGCGTCAACGGAGCGCCGGCCGTTGCCGATAGCAATGTGCGGGCGGTCCAATACGGACAGGCGGGAACGGTCGTGCTCCCTCATTCTTCCACATTTCAGCCGCTAACCGTTTTCACCGGGCAGCAGTTCGCCGGAACCTCAAACCAGTACAGCCAGTGGATCTACTACACGGGCGGCATGGTCTCGCAGTTCCGGTCATTTAAATTGAAGCGCGGATACCAGGCTGTTTTTGCCCAGACACCCAACGGCAAGAATTACAGCCAGTGCTACATTGCGCAGGATGGCGATCTCGAAATCGGAGTCCTGCCGCCCACCCTCGATAAGCAGGTCCAGTTCGTCTATGTCACACCCTGGCGCTGGACGAGTAAAAAGGGTATTGCCGGGGACCCAGGAATTCCCCTGCTCAATGTTCTCTGGTTGTACAATTGGAACATCAGTTCGAATTCCACGCGCGATTTGGAATATGTCGGAATTCGGCAGAACCAGTATTGGCCAAGCCTCAGCCAGAACTGGCGCGGGCTCGGAGTCAATACATTGCTCGGCTACAACGAACCGGACAATTCCGGGCAGGCCAACATGTCGATTGCATCGGCAATTGGCGCCTGGGGCGATTTGCTGGCAACGGGCTTGCGCGTCGGCTCGCCGGCCACGACCGACGGCGGCCGCTCGAGCTGGCTCTACCCATTTGTCCAGCAGGCCGACGCCGCGGGCTTGAGGGTGGACGTTATCGCCGCGCATTATTACTGGGCTTCAAACCCTGCCGACCCAACCGGCGCGGCCAACCTGATGTACAGCTTCCTCCTGGATATCTGGAATCACACCCATCGCCCAATTTGGGTCACGGAGTGGAACAACGGCGCCAACTGGACCGACAATAATCCGTTCCCGGTTCCAACCTACGCTCAACAGCAATCCTGCATCGACGCCATGACGCAGATGCTGGAAAACACGCCGTTTGTCGAACGTTACGCTCTATTCAACTGGGTTGAAAACCCGCGCGCTCTCGTGACGAACGGCGTTCCTACCCCCGCGGGCGTAACCTACAGCAATCGCGCTTCAGCGCTTTCCTACTCGCAAACGATGCCCGATAACGGCACGCGCGGCATCGCCCGGTTTTTGTTCGATACCAATACTCTGGACAGTTCCGGCTACTTCAACAACGGAATGGCGGTCGGCGCCCCCGCGTTCGCAACAGGCCATAAGCCCCAGGCCCACGCGATTGTCCTGGACGGCGCAAATGCGTACGTGCAATTGCCGGCCAATATCGCTAAAATAAACGCGTTCACGTTCGCCGCCTGGGTTCAATGGAACGGCGGCGCCAACTGGCAACGCATTTTTGACTTTGGCAACGACACCTCTCATTACCTGTTTCTTACCCCGAGTTCGGCAAGCGGCACGTTGCGCTTCGCCATCAATAATGGGAGCGGGGAACAAATTCTCGAAACGGCCAAACTCCCCTCCGGCAGCTGGCAGCATGTCGCGGTCACTCTCAGCGGGAATACCGCGATTCTTTACTTGAACGGCCTTCAATCCGCCGTTTCATCGACTTTCTCAATTGCTCCTTCGAGTTTTAACCCGATCAAGAACTATCTCGGCAAAAGCCAATTTCCAGCTGACCCATTATTGAAAGGGCAATTGGACGACGTCGAGATTGCTGATTACGCGCTGAGCGCAGCGCAGATCGCGACGCTCATGACCAATTCATTCGTTCAAACCACGCCGACGAGCCTTTCTTACGTGGTCAGCGGGCCGAACTTGAATTTGTCCTGGCCCGCAGACCACACCGGCTGGCGCCTGCAAACCCAAACCAATTCGCCACCCTTCAGCATTACCACAAACTGGATAGACGTGCCGGGCTCGAGATTCACCAACTCCGCTCTGCTCCCCATCGACCCTGCAACGCCCAATGCCTTCTATCGGTTGGTTTATCCGTAGCCAAATTGCATCGAACTGCCTGGACTGCCACAAAAGAACGCAAAGAACACCAGAATCCCTGGCAGAAGGGCGCCACGACCGAGGGACGGCACAATGGTGGGCTGGTCGGTGCGGATATATTTTTTAATCTGAAATTTGTAGCTGCCGAAGTTCATGAGCAAACCAGGCTGAAGGCACGTTAATTTTAGGTAACCCAGCAGTCTGGCCACGGGCTTATGCTTTGAGTTCTTTTGTGTTCTTTCGCGGCAAAGAACTCTCCGGACTGGCTGGCCGGTGGTGGGGCGGCTCAAAGACTCTCGCCGGGTTTCTTAAAAAACATTTGCCGCTTTGCCGCCGATATTTCGCATTATCCCTGGGGGGACAGATTAACCCGCCTGCGAGAACGCAATTGAAGAAACTACCCTTGCGATGGATCAACTATTTGCTGCTGAACAAAGCACGATTTCAACTACCACTGACCTTTGCTCAAAGCCGTGCCATGGGCGAAGGGTTTCAGGTGGAGGTGAGGGCCGTTGGCGGGGACGAGTTTGAAGCGACCGTGTTTCGCCAGCGAGAGAAACCCGTCAGGCGACGGCAGTCGCTTTCAAGGGGCCAAGTGCTCGTCATCGGCGGAAAGGCGGGAGCAGGGTCTGACTGCTGGCTGGTACTGCTCCGAAGAGCAGAATAACTCGCCCAATGAGGCCATTCATGCGTGTGATGAACCTGCGCGCATTAATCGTAGTTAAAATACTTTGCCGCTTTGGGACCTAAATCTCGCCTTGTCTCTGGGCGGACGCCCTGGCGGGGATTCATTGTTGCAATCTCGCCCGGGCCCGGTTTAAAGAATAATTTGCCGGTTTGTCACTCGAGTTTCGCCCTGATGAGTGGTGCGTGATGAAGCGCGGTACGCAGGAACCGTGTAAAGGCTGTTAGGTTGCTGGGCTTTCTTCGAATACATGCTAGACTATGGACGAAGCCATGATCCCCCCACCCAATCGCGAAGTGGAGATCTTTATTGCCGCCCTGGCGTTGCCCGCTGGGCGCCGAGGTGCTTACCTGCAGGGGGCCTGTGCCGACGATGCGGCCTTGCGGGTTCGCATCGAGGACTTGCTCGGTGTTCACGAACGAGCCGGCGGGTTCATGGAGACCTCGGGACTGTCGGCCCAGGCGTCCCCAAATGAGACTGCGGCGCCCGGCGCCGCCACCAGCTTTGCCATCGTTCCATCTGAAAAGCCGGCCGACCGCATTGGCCGTTACAAGCTGCTCCAGCAAATTGGCGAAGGCGGCTGCGGCGTTGTTTATATGGCCGAACAGGAGGAACCGGTCCGCCGACGTGTAGCGCTCAAAGTTATCAAACTGGGCATGGATACCAAGCAAGTCATCGCCCGGTTTGAGGCGGAGCGACAAGCTTTGGCGCTCATGGATCATCCCAATATTGCCAGGGTGTTCGATGCCGGAGCCACCGAGACCGGCAGGCCTTTCTTCGTGATGGAGTTGATCAAAGGCATTCCCATCACACGGTACTGTGACGAAAACAACCTGAGTACGGCGACGCGCTTAGGCCTGTTTGTTCAAGTCTGCCAGGCCATTCAGCATGCTCACCAGAAAGGGATCATTCATCGTGACATCAAGCCTTCGAACGTCCTGGTGGCTGACAACGACGGCGTTCCTGTGCCCAAGGTCATTGATTTCGGAATCGCCAAGGCTACCACCGACCAGCGGTTGACCGACAAAACCGTGTTCACGGCGCTCGAGCAATTCATGGGCACGGCGGCTTATATGAGTCCCGAGCAAGCCAGGTTGAGCGGGTTGGACATTGATACGCGCAGTGATATCTATTCGCTCGGTGTGCTGCTGTACGAACTGTTGACGGCAAAGACTCCATTCGAGTCCAAACGATTGCTCGAGGCGGGGCTGGATGAGGTCCGCCGAATCATCCGAGAGGAAGAGCCTCCTCGGCCATCGACGAAACTGGAAACCCTCGGTGTGGCGGAGCAAACGACGCTCGCCCGGCATCGCGAATCCGATCCCTCGAAACTAGTCCATTCGATCCGGGGCGACCTGGACTGGATCGTGATGAAGGCGCTGGAAAAGGATCGCAACCGTCGTTATGCAACCACCAACGGACTGATGCTGGACATCGAGCGCCACCTAAATAATGAACCGGTGATGGCGCGCCCGCCCGGCAAACTTTACCAGTTCCGGAAACTGCTCGCCCGCAATGATAAACTGGTGTTCGCGGTCGGGGCCGGAATTGCGTCCGCGCTCCTCACAGGTACCGCGGTCAGCGTCTGGCAGGCGGTGCGGGCAAAACAGGCTGCCGAGCTGGCAATCGCAAGCTCGAAAGCGGCCAACGAAGCACGCTCGCGCCTGGATAAGCAAACTAAGGTTTTGCACCTTTCGGACTATGTAAACGGAATGAACCTGGCCTTTCGCTCTTGCCGGGAATCCAACTTCTCCGATGCCTCGCGTTTACTGCAAGGATGCCGGCCTGCTGCCGGAGAAGACGATCTGCGCGGTTTCGAATGGCGCTACCTGCACGAGCTTTGCCGCGGCAACTATGAACGCACCTTGTCCAAGCATGACCAGGTCGTCGGATCGATGGAGTTCTCCCCGAACGGCCGTCTGCTCGCGACGTATTGCTGGGACCAAAAGCTTCGCTTGTGGGATCTGCAAAATAAAACCGGCGAGCCAATCTTTGAAGTCGCCAAGGCGACAGGGTTGGGAGGCTTTTCCACCCATGGGGATAAGCTGCTCTTTGGCGATGAGCAGGGAACTATCCAATGCTACGACCTTGTTGAGCGGCGGTCGGTCGCGACTATTACAAACACCGGACAAATGGTGGCGTGGGCCCCTCGGCCCCAGGTGGTGGCGACCTTCCGTGAAGGTTCGGGCTTGGAGATTTGGGACCTCGCCGCCGGCCGGCTCCGGTTTTCGGTGCCCGGAGTCCGGCGGCGATATCTCGACTTCGGCTGGATCGATTCGGTCGCCCTGGATCCGGAAGGCAAAATACTGGCGGTGGTCGAACCGCGTGAGGGTGCCTCGGGGACAGCCAGCGACCGCGGCGTACGGCTAAGGGACCTCACGACCGGCCAGGACCTCGGGATCCTGGAAGACGCGCGCCAAATCCGCACATTGCGGTTTTCGCCCAGTGGTCAGCAACTCGCCGTCGGGGACGGTGCCGGCACGGTGATGCTTTGGGATTTGGCTACCCGGAAATCTCAACGTATCGATGCTTCTGAGAGACCCGTGACGGCTCTCCTCTTTTCGCACGACGGCAGCGAGCTCATTACCGGCAGTTCGGATGGAACGATCAAGCGTTGGGACGTTGCGACCGGCCGGGGAAGCCGGAGCCATTGGCAAGGGCAAGTGGGAAGCGTCACGGCACTGGCCTTTTCATGGGATGGTCTATGGCTGGCCAGTGGCAGCCGCGACAGCACTATCAAGCTTTGGCGCCGGGAACCAATCGAACCGGTTACCGAAAAGCGGGGACTGCACACGAAAGACTACGGGAACTTCGCCTTCTCAGCGGATGGCAAAACCATGGCTGCAGGCTTTGAAAACAAGACCGTCCAGATCCTCGATGTGGAGCATTTGAGCACTACAACCGTTCTGACTGGGATGCTCTACGTAGTGGCCTTCACGCCGGATTCAAGGCATCTGCTGACTGCCACGCCCGGGAAGATTGGTTATTTGTGGGACTTGAAGGAAATGACCTCTCAACGGCTCCCCGGCTATGCGGGAAACATCGAAGACGTGTACTGCGTTGACCTTTCTCCCGATGGACATCTCATGGCCCTTGGTCTGGGAGATGGCACCGTCGAACTCCTGGACCACGAATCCGGGAAACGAGTGGCTCCGCTTCAAGGCCATTCCGGCCCGGTCAGGACTTTGCGTTTTTCGTCCGATAGCAATACGCTCGTCAGCGGGGGGAGCGATCGGTGCGTTAGGCTGTGGGATGTCAAACGGCTAAAGCTGATTAGCGCGCCTGAGGAGCAGCACAAAGGAACGATCTGCGCTGCGGCAATTTCACATGACGGAAAACGAGTGGCCTCAGCTTGCGGGTACGGCACCATCAAGCTTTGGGATCCGGCCAACTTCACTAACTCATTGATCACGATCGTTTGTCATCAATCAGCCATAAAAACCCTCGATTTCTCGTATGATGGAGCCACACTCGCCAGCGGTGGCGAAGATCGGGTGGTTAAGCTTTGGAATCTCAAGTCGTTAGAAGGCAAATCTTCGCAAAGGGAGGTTGCCAGCATCCCGGTTTCCGACAAGGTGCGTTTGGTCCGGTTCTCGCCCGACGATAATACTCTTGCCATCATCACCGACGACGGCGTTCTGCGCGTGCTCCGTGCTCACGGCCTAACGGAAGCCGATGCGGAAATGCGCGCCATCGGGCAATAGCCCTGCAATCCATCACGACGGTCAGCTCCGCATCGGTGTTCACTAGCGCAGATTAGCGGTTTTAGTGAATCGTTCGGGTGATTACGCTTCCGCGTTAGAATTTCGCCGGAAACTCCCCCGCGTTTTTCTTGAAATAATTTGCCGCTTTGCCGCGCGCATTTCGCCTTGATCAACGGTGGCCAAAGCAGGCTGCCGACGGAGAAAAAGACAACATCGGTAATCCAAGGCCCAAGAGGCCGTGACAACAAAAAGTTCAAATTATGAAAAGATTAGAAACCAACCTGTTTAGTTCGTTACTGCCCTCAGCCTTCAAGGCGGCGGGACCGCTGCTGGCTGTGCTGTTGCTGGCAGTGGGCTCTTCTGCCCGGGCGGAGGACGAAGATGATGCGGACCTGCCGCCCACGTTAGACGTGCCAGCCGGCAACCAGATCGAGTTCCAGGCCCACGGGGTTGGGGTACAGATTTACAAATGGAGCGCAGCCAGTTCCACTTGGGTATTCCAAGCCCCATCGGCAGTGCTGTTTCACAGAGGTGGTCACGTAGTCGGCATCCACTACGCCGGGCCAACATGGCAGAGCACCGACGGCAGCACGGTGGTTGGCACCAAATTAGGCGCGGTCACCGTCGACCCGGCGGCTATTCCCTGGCTCCTCTTGGCGGCCAAAACCACGACTGGACCAGGCGTTTTTGCCAACGTCACCTTCGTCCAGCGCGTCGAGACCAAAGGCGGGCTGGCTCCCGCCACCCCCGGCAAGGTCGATGGCGAAATGGCTCTCGTGCCTTATTCGGCTGAGTATTTGTTCTACACCGCCAAATGAGATAACCCTTCTGCAGATCCGGGCCCGCGGCCACAATCGCCGCCGGCCCGGAGTTTGGACATAACTTTCCCAGGGGCAATGTGCCTTTATTGGAGTGAGTTTGGCGGATTTCAAGGCACGCTCAAAGCGCGCGAGAGGGCCATTGATGCCTGGAATGGATATGGCGCATGAAATGCTGCGGTAATGCAACTCTGCCGCCACTCTAAGCAGACGGCAATAATCAAGTCCCACAGTCTGACTGTCACCGCGAGGAACTGAAAATGAAAATTCGCACCGGTAAAGGCCGCCAAACAATAAAGACTTCTCTCAGGGATCTATCGCTGTTGCCGGCTTTGGTCGCCTTTCTCGCCTTGATACTCCCTCAGTCCATGGCGGAGACCTTCACGACCTTGCATAGTTTTGCGAAGACGGGTCCTTATCCTTATACCAACAGCGACGGAGTGTTTCCGGATGCCGGTTTGATTCTATCCGGTAACACCCTTTATGGGACTGCCAATGAAGGCGGCACCTCGGGCAACGGGACGCTGTTCGCCATTAACATCGATGGCACCGGTTTTACAAATCTGCACACTTTTAGTGGAGGCAGCGACGGAGCGGGTCCGTATGCAGGTCTGGTTCTAATGGACGGTATCCTATATGGGTCGGCGGTCGGCGGCGGCAGTTCGGGCAACGGCAGTGTGTTCAAACTCCACACGGACGGCACAGCTTTCACGATTCTCCATACGTTCGCGGCAGGATCTGGTTCTGGTCCAATAATTACCAACAGCGATGGAGTTGGCCCCTCTGGACTGATTCTATCGGACAACGTCCTTTACGGGACAACGTATAGTGGGGGCAGTCTTGGAGGTGGGACTGTCTTTGCCGTCAATACCGACGGCACAGGCTTTACGAACCTTCACGCTTTCGCGACGGCTTTTGCCCCTACCAACGTAGGCGGAGCTGGCCCCAACGGCGGACTGATTTTGTCGGGCAGGACCTTGTATGGCACGACACGCGCTGGCGGGAGCTTACTAGGTGGCACCGTGTTCGCCGTCAATACGGATGGAACCAGTTTTACAAACCTGCATGCTTTTGACATCAATACTGAAGGATACTATCCGGACGTCGGATTGACCTTATCTGGCAACACCTTATTTGGAACAACACAGTCTGGCCCCGACGTGACGGGTCTGGGTGGTGGCACGGTGTTCGCCCTCCATATCGATGGGACGGGCTTTACAGAACTTCACACTTTCGCGTTCACGTCGCTACCCTACCCTGGAACGAACAGCGACGGAAATTATCCGATTGCCGGGTTACTGCTATCGGGCAACATGCTTTATGGGACGGCGGATTTTGGCGGAGCCTTGGGCGGTGGCACAGTGTTCGCAGTCAACACCGATGGCACGCACTTCACTACTCTCTATAATTTCACACAAATTCATGGTTCGGCTCCAAGTGACTGGGTAAACACCTGCGGAGCTAATCCGTCTTGCAAATTGATTCTATCAGGCAACACACTGTATGGGGCTGCGAGTGACGGCGGACGTTGGGGCGTTGGAACGGTATTCAGCCTTGCGCTACCGCCGCCGCAACTGGCAATCCTAGCCTCCCAGGACAATCTTGTCTTGGCCTGGCCGACCAATGTCACCGGGTTGACCCTGCAATCCACGACGAATCTCGGGTCATCTGCGGTTTGGAGCACAAGCTCTTCTACTCCCACCATCATTAGCGGGCAGAACGTCATTACCAATCCCATCTCCGGCGCACAGCGGTTTTTCCGGTTGAGTCAGTAGTTAGCGCTTTCGTCGGCTCGATAACGGGTGGTCGGCGACGGCCCAGACCTTCACAACCCTGCATGAAGCTGGCAGACGGCACATTGACCGCAGAGAACGCATAGAGCACAAAGAATCACATTGCTCCCGCCAACAGCCTGGCTTGGTTCGGATTTGCGGCTCGGCCCACCAGCCACCTTGTCAGTCCGGAGCCATGAATGCTGTTCCCACCTGTCTGCGTTCTCTGTGCTGTTTGCGGTTCAATGGCTTTCCAAGTTGATTTCCCATGAAACCGCGGCTCCAAGACTCTCGGCACGTTTTTAAAAACATTGCCGCTTTGCCGCCGAGAATTCGCATTATCCTTGGGCGGACAGATCAACCCGCCTGCTGGAACAAACAGCGAATGGCACAAGCCGCAACACTATGAACGCAACCCGCACAAGAATCGTTGCCGAGAGAACCGTATACCCTCTTGACTCAGGCAACCGCAATTTGATGCTGGATCAAGAGGCTGTTCTCTGTGGCCTGGGGATGCTGCTGGCCATTTTGGCCATGTGGCCGATCAGCTTCGGTGAGGTCCGGGAATACACTTTCCTGACGGTGGCCGCGCTGCTAGTCATTCGGTCCAGCAATTGGGTCAGAGTCGAAGAGGACGGGTTGACCATAAACACCGGCGTTGAGGTTAGCTGGCCAGCCTCGCCGGGTTGTGTGTTGTTTTAGGTCTACATTATCCGGGAGAATGTGACTGCTTCCCACACCATTTCGGGTTGGCAACGGTTAGTCCTGGCGCGGGCGGCTGCCGTAGGTCACAACGGCGACGAGCCGTCCCCGCCCCTTTGCGTGAATCCCTCATTGTGCGGTTTAATGGTTTAGTTGCGGTCCTAATTATCATGGTTTGCGTTCCCCCGATATTCGCGCCATTAAACCAGCTTGATCGCACCTTCCTGCGACCAAGGTTATGGAGTCTAGCGCGGGTCTGGTCCATCAAACAACCAAATGCGCCAATCACGAACCAACCGCCAGGAGCGGCAGCTTCCCTGACAGACAAAGCGGCCACTCGAACCAAATCCGACCTTCTCCCCGGTTCAGCGCGCCCAAAGGCCCCTTAATCGATACGATCAAAACTCGATTAAGGCAGCTTCCCAAAGCCGCCAGTGCTGTGTCCGCCGGATCATCGAAGCGGCAGGCGGCCCATCGACCGCAGAGAACGCAGAGAGCACAAAGAATCACATTGCTCCCGCCAACAGCCTGGCTTGGTTCGGATTTGCGGCTCGGCCAACCAGCGTTTTTTGCGCTCTTTGCGGTGATCTCATCCCTTCTTATTTATTGACCGCCGTCTTGAAATGATGCTTAACCACAGAGAACGCGGAGAGCTAAAGAAGGATCCAATGAATACTATCAAGGAACTCAGCGACTTGGTCCGGCAAACCTCGTACGAGATTCACGTTTATCATGGACATGGCCACCTGGAGAAAGTTTATGAAAACGCGTTGGCTCATCGGCTGCGAAAGCTGGGACTGGAGGTAAAACAGCAACACCCCATCAACGTGTATGATGAGGACGGAACGCTGTTGGGGGAGTACCTCGCTGACCTGCTGGTCGAGGGTGGGTTAATCGTTGAGCTAAAAACCGCCAAAACTCTGGCTCCGGAGCATGAGGCCCAGATTTTGGGTTACCTTAAATCGGCACGGCTCACGCACGGCCTGCTGATTAACTTCGGTTCGTATGAATTTCAGATCCGCAAATATGCGTGGTCGGAGGAAGTGCCAGCCGCACGCCACGGCTCGATACGTTCGTTCCTCTCCTGGTTTCTGGCCTTCTAAACCGCCAGGAGAATTGACCGCAGAGACCGCAGAGAACACGAAGAATCACCTTGTCAGTCCGGAGCCAGGAATGCCGTTCCCGCGTCTCTGCGTTCTCTGTGCTCTTTGCGGTTCAATTGCTTTCCAAGTTGATTTCCCACAGAAACGCGGCTCCAAGACTCTCGCTCGGGCCTCAAAATAATTAAATAATTTGCCGCTTTGCCGGCGGGATTTCGCCTTGATCAATGGCGAGCGGAACCGCTCGCGGCCTGAAAACGCCAATTCAATCCAAAGCGCAAAGAACTATGAAACTTATGAACAACACCACTGTGAGATCGCTTGGGCGAACCCTCGTCGCGATCGTTTTCATTTGTGGTTCGCATGCCATCCTTCGGGGACAGGATGTTACCTATCACAAATACATATGGAGCGGCGGGCAGACTGGATTCGCCGGCGTCTTGCTATTGGACTCGGCTTATTGTCGCTACGATTCGTCCGATGGCTTGCGAGACCTCCTCGGTCCGGGGTCCTATGTCACGACGCCTGCCGGCGGCCGATATGATTTGTGCCAGCTACAACGAGATGGAAAACTGAGGGTCCGTGCCACCTTTGGTTCAAACCGACTCCGCCAGTTGTATATCGTACTGACCGGTTCCAGAACGAACGGATTGTCGGAAGGTCTCAGCTTAACCCAGAATTATACCAACGACTCTCAGGCACCGACATCGATAAGTGACGGCCACGAAAGACGCCGCTCGGGTGCTCGCCGACCGGTTAAAGATTTGGACACCTCGGGCTCGTGGATCCCGGCAGGACGCGTTCACACGTCCAAGGACACCTCGCAGGGTCTATGCTTAAGAAGCTGATGGGCTGGGTCCGGCCAAAGCCAACGCTCCCCTGCCTCAACGGGGAAACGCCAGTCATGCTGACGGCGCAGACCGGGAATATTGCCAACACCACGTTCCTCATTGAACGCGGGGCCGATGTGAACGCGACCGATCTTCGTGGATTCACCGCCCTTCACCGGGCGGCTGAGCTGGGCCACCTGGAAATGGCGAAGTCGCTCCTGAACCACGGCGCTCGGCCGAACATGATGGCAGAAGGTTCTTCGCCTCTCTCGTTGGCGGAAATGCGAAAGCACTCCGAGGTCGCTAACTTGCTGAAGGCAAAGCGCTCATAAACACCTGGTTTCGCCAGCTGATTCAAATAGGTGGCATTGTTTATAATAACGGCGTATTGTTCTATTCATCAGTCAAGTTACACATATCCTCGAGGCTGTTCAGCAAGGCGACGCGCAGGCCGCGACGGAGTTGTTACCCTTGGTTTACGAAGAGCTCCGCCGGCTGGCGGCATCAAGATTAGCAAACGAGGCGGCAGGCAACACGTTGCAACCAACGGCGTTAGTGCATGAGGCTTGGTTAAGATTAGTGGGCAGCGACAACCCAAAGTTTATTGGCCGGCCGCATTTCTTTGCAGCGGCAGCTGAAGCAATGCGGCGCATTCTGATCGAGCGCGCTCGAAGCAAGCGCGCTGTGCGCCATGGCGGCGGGCAACGGCGAATAAACATTGACGAGGTGGACCTCGCCTCTCCAGACGCTGATGATCAACTTCTGGCGATGAATGACGCGCTCGATAAGTTGAACGGCATGGACCCGACCGAGGCGCAACTCGTCAAGCTGCGCTTCTTCGCTGGCCTAACCGTTGAGGAGGCTGCCAGCATGTTGGATATCTCGCCCCGCACGGCGCGGAACTACTGGACTCACGCGCGGACCTGGCTCTATCACGAAATCACCGTCCGCGATCACTAACTTTCCCCGCCGGCGTTTGCAGTACCAGTCCTGCGATCTAATTGTATCGAGGCGAAGCGTCAAGACCCGGCCCGAGCTCTTTTAGCGCCGGACTTCGAGCAATCAACGTCCAACTCCCAATACTCGTCGGCAAGCTTCGAGAGAGGCTCGATGTCCGACGCTGAAAGACCTTCACGTCACTAATTGTAGCTATATAAATAGTTTGCCGCTTTGTCGGTCAAATCTCGCCTTGTCTCTGGGCGGGCAAATCAGTCCGCCCCATACAAAACCAAAAATAGGCGATCGCGCCTCGGCAAGAATGCAAACGAGAAGAGAGCAAATTATGAAAAATCGATTCAAACTCAAGGACCAGAATGATCGTGGAGGCATAATCAAGCCGGCTTTGACAGCACTGGCACTGCTGGTTGTGGCGGTAACCCCCGCTCTGGCCGACGACGACCACGGCGCCCAGCCGGCTTACACGTTTACGTCCTTCGATGTGCCCAGTGAAGCCCCGACGGCGGACGTTAATGGAGGAACCTCCTTCTTCGGCATCAACAACCGCGGCGATATTGTCGGCGACTATGGCGTTGCCGGTGAATACCTGGCCGACGGCGTTACTCATGTCGTGGCTGGGTTCCTCCTGGAGAAGGATCATTTCATCGACGTGGCCATTCCGGGATCGCCCTGGACAGAGGTATTCGCGATCAATAATCGGGGCGTGGCCGTCGGGGACTATATGGACGACCTGGGGAATTGGTGGGATTTCGTTCGGAACCCGGACGGTACGATTGAGCTGCTTCCGCCAGTAGTTCCAGGCGCACAGGGCAGTGAGGAGGGCATCGGCATCAATAACGAAGGCACGATCGTCGGGACATTCCGGTTGAGCGCTCCTCCCGCCGGATCCTATGGGATACCCGGCTCAAGCGGGTTCATATTCAAACAAGGAGTTTACACCACTTTTAATTATCCCAACGCTATCGGAACGCACCCTACCGGCATCAACGACCGTGGCGAGATCGTGGGCATCTTCAGAGACGCTAACAACGTTAGGCACGGGTTTTTGTTGAAGGACGGCTCGTTCTCTTCCATTGACGTGCCGACCGCCATTGGCGGCACCATTGGCGGCACGTATGGTGAAGGCATCAACAATGCCGGCGAAGTCGTGGGGCGCTTCTTGGATTCGAATTCCGTGCAACACGGTTTTGTCCTATCGAAGGGGGTTTATACCATCCTCGATTTTCCGGGAGCTAGCGATTCAGTCGCTTTCGGCCTTAACGACCGGGGACAAATCGTCGGGACTTCCGACAGTGGCACCATTGGTTGGATAGCGACCCCGCTCCACCGGGAGGCAGAGGGGCACGATTGAAAGCAAGACCACCGAAGCCGCAGGGCGATTCAACGTTATGAACCGGGGCGGGGGCGGCTTGTCCCCGCCCGTTTTGTCTGCCGCAAAAGAACGCAAAGAACACAAGAATCCCTGGCAGAAGGGCGCCGGGGCCGAGGGCGGCACAATGGTGGGCTGGTCGGTGCGGATATACGTTTTAGTTCATGAGCAAACCATGCCGAAGGCGCGTTGATCTTAGGTAACCCAGCAGTCTGGCCACGGGCTTATGCTTTGTGTTCTTTTGTGTTCTTTCGCGGCAAAGAACTTCTGGACTGCTGGCTCGAGGCAGTCGCGGGTTCCAGGGCATGCGGGAATCGTGATTCGGCCAACCGCTTGTCACCACATTGGGACGCCAGAACCGCCTCCGGATCGTTGGCACAAGCCGTGCCGGCGCTCAGCCAGCCAAAGCGCGAAATCAGGGCTCCCAGCAGAAAAGCGATGGCCGCTTCCGGGACTAGTCCAGCCGCCCGCAACGCCAGAGCCAACGGTCCTTCTAGAGCTTCACCGATACGCAGAACCCAGCCTGATTTGCCTTCATGCAGCGCGCGATCCGCCGCACCGTGCTTGCGCAACTCCAAATAGAGCATCACCAGCACCTGGGCGGAAGCGGCGAACAAACCGATGACATTCAAGGCGGGTTGACGGAACCCAGCCAATTCCACCATGGCGGAAGCCGAGCCCAGCCCCGCCATGCCAAAATGAAAGGGTAAGAGCACCCGATGAAGATTCCACGCAGGAACTGCTGTGACAGCAATCAAGGCTCCGGTGTAGGTAGCCAGGAAGATGCCCGCCATCCCTGAGCCGATCACAAGAATCGCTGCGATGATTTGGACCGCGGGCGTCAGTTGGCCACCTTGCATGTTCTGCCAATGCCATTCCACGAAGCCCAGCCCGGGAACCGCACAGGCCCCGAAAGCCGAAACAATCCACGAGCCCACTGACATCGGGGACTGGTACTTGAACACGCGCAGCATGTTTAGAAAGCGCGTTGGCCGGCCCAAGTCCCAAGTCAGCAGGACAGGGGAAAGAATGCCGCCCATTCCCGCCGACCACATGGCCACTCGCACCATCTGGTATTGCCCCTTCATCAGGGCTGCCACGGCAATCAGGCCCGACATCCCGGCCAATCCCCCGATAAAAAAATAAACCGCGATCATCCATTTCCAAACCGGTGGCTTCAGAAAGGGCAGCCCGTAATACCCGGTTCCGAGCATGGCTTCCGGCGCTCCGAGCTGCGCTGGGATCGGACCTCCCACCGGTTTCACACCGGCGGCTGTGACGCCACCCTTGTTTCGGGCCTCCTCTCTCAAGTCGTCCAATCGCTTCTCGAATCGGTCGTTCATGGCCTTACAGGAAAGCAAACACACAAAGAACAAACGCCAGCGCCAACAAGGCGGTCGCTACGACTGAGCCGTACGCCGCGGCTAAATAAATGGTTGGCACTTCCGGCCGGGGTGGAAGGCGATAGTTCTCCGGCCTGCCCAGGAGCAGGAAGAAGGCGTGAATTCCGCGGACCGAGGTTTCGGTTGGATCGTAGAGTTGTGCGTCCTGGTAGCTTTGCGCCCTGAGTTCCTGGACGCGCTTGCGGCCCTCTACCTGCAAGTCTTTGAGCGGCCCGAAGCGGATAGACTCCGTGGGACAGGCTTTGGCACAGGCCGGGGTCAATCCGCTAATCTGGCGGTCATAGCAGAACGTGCATTTGAATGCCCCGCCTTTGCCCGGAGCGGTATTCTCGCGCCGATCGATGACGCCAAACGGGCAGGAAACGACGCAGTAGCCGCACCCGTTACACACATCATCCTGCACATACACCGACTGGGTCTCGGTCCGCATAATCGCTCCGGTGGGACAGGATTCAAGGCAGCCGGCCACCTCACAGTGTTTGCAGACATCGGAAAGAAAAACCCAGCGAAATGGGTCCTGGCCGTTGCCGTTGCCCATAGGTCCCGCGATTTGGGGGCCTCTCGGTTTGGCTTCCTCGAGGAAGAGCACGTGCCGCCAGGTCGAGGCGCCCAGGGAAAGAGTGTTGTCGTAAGAATGCCCGGTCCACGGATTCACTTCCGCCGGAACATTGTTCCACTCTTTGCAGGCCACTTCGCAGGCCTTACAGCCAATACACACCGTCGGATCCGTGAAGAAGCCGACGGGTACCTCCTCTTGCACATGTTTGTGCGGTTTCTGGTTTGAGCTGAGAATGCCTTCACCAATCATATGCGCTAATGAGTTTTTCCATGCTGTCCGTGGCCGGGGATGAGACGCCCGCCCGTGGGCGCCCCAGGCGGGGGCTCTTCGGGATGCCGGTTCGGACCCGCGCCCGGCCGGGCTTTTTCCTGAAACCACTTCCAAAAATCGGGGCCCGGTGGCATGCGTTCCGGAATGAGATTGCACAAACAGGTTTTTCCTTCGTGGATGGAGATATTCGGCTCGGCGCAGAGCTCCATTAAATCGTTAACGCTCCCGCCGGGAAACGGACCAGCGGCCCCGAAATGGAAAGGCATGAACACCTGGTGCACTGTCTTCCCGTTCAGGTGCAGAGGCCGAATCCGCCGGCTGACCATTGCCCGCACTTCGATCCCGCCCCTCAAAGATACGACTGTGATGTGATCGCCATGTTGAATCCCAAGCTGATTGGCCAGTTCCGGAGAGATCTCGGCAAACATTTCGGGTTGCAGTTCCGCCAAGTGGGACAGCCAGCGGCTCATACCGCCCGCGGTGTGGTGTTCAGTCAACCGGAACGTGCTCAGCACGTACGGAAAGCGGGGGTCGCCAGGGACAGCTTTGGGGTTTTCCTCCAAGGTAAACCAGTTGACCGGGGGGTTCGTGTTTCGGCGGTATAGCGCGTTTTTGACGGGCGATTCGATGGGCTCGAAATGAGTCGGCAGTGGTCCGTCCTGCAAGCCTTTGGGCACATAAATCCACCCCAAACCATCCTCGTGCAGTATGAACGGCGCATCGCCCGGCTGGCCATTCAGGCCCTCGGCATCCGGAGGCGGCCGATAATCGGGTGCTTTTTTCTTTTTAAAATCCGGCACGTCCAGCCCGGTCCATTCCCCCTTGTCTTTATCCCACCAAACCAGCTCCTTGAGCTTGCTCCAAGGGCTACCGTCGGGCCGCGCGCTGGCCCGGTTGTAAATAATGCGCCGATCGCTGGGCCAGGTGAACCCCCAGCCGTGCCCATAACGGCCCTGCGCTTCTCTCCGAGCAGCCTTGCTCACGCCGTCCCGGCCAAGCACACCCGTATAAATCCAGCAGCCGGAAGCGGTCGAACCATCTGCTTTGAGCTCCTCATACCGCCCGAGCTGCGGTCCGTGGTGCGGACGACCATCGCGGTCGAACCCACTTTTGAATACACCCTCCGGCCCTTCCTGGGGATCGGTTTTCCAGCCATTGATCTCCGCCAGCACGCATTCGACAACTGGCTCGCCTTCCTCATTCTCTGGATACCACCAGTCCAGTGCGCGCAACGGTTCATCCAATGGATCATTGGAGGCCCTCGCCCTGGCGATCAATCGCTTGGCCAATTGGTGGATGAACCAACTCTCGCTACGACAGTCACCAGGCGGATTCACCGCTTTTTCACGGAACTGAAGCAGGCGCTGAGTGTTGGTAAAGCAACCCTCTTTTTCGGTGTGGCCGGCGGCCGGCAGCAGAAAGATTTCCGTCCCGATCTCTTCAGTCTTTAATTCGCCGCGTTCGATCTCGGGGGATTTGTACCACCAACAAGCAGACTCTATTTCAACCATGTCACGCACGACCATCCATTTGAGTTTCGAGAGGGCCAGGCGCTCAAACCGGGAATGTTGCCCTCCTACCGCCGGATTCTGTCCCATGAGGAAAAAGCCCTCGACCTTGCCTTGCTTCATCTCGGCGAAATAAGCCAGGTGGGAATGGTCTCGGTTGATTCTCGGCAAATACCTCCAACCCCACTCATTATCCTGCCGGGCGCTTCTCCCATAATAGGCCTTGAGCAGACTCACCGTATAAGCCGGCAGGTTATGCCAGAGCCCCGTAGAGTTGGTATAGGTTTCCAGGAACTTGCTTAGCTTTTCCTCGTCGTACTCTTTGGTGCCCCGCGGGATGGGCAGATAGCCGGGCAAGGCATCGTACAAGGTCGGAATATCGGTGGAGCCTTGGATCGAAGCATGGCCTCGCAAGGCCAGGATCCCACCCCCGGGCCGGCCGATGTTGCCGAGCAACAACTGAAGGATGGAAGCCGCACGGATGATCTGCACCCCCACGGTGTGCTGGGTCCAGCCCACGGCGTAGCAAATGGCCGCCGTTTTCTCCGGGCCGCTGCATGAAGTGAACGCTTCGGCGACTCGCTGAAAGAGGTCAGGCGGGCACCCGGTGACCTTTTGAACCATCTCGGGCGTATAGCGTGAGTAATGGCGCTTAAGGATCTGAAACACGCAACGGGGATGCTGAAGACTCAGGTCTCGTTTGGGATGCCCCAGGTCGTCGC
>DATGLT010000064.1:0-6948 GCA_035294005.1 Verrucomicrobiia bacterium
ATTACAAAGCGTGTGCCAACGCCGGTAGGCTTCGTCGGATAAACGCTGAGTTTTCCGTCGAAGCCTACCGGCGTTGGCCTAATAGCGATGTTCATAGGCGCTTTGTTTGTCAAGAAGAACATTTAATGGGCGGACCACCGCGTCGTAGGAACTGTGGATCTGCGACACCTGTCGTTGAGCAAAAGTGAAGGTTCCCCGGGGCGTCGCTTTCATATGCTGTTCTGCCCAACTCCCATACACACGAATCTTACCCCAGCCGGTTCGTTCATTACAAGCCGAAAATCGCCACCATTTCGCCACCGTCTCGCCAGGCTTGGACAATTTTTGTCCAAGTGGCTTGATTATACTCGGCTTAAAAATGAACCCGACCCAAGCCATAGAACGAATGCGACAGGTCATCCGTCGTCAACACAAAGCACTCTCAACCGAAGCCACCTACGTCTATTGGCTTCGCCGCTACATTCATGCTCTCCAGGAAATCCCCGATGACCTTCCGAGCGAGAAAAAGCTGGAGCGGTTTCTGACAGACCTTGCCGTTCGGGAAGACGTAGCAGCTGCCACGCAGAACCAGGCCTTCAATGCCGTCGTGTTCTTTTACGCGCACGTTCTTGAAAAACCGCTCGGAAACGTCGACGCCCTCCGGGCTAAAAGACCGTTGCGGGTGCGCCACGCGCCCTCCCTGGCAGACACGAAGGCTCTTCTCCGGCACGTTCAGGATAGAGGCGGCTACCCAATAAACCTTATTGTCCGACTGCTTTACGGCTGCGGGTTGCGGGTCAGCGAGCCCTTAAATCTTCGGGTCAAAGACGTCGACATGGAACGCGGTAGCCTCTGCATTCGAGGTGCCAAGGGTGGGAACGACCGGGTGGTGCGTCTGCCTGCCGCTCTCGTTCAAGAGCTAAAACAGCAGCTCCAAACCGCCCGGCTCGTGTGGCAACAGGACAAGCACAATCATATGCCGCTGGCATTGCCGCACCGTTTAGCCATGAAATACCCTGAATACCAGTTCAGTTGGCGATGGGCGTGGCTGTTTCCGGCGCATTCCCCCTGCTGCGATCCAAGGGGTAGTGGTCTCGTTCGTTACCGCATGCACGAGGCCAACGTCCAAAGAGCTGTGAAGCGGGCGAGGCGAAAGCTCGGGATCTCGGTCCTGCCCCACGAGTTGCGCCATCATTCCGAGTGCCGGATTATTCCGAGCAAGGTTCAGCAAGCCTCTGATTCCTGGGTTTTTGTGCCTCATTTGAGCTTTTCGACTCGGAATAATCCGGGTGTCCTGTTCCTGCAACTTCGCAACGAAGTAAAACGGAAAGGACACTCATGCTCGACCTATACTATTCACCGGGAGTTCAATGGGACGCTCTGCGACATGGCCCTTTAGGGCCCACCTTCAGGACTATGCGCGACTGTTGGCAAGTCAAGGCTACCCCCTGTTAACTGGGCGTTGGAAACTACGACTGGTTGCTAAGCTAAGTCGCTGGTTAACTCGGCGGCGTTTTGGCCTCCATCAACTCGACGAGGATCGGATCGCCGGTTTTTTGAAAGGCAGAAAGAAGGATGTTGTGCGCGGTGGGGCCCAACGCACGATGGTGCAACTTCTCCAATTCCTTCGCCAGAACAAGATCATTCGGAGTCGTCGTGTGCCGGTCGACACAACTCCGATGGAACAAGTCCTGAAAAATTACTGCCTGTTTTTGGAGCAGGAGCGCGGACTCAAACTCTCGACCATTCATAGATACTCGACGATTGCTCGGGTTTTCCTCCAAAGACGGTTTGTTACGGGGAAAATCTGTTTAAGGAATCTGGTCGTCGGAGACATTTCCGATTTTCTTCTTGAAGAGAGTCCGCCCCGCAAGCTGTCGGTCGCCCGAGATGCCTCCATTGTTCTACGCAGTTTTTTGGCGTTCCTCACACAAACGGGCAAAATCTCAACTAATCTGGCGGCATCGGTTCCCTCAATCGCCAGTTGGCGTCTGGCGGGACTACCGCGTTCTTTGGAGCCCGCACAGGTCGAGAGGCTGTTAGCCACTTGCGATTTGAATAGTCAGATCGGAAGGCGCGATTATGCGGTTCTGCTATTGTTAGCGAGATTAGGTTTACGAGCCGGCGAGGTTGTCCATCTTAGCTTGGACGACATCAACTGGGCCGCCGGTGAAGTATTAATTCGCGGAAAGAGCGCCCGCGAAGACCGGCTCCCGTTGCCCCCGGACGTGGGGCAGGCTTTGGCTGACTATCTCAAACGGGATCGGCCTGTGTGTTCTTGTAGACGCGTTTTCATTCGGGCGAAGGCACCTCATGTGGGATTCTTCGGCCCCGCTGCGATTTGGAACATTCTTGGCCGGGCCTTGGCTAGGACATCTCTGGCTCCCTCATTCAGGGGAACCGGATTGCTACGCCGGTCATTAGCGACCCGGATGCTTCGTGGAGGGGCTTCCCTGACTCAAATCGGTGAAGTCTTACGGCACCAACTGCCCCAAACCACCGAGATCTACGCCAAAGTGGACCTGCTGGCTCTGCGCCAACTGGCCCAGCCTTGGCCGGGAGGTGAGCAATGAAATCGTTAGCCAAGCATTTAGAAGCTTACTTGAACTTGAGGCATAAACTGGGTTTCAAGCTCCGAGTGCAGGCAGGATTGTTGGCCCGTTTCGTGGATTTCGCTCGACAGAAAAAAGCTTCTGTTATTAGCACGAAACTGGCACTGAGCTGGGCCACTGGAGCTCAGGGTTGCCAGCCCACACAATGGGCCAATCGCTTGGGCATGGTGCGCCGCTTCGCTCGCTACGTCAGCGGAGTTGATCCTCGCACCGAAATCCCTTCCCAAGAACTGTTGCCTCTGCGCCTTCATCGAAAGGCGCCGTATCTTTACACTGATAGCGAAGTTTGCCGATTAATCGAGGCCATCCGGTTACTGCCCGATCCACTGGATCTGCGCGCCGCCTCCAACGCCATGATGCTCGGTCTGTTGTCGGTGACTGGGATGCGAGTGAGTGAGGCTATCGGTTTGGACTGTCAAGATGTCGATCTCAAGCAGGGATTGCTCACCGTGCGCAATACCAAATTCGGCAAATCTCGCTTGGTCCCAATTCACCAAACCACCCAAAGCAAGCTTCAGGATTATGAGCGCTTGCGAGATGGATTTTTTCCGCGCGCGAAAACGCCTAGTTTCTTCCTTTCGGAGCGCGGCACTCGCTTGACTGATTGCACCTTCCGCCACTGGTTCATCGTTGCATTCCGAAAAATCGGACTACGAGGTGCCGCCGACTCACACGGGCCACGCATTCACGATCTGCGCCACCGCTTTGCCGTTAAAACGATCTTAAACTGGTATCGACGAGGAGTCGACGTCGAGGCGCACCTTCCAGAGTTAACCACGTATATGGGTCATGGGCACGTGACGGACACTTATTGGTATATTTCTTCAACCCCCGAACTTTTGAAACTTGCCACCCAACGTTTGGAACGTCGCAACAGTGAGGTGTTCAAATGAAAGTTCAACCTAATTTCGCCGGGTTGTTGCAGTCCTTCTTCACGGACCGGCTGGTGGCCCAACGCAATGCCAGCCAGCACACCATCGCCAGTTATCGTGACACTTTCCGTCTGCTCCTTCAATTCGCTCAACAGCATCTACATCAGCCACCCTCGTTGCTGGCCGTTGAAAAGTTGGATGCGCCTTTCATCGGTCGCTTTCTCAATCACTTGGAATCAGAACGCAGCAATAAGCCTCGAAGCCGCAATATTCGGCTGGCAGCGATTCATTCCTTCTTTAAATTCCTTGCGCTAGAAGAACCGAGTCTAAGCGCTTTAGCTCAACGCGTCTTGGCGATCCCTTGCAAGCGCTATAAGCGCAGATCGATAGATTTCCTTACGCGTCCGGAGATCGATGCTTTGTTGTCCGCTCCCGACCAAGGGACATATCTGGGACGTCGTGATCGGGCGTTGTTATTGGTGGCAGCGCAAACAGGGCTGCGGGCCTCCGAGTTAATTGGGCTGCGTTGTCAGGATGTAGTCTTAGGCAGTGGGGCGCACGTTCATTGCGTCGGAAAAGGACGCAAGGCGCGCTCCACTCCGTTGCGTAAGGATGGGGTTGCCGTTTTGCGTGCTTGGATGCGCGAAAGAAATGGTCAACCCTCCGACGTGCTCTTTCCCAATGCGCGGGGTCTCTCCCTCAGCCATGATGGACTCGATTACATCTTGTCCAAACACGTTGCCACGGCAAAAATTAAGTACCCTTCCCTGATGAAGAAACGCGTAACTCCGCATGTGTTGAGGCACAGCCTCGCGATGGATTTGCTCCAACACGGCGTCGACCGATCGGTAATCGCGCTATGGTTAGGTCACGAATCGATGAACACAGTTCAAATCTACTTCCACGCAAATCTAGAACTCAAGGAACAGGCATTGGCAAAAACTGAGCCATTCAATGGGCGGCCGGGTCGTTTTAAACCCAACGACGAGCTGTTAGCATTCCTGCAAGGTCTCTGATTATTCCGAGAGCAAGACCGCAATAAGCTGAAAATACGTGGTGATTTGCTGAGTTTTGACGCCCGACTCGGAATAATCCGGCACTCGGAATGATGGCGCTTATTCCGAGCTAGGAATAGCGTCACGGCTACGCTACGCATTGCCTGGAGCGCGGCACCAGCCCACGAGCCATCCAGCAGGCCATGGGGCACAAATCGTTGGAAACTACCATGGGCTACCTGCACGCCGAAGCGTTGAGCGTCACCAGCCCGCTCGACGCGCTGCAGCCGGCCATGCCGGGCTAAAAAGGGTCCCGGACGCATGCCCGGGGGGCCTTGCTCCGGCAGTGCCGCCCCCGACACACCAAACCAATCATACCCCTGCCGACCAAATTTCCGGGTGTAGGGGTCAACGGTCGGAAGCAGCCGCCGTTGATGTTCGATTCGTCGCAACGAGACCGGGTTGCGTCCGACTCTCTGGGTCGGCACCCAGAAAGCGCTCTGGTTTCGCTACCATTACATCCATTTGATCGTTGAAAGCAGACACATATCTTTCGGTGGCGAACTTGTGGGCAGAACCCAGGCTCGGCTGATAGAATACAGCAATCAGCGGGAACGGACCGTCCATTCTGTTGAGCCTGGTGTTTTCGTCGCGTTTGCCATCAATCACGTACTTCCAGCGGTATCCTTTCTTGAAACAAGCCATGGCTTCCAGTCTTCCAGAGGATTCGGCAAAACGTTTAGTTTCTTCCTTCCACATCATGCCTTGGACTAATGCGTAAACGGCGAATCCACCGGCGATGATCAAGAGAACACAGGTATAGAGTGTAATCGCACCGGTTTTGAGAATGCGGTTCATAGCAACGTTTCAGTATGGTGGACGCTGCCGGTGCTGAGTGCAAGTGGATGGCCGGAATTAGACCTTGATGGGGGCGAGTGCAGATGCTGGACGCCGGATGGGCTTGGTTTGGGGCCGGCGGAGCAGCCTTGAGCCACCGTTTTACGCGGCAGAACGGGGGCTCTGCACGGAGCAAAGCTGCTCTTTCGCGCCGAGCCCAAAACAATTTCGTTGAAGGTGCCCGTCGCGACTTGGGTGGGCTTAGTTGACCGTTGACGTGAACCAGACCTAATGGTGGAATTCGGCGCGAAATGTCCCACCATTATGAGCGAAAATCAGGGTCCACAGGGGAAGAATGCTTGGCTGAAGGATGAGATCGATGCGGTTGAAACGCAGTTTATCGCGCTTTGTTCGGAGATTGAAAGGGTGCACGGAAAGAACGTTCCGAGCCGGGTAGAGGAGGCGTTAGGTATCCTCGGAAAGAATATTGAACGGCTAAAGACGGCGAGGGAGGCGCCCTGACGACCGCAGATGTTTTTCCTTTTTCCATCGAGCGGAGCGAGCGCTGGCGTGGCGAAGCCTCGCCAGTAACGAAGTGAAGCGAAGTGATGTTGCTGTTTCTTTTTCTACCCGCGCGCCTGATCAGAGATTCAAAAGGGTCATCGGCCATCTCGAACTGCATCCTCACGGCGTCCATACACCTCGGAGTCGCAACAAGACACCCGAAGCAAAATGCCAGAAGTCTCCCGCCTGATGCCTGGGGTTATAGGAGTAAACCTTCGGTGGCTGCCACACGTTGCGATGGGGACGGGATTGGAGGGGATGATGCGGGGGGATTGCCTTAGGTACTTGGTGGCGACGAAGGGGCGAACGGTGACGCAGAGGAAGCCTAAGGGCCTGTGAATTTTGCCGGGTTAGCCCGGGTTTGGTGGGATGGGGCGGGATGGGATTGCGGGAAACGCTGTCCGAGTTTGCCTTGGCTGTCGGTGCGGATATGTCTGCCGGAGGGCTCCACGTCAGGGATCTCACACGTCATCCAGTAGTCGTGGAGAAGTTTTAGCAGGTGCCTGAGCTGCGTGAAACTGGAGGGTTTGACGTGATAGGTGCTGGCGCCGAGCATGTAAGCGGTGCGGATGTCGTCTGGGTCGGTGGAGGTGGAAAGAACGACGGTGGGGATGATGGCCCAATCGGGGTTGGTTTTGAGGTGTTCGAGGACGGCGAAGCCGTCGGCGAAGGGCATATTGAGATCGGTCATGATGAAGGAGGGGTACGAATACTTAGCGCGGTCGGCGTATTGGCCCTCACCCATCATGTAAGCGATAGCCTGTTGCCCGTTGTTAAGGAGGTGAATGGGGCCGCTAACGCCATTCTCTCTAAAGGCCATCTCGATCATAGCCCGGTCGGCGGGTTCATCCTCAACGACGACAATAGTTTTTTGGTATCGCGCCATAGGCCTCTCCCGTTAGGTGAGGCGACAGTCAATTTTATTCCAGTCCGGATTCTTTGCAAGCTCGGATTCGTCGCTCTGTGAAAAGAGTTCGGGGTCGCATTGCAAGGGAATGCTGATTGGGGGGTGATCGCGGCGGCCTTGCAGCGCCGAAAGTCACGACCCGGCGGCCTGGGCCCACCCGCTGCCTTACCTCGTGGGTGGCT
>DATGLT010000065.1:0-4464 GCA_035294005.1 Verrucomicrobiia bacterium
CCAAACTGTACGTGGCGCGGACCGCCTGAGCCGAGCACAGGATTGCTTCCGGCGCCGGTGCTGCAGTTATCGGGCGTGCAGATCGCGGTGCCGAAAAATCCGGTAGCGCCTTTCGCAGGGCTGGTAACCGGAGGTCCGAAATCAACGCGATTAAACAAGTTGAAGAATTCGAAACGCAGCTGCGCGCTGAACCGCTCTCGAATCCTCCACAATTTGGAAACGGACATATCCACGTTGTAGTAGGGGGCGCCGCGGAAGGTGTTCCGGCCCGCATTGCCGATAGTGCCAAACGCCGGAGGAGTGAGTATCCCACCGCCACGTTCGTAACAGCCGTTCACCTGTAGAGCCGCAAGAGCGAGCGCCTGCAGTTGCGCATTTCCGGTGTAAGGCGCCTGGGCCGCAGCCACACACTCTGCCGGAGGATTGCCGCCGGCGTAAGGTGTGCAACCGGGCAGATTGCCGAAGCACGGAATCGCTGCGGAACTCGTTTGGAAAGCGGACTTCGGTCCGGTGTAGTTCCAGAATTGTTGAACGCCGATGAGCGAGTTTGCCTGGTCCCCGTTCTCGCCGGTTCCCAGCCAATCAAAAGCCGTCGGGTCCCAGGCGGACCAGGGTGCTCCCTGCTGCATGGTGATGATGCTGCTGATGCTCCATCCCTCAAGCATCTGCCCCGGGGTTTTCATTCCAGGAATGGCATAGCTAGGGGCAAACGTGAACCGATGGCGCAGGTCGTTATCGCTGTTGCCATAACTCAGGGAGTAGTTCTTCAAGTTTGGCCCAATCGCCAACGAGTTCGGGTTCAGATTTGAGCCTGTATCCAGCGCATGCGAATAGGTGTATCCGGAAATGAAGGAAAGCCCGTGGTATGCCCGCATGTTTGCAGTCACCTGCAGGCCGTTGTAGCTCGACCATCCCAGAAACGAAGCCTGGGAGATGTAATTCAGGTAAGGAAACGCGGTGGCATACGGTCGAGCCGCTGCTTCTGCCGCTGTACTCGGCTTGCAGGTAGCCTTGCTTGGCGCCGCCAAGCACGCAGAGATGACGGCTGGAGTATACCCAATCCCGAGAGGCGGCTGGTTCACGTCACTCCACATCGTTTCTCTGTGACCCGAAATACCGACGTAGGCGACATCAACCGTTAGGTTATTTGTGATGGCGCGCTGGACGTCAACATTGAACTGATAAGAAAAGGTCGTGTGAAAGTTCGGATCCGCGGAACCGCTGCTGCACTGACTGGCCTTGCTGCAGACGGGGCCGCTTGCGCCGATCGGGAAAAGAGGGCCGGCCTGCGTCCAGCTAATGGAGTTACCCGGAGTTTGGTTCAAGCTCAAAAGATATGGAGTATTGCGGTTGATCGGTTTACCCACGTTACTTACGCCAATATCGGGAAAACTCGCGCCGGCAGGACCAAGGTTGTTAAACGTAAACAGATTCTCCGCATTCCCGAGGATTCCTGCCCCCGCGCGAACCACTGTTTTTCCATCGCCCCTTACGTCCCAGGCCATGCCCAGCCGCGGATAGAAATGCGTTTTATTATCCGTGTACATGGCAGGTATGGGCTCGCCCGGGCCAACCTGGAGAATTGCCGGCGTCGTCAACGGGTTCACGTTGGGATCAAAATTGCTGAGGAAATTATTGTGCTCCACCATGGGTGCTTCATATTCATAGCGCAGTCCAAGATTTACTGTCAGCCGGGGCGTAAGGCGCCAATCGTCCTGCGCAAATGCCGCATACCAGTGATCGCGCGTATTGAATGCTGGATTTCCCGCCTGAATGGTTCCGTTAAGCACGTTACCCGCGAGAAAATCTTGCAAGGTCGCGAACGTTATCAACCCCTGCTGCTGATCGCCGGTCACGCCTTCATAAATGACGTCGATGTAGTCGAATCCAAGTTTCAGTGCATGTTTGCCATGCAGCAAGGATACGCTGTCAGCCAGGTCAACGTTGCCTTCCGGACCGCGTATCGCCGAACGCGGGCCCTGTCCGAGATAACCAGTGAATGTTTGGATTTGGATCTGCGGCAGGCCTTGTGCGGACGGTTGCGTTAGCGTCCTCCCGGTGTTTATTCCATATCCGGTCGGCCAAGGCGCGGCGGCATCGATATTGCTATCTCCTGGAATTGTCTGATTGTTTAGATACGAATAACCGATACGGAAGTCGTTCACCAGAGTCGACCCGGGTGTCCATGTCCAGTCGCCTGACATGAATTGCGTCTTCTGGGGTACCGAAGCTTCCCACCGGGGCAACAGTTGTCCATTGGCATAGTTCACTAACTGGAAAGATTGAGACCTGTAATATGTACCGTTAATGTGGTGGTGCGGCCCCGGAATGTAGTCCGCCTTGAAAATGCCGTTGTCCAGCGGGAGATTATTGATCACGCCAGTGGTGCTGGGAGCAAAACTCGTTGATGTACTTGGGTTGTACGGCCAGAGATTTTCGACTGTGGATGAGGATGGAGATACCGTGCAGGTCGCGACGTTCAGACCGGAAAGTTGCGCGCTGAGCGGACTGATGGGAGTCCCGGCATTCTTTAGCGCGTTACAAGCATCAACCATGCTCCTGCTTACGCCAGCGCCGGCGACATCTGACGGGATACTTACGACGGCAGTGTCACCCAATACGTCCCGCAATCCTTCATAATTCGCAAACCAGAAAAGCTTATCCTTGATAATGCGCCCGCCAACAGATGCGCCAAATTGTTCGAGAGTCGCCGGTGTTACGGGGTCAACCCCTGCAGTGCGAAACGCATTACCTGCGTCGGTCGCCTGGGCATCGCGACCAAAGGCGTACGCTGTGCCATGGAGGCTGTTCGTTCCGGATTTAATTCCGACGTTGATAACGGAACCCTCTTTCCATCCGTACTCGGCTTTTGGATTTTGTTCGGTGTTGAACTCCTGAATCGCATCGATCGGCAAGACGGAACTCGAATCGCCGCCGCGATATCCGCCATTCAATGTCGTGGTACCCACTGTCTGGCCGATGGCTGCGATGCCTTCTACCGTCAACACGTCAAACCCTAAGCGCCGGCCATTGGTGCTTTGCCGGCCCGTGGTCCCCCCTACCGGCGTGATCACGCCGGGACGCAGTTGCAGCAGGCGTTGGAAATTCCGTCCATTCAAGGGCAGGGAATTAATAGCTTCATTGCTGACCGTTCCGCCCAGCGTCGCATCGGTCGTATTGATCGCCGGAACTTCCCCGGTAACAGTGACCGTCTGCGTTTGCTCGCCCGGCTGTACCGTCAAATCCACCCGGATGTTCTGTCCAACCTCGACCAGCACACCGCTGCGCTCGGTTGTTCTAAAGCCCTTAGCCTCGGCGCGTACCGTGTAGCTCCCCGGTGTAAGGTTATTCGCCACATATTGACCGGCATCGTCGGTCGTCAATGCTCGCGTGATGCCTCGGGCAACATCGACCACCGACACACTGGCGCCCACAACCGCGCCACCGGTCTGATCGAAGACGCTGCCTTGAATCGTCCCCTGGCTGGTTTGCGAGAATACAGGCGCGCACAGTAGAATCGACGCGACCGCGGCTACCCACATCCGCTTGACTGCTGGTGTGTTGACGTAGAAATCCAAACGGCTCCAATGAAGAAGGTTCATCTGGAGACCCCCTGTGTGAAGTACGGCTACCCCCCGGTATCGGATACAACTCGGGGCTGAGACGCCCTGTGATAAATGCGGGCAATATCACGAATTGAAACTTAAAGTCAAGAAATCGCACCGGTGGCATCCTAATTTCACAAATTATTGACGCCTGCTTCCCGCACTTTCCGCAACATCGCTTCTTGCCGCGGCGTCGAGAGGGTGGACAGCGACTCAGTTGCTGGAGCAAACTATCGGGTTTCCATAGTTTGTGGTTGGCGGTAGCATCCGCCGGCCCGATTCTCGTTTGGAAAGACCCGATTCTGGTTTGGAAAGAAAAGACAAGAATGGATAGACGAGGGTACGCTACCCTAGCAAACCGAATCCGCTGGGCGGCGATCATTGCTTTCTTGACGCTCACGGCGTACTGGGCCGGTGCGCGTTGGGGCGCTCATGCTCCGGTAAAAGTCGAGGCGCTGAGCGAGCCACGGTCCCTGCCGCCCGGGCTCAACCTGACCGAAGAAGAAACTCGCACGATCGGAATTTACAAGCAGGTCGCACCCGGAGTGGCGAATATCATCACGCAAGCCGTGGAATACGATTTCTTCGAGGATGCCGTGCCGGTCGAGGGCGCGGGTTCGGGGTTCGTAATTGACCCTCGCGGCTACGTCATGACCAACAATCACGTCATCGAAGGCGCCGAAAACATCCAGGTCACGCTTGGCGATCGCTCGCATTACGTGGCGCGGCTCATTGGCACCGATCCGCGCAACGATATCGCATTGCTGAAAATCCAGCCGAAAGACAAACCGCTCGTCGCCCTCCCGCTTGGCGATTCGTCAGGACTGCAGGTAGGGCAGGGTGTTCTGGCCATCGGAAA
>DATGLT010000066.1:0-4937 GCA_035294005.1 Verrucomicrobiia bacterium
GGCGGTTTTCCCGGGGAGAAATGATTGGTCCAGCACAATATGAACGCCCTGGCTGGGCGCTATCATCGGCGGAGTCTCCGGATCGTCCTTACGCTGCAATTCATCGCAAAATGCGCCGGTCGCATTGATCACACATTTCGCGGCCAATTTGTGTTCTATTCCAGACTCGCAATCGACGAATGTGAGTCCATTGACCATGCCGTCGCCGTCTTTCAAAAGTCCAACGACCTGCGCATAATTGACCAGGGTTGCCCCCTGCTCGGCTGCCGTCTGCGCCAGAAATATCAACAACCGGCTATCGTCAAATTGCCCGTCGTGGTACAGCACACCGCCTCGAAGACCTTCCTGTTCCAGAGTGGGAATGCGGCGCAAGACTTCGTCCCGGGAAAGAAGGGTTGAGCGGCCAAACCCGTATTTGCCCGCTAACAAGTCGTAAACTTTGAGACCGATGCCGTAAAACGGAGCCTCCCACCACTGGTAATTGGGGACAACAAAAGGAAGGTCATGGACCAGGTGAGGCGCATTTTGAAAAAGAATTCCCCGCTCTTTGAGCGCTTCCATGACAAGGGAAACGTTTCCCTGTTGCAGGTAGCGCACGCCGCCATGCACCAGTTTTGTGGATCGACTCGAAGTGCCTTTGCCGAAATCGTTTTGATCCAGCAAAACAACGCTATAGTGCCGGCTTGCAGCATCCACGGCGATGCCCATCCCGGTAGCCCCTCCGCCCACAATCGCCAAATCCCAAGGGTCGCGGCGACTGCGGACCTGGTCGATGAACTTGTCGCGGTTTAGCGGCATTGAGTCAGATGCGTTCCGGTGATGCGATCAAATCCCCGTTAATGAATTGCCCTCGGGGTTTTGATTGAAGTGTGTTCTTCCCAGTCCCTGGACCGCTTCAGCGCTTCGGTCCAGCGCGCGCGGCGATGCGCGGCTTCATCGGCGCTCTTCTGGGGAGTAAAGACGCGGTCGGCTTGCCACGCGGCCTTCAATTCCTCCCGGTTCTCCCAATAACTAACTGCCAACCCCGCCAGATATGCGGCGCCCAAAGCGGTGGTCTCGACGACTTTAGGGCGCACGACCGGCACGCCCAAAAAGTCGGCCTGGATTTGCATCAACAGGTTGTTTGCCGATGCCCCGCCATCGACCCTCAATTCGCTCACGCCAATCTGCGAATCCTCTTTCATGACCTCGAGAACGTCCGCGACCTGGAACGCGATCCCCTCCAAAGCGGCCCGCGCGATGTGACCCGCCTTGGTGCCCCGCGTCAGCCCGGTGATCGTTCCGCGAGCATATTGGTCCCAATGCGGCGCGCCTAATCCCGCAAACGCGGGCACGAGGTAAACTCCCCCGCAATCCGGGACAGTTTGAGCCAGCTTTTCAATATCAGCCGAGGATTGGATGAGTCCTAAACCGTCACGGAGCCATTGAACGACGGCGCCTCCAATAAAAACGCTGCCCTCGAGCGCGAACTCCGTTTGCCCCCTGGCCTTCCAGGCGACCGTTGTGATCAACTGGTGCCGGGAGGGAATCGCCGCTGTTCCAATGTTCATCAGCATGAAACATCCAGTCCCGTAGGTATTTTTGGCCAATCCCCTGGCGAAACAGTTCTGACCAAACAACGCGGCCTGCTGGTCCCCGGCGATGCCGCCGATCGGAATGGGCTTGTCCAAAACACCCGCGGCCGTCTTGCCATATACCTCGCTGGAACACCTTATCTCGGGCAGCACTTCCCGTGGCACTCCAAGTGCCTTAAGCAGTTCGTCGTCCCAGGTTCCTGAATGAATGTTATAGAGCATCGTCCGCGATGCGTTGCTCGGGTCCGTCACGTGAAGCGCGCCGCCGCTCAGATTCCACACAAGCCACGTGTCGACGGTCCCAAAGGCAAGTTCTCCCCGCTCGGCGCGCGCACGCGCGCCTTCGACATTGTCCAAAAGCCAGCGCAGTTTGCTCCCGGAAAAATACGCGTCGATGACGAGCCCCGTCTTGCGGCGAATGACATCGCTGTAACCGGCTTGTTTAAGTTCATCGCAAAAGCCTGCCGTGCGGCGGTCCTGCCAAACAATTGCATTGTGGACCGGCGCGCCGGTCTTCCGGTCCCACAACACCGTGGTCTCGCGTTGGTTCGTAATGCCAAGAGCGGAAATGTCGGCTGCTTTAATCCCGGATTGTGACAAGACCTGGCGCGTCACTTCGATTTGGCTCGACCAGATTTCCTGCGGGTCATGTTCGACCCAGCCGGTTTGGGGGAATATCTGGCGGAACTCCTTCTGAGCGGTGGCGCGAATTGCGCCCGCATGATCAAAAATAATGGCCCGCGAGCTCGTGGTCCCCTGGTCAAGAGCTAGGATAAATGACATAGATTCAGCAGAGTTTGGGTTTCTTTGGATTGAGCGTCATTAAGGTCACTGTTTGAGGCAGCCGCCGAAAAACCGCAGCATATCTGACAGGTGAAGTTCCCAATACGGCCAGCTGTGAGCGCCCGGAAATTCTTCGTAGATGTGACGCACACCGGCTTTGGTCAGTTCCCTGCTCAGCTCTCGATTATATTGAATGAGCTGATCCTCGGAGCCGCAATCAAACCGCAGGGGAGGAAGCCGGAGACGGTTGCGCAACAGCACTTCCAGCACCGAGCGGTCCTCGGGCTTGCAAGCATAGTGTTCCAGTGGTTCTTCGACAAACATCGGAAACTGATCGAAATGGGTCATTGAAGAGTGGCCGCCTGCGCCGGCAAATTTTTCGGGATGCTTGCCAGCGAGCCGCAGCGCCCCAAAACCTCCCATGCTCAGGCCGCTGATAAACAGGGGCGAGTTGCCGCCCAGGGCCGGGGAGGCCGCACGCGCGGCGACAGGAACCTCTTCGACAATCCACCGTTCAAAGTCGGCCTCGCCGTGCGGCAAGTAACCGGATCCATCACCCCACAACCCGTCGCTTGGCATGGCCAGGAGCATCGGAGGAATTTCCTTTTGCTCGATGAGCCGCGCCGCCGTCCGGTGCGCTCCACCTTTGAGGGCCCATGCCCAGTGGCTTCCGTAAACCCCATGCAACAGAATGACCAGCGGCGCCTCTTTTAGCCCATGACACTGTTTGGGCACGAACACGGTCAAGTCCGCGCGGTGTCCCAATGCCCGGCTTTTGACCGTCACGCAGCGCAGGTTCTCGCTTTCAAAGCGAGGATCGGAAACTTCAACGGTTCTGAAATCGGAGGTGTTCATCGAATGAATCGCGCGCGTTTAGGAACCAAACACAATCACGCCTTTGGCATTGCGCCCAGCCAACATATCGTCGAGGGCATCGCCTAATTGCTCCAGTTGGTACGTACGCGTGACCAATTCGTCCAGTTTCAGCTCTCCCCGTTTATAATGCTGAAAAATCCTGGGAAAATCACGGCCCGGCAAACAACCCCCATAAAGCGGCGTGACGTAGATCTTGTTCCACATGAACCACGGCATGGGAACGGTGACCGGGTCGTTGATCCCACTGACCTGGAGAGCCATCCCGCCATTGCGCACTAGGCGCAAGGGGGCAAACGCAAGCGCAGGCACCGCGGTGGCTTCGAAAGCGTAATCCGCGCCGCGCCCGTCGGTAATGGCGTGCACAGCCTGTGCTAATTTATCGAACGGAGCATCCTCCCGCTCGGCAACGATAGCGTGCGTCGCGCCAAACTTCATCGCCTGGGCGACAGATGCCTCGCGAGCATCGATGGCGATCACCGTTCGAGCTTCCCGAATCCGCGACGCCTGGATGATATTCAACCCAACCCCGCCGCAGCCCAAAACAGCTACTGAAGAGCCGGGCTGGACCTGGGCAACGTTCGTCACGGAACCAAAGCCGGTCATCACTCCGCAACCAACAATGCACGCCGAAGTCATTGGCACACCTGGAGGCAGGGGCGTCACCGCAGCACCCCGCACCAGGGCCAGGGAGGAAAGTGTTCCCAGGTTGAATGAGCGGTCAACGGGTTTTCCATGGAGCGTTGTGCCTTCGGGATGCGCATGACCATTCGAGCGTTCCATGACGTAAGCGGGTTTGCTGTTCTCGCAAAGGACCGCGTTCCCGGCCCTGCATTGAAAACAGCTCCCGCAGGGAATGGCCCAATTTAGCACGACCGAATCGCCCGGCTTTACATGCCGCACCTGCGAACCGACTTTTCGCACAACCCCGGCTCCTTCATGTCCCATGACCAGGGGCCGCTTCCAACTGAGTGACGCATGGTCGGTGTGGCAAATCCCGGCAGCTTTCATTTCCACCAGCACTTCATCGCCAATAGGATCACCCACCTCGATGCGCTCAAGCGCGAATTTTCCATAGCCATCAGCGATCACTGCCTGGGCTTGCATGCCGGCAATGTAAACAGCGCCGCCAAGTCTCACAACGCCCGAGTTTCCGCGGTCCCATGCTGGGCTTCAAATCAAGGTCAGCCGTATCAACCTGCGCGCAAATGAATGGATCCCGCGATGGCGTCGTTGTGCGCAACAGAAAATGAACGGGAACTCCGATCTGCTTGTTTCCACAGCAGTTCCACATCCCGCAGCCGGCCGGGTTTTGCTTGGCTTAACCTGCAAAAATTCATAACTGTTCACCCCACATTAGGAACCCGCGTGCTCTCGAATTTTATTTTTGGCGGTCTGGCCGCTCTCAGTTTCGGACTGACACTGTGGCAGTGGCTCGTGGCACGGCGGTTCCCTTTGCACCAGTCGAGCGGGACAGAGCAATCCGCTGACGGGGTAACGCTCCTTAAGCCGTTGAAAGGTCGCGATTCCGAAACCGAACGTTGTCTCCGGAGCTGGCTGACGCAGGACTACAAAGGACCGTTGCAGATCCTGTTCGCGGTTGCGACTGAAGCCGACCCCGTTTGCGAGTTGGTGCGCCAACTCTTTAAAGAAATCCCTCACCTCGATGGCCGGCTTGTTGTTTGCGGGCCGTTAGCTGGAACCAAT
>DATGLT010000067.1:0-11831 GCA_035294005.1 Verrucomicrobiia bacterium
GCCCGGGGGCGAACACTCGTGCAACGAGAGCGCAGCATTCGCAATCACTGGCAGGACATGCAACAAAAAGCCCTCACGAACAATGCTTCGGCCGCGGAACAGCAGGTTTACCGCGCGGTTGATTCCTGGGCGCAGGACACGGGAGTGATCGTGAACGCGATTACCCCTCAGTGGAAGCACGATAGCGATGATTATGTTACCTTCGAGTGTCGCGTGGATGCCTCAGGCGACATCGCCAAGTTGAGCCGCTTCGTGTATCGAGCCGAGCGCGAGCCGCTGGCCCTCAAATTGGAGGCCGTGGAACTCAGCGCCCGTGACAAAGACGGCCAACAACTCTCACTGGCGTTACAACTGAACGGATTGGTCCTCACTCCCGCGAACCGATGAAGCCGCTCTCTCACCTGTCTTTTTCCGCGCGGCTTGTAGGCCGCCGATGCGTTTATGGCATTCTCCTGGGCGCACTAATCTTCGTATCGACTTCCGACGCGCAGGACGCCGTCGCTCCGATTCAAACCAACGATTTGGCGCAAACCGATCCGGCGATGACGGGTGACGCTTCACAGGCCACCGATGGCGCGCTCGATGACTCGACGACCCTCACTAATGGTGTCGGCGAAACCAACCAGGCTTTCGTTTCCGGCCCGGATGGACGGACCCGCAGGCAACGGCGGCGTCCGCCATCCAGGCCCCGTCTGGGCACGACCTCGAGCGGAGAGGCCCGCACCGGTTCGTCAGATGCGTCAGGACCCGGGTCATTGGATTACGCCGCTTTTCAGATCATCGCAGACCGGAATATCTTCGATCCCAATCGCGCGCCGCGCGCTACCCGCCCTGCGGCTGCGCCGAAGACGGTGGATTCCTTCAGCCTGGTTGGCACCATGACTTATGAGAAAGGCACGTTCGCCTTCTTTGACGGAACCAGTTCTGACTTCAAAAAGGTGCTCAAAAAGGACGGTTCCATCGCCGGGTACCAGGTAGCATCGATCTCTCCCGATTCCGTCAAACTGCTGTTAAATACCAACGTCCTCGAGTTAAAAGTCGGGAGTCAAATGCGCCGTCGTGACGACGGTTCCTGGGAGATGGCAGCCAACCCTGTTTCCTACGCTTCGACAAGTTCCAATTCTCAGAGCGAAGCCGCGCCATCGGGCCCGGAAAGTGATATTCTCAAAAAGCTGATGCAGCGACGCGAGAAGGAATAATCCCCATGAAAAAATACACCAAGCCCTTCGTATTGATTAGCCTGTCATTGGCGCTCGGAGCGCGGGCCCAAACCGCCCCCGCCCCAGCTCCTGATGCGGCGCCTGCTCCGGCACCCGCCAATACCGCCGCACCCGAGCAAGCCGCGCCTTCAGCCCCGGCCGCGACAAACGCGGCGACCCCCGCCATCAGCAGCGAGTATAGTTCCGAAGGCCTGCGTATGAACTTTCACGGGGCGCCGCTCAATCTTGTTCTGGATTACCTGAGCGACGCGGCGGGTTTTATCATCAACAAACAAACCGACGTCCGCGGCACGGTTGAAGTCTGGAGCAAACAGCCGGTCACCAAGGACGAGGCAATCGAGTTGCTAAGCTCAGTCCTGAAAAAGAATGGATACGCGGTGACGCGCAGCGGTCGCATCTTAACGATCGTCGCGATGGACTCGGTCAAAACCGCCGATACCGCGATCGTTGTTAACACCGATCCCAACGAAGTTGAAAAATCCGACGAGGTGCAAACGCAGATTATTCCGGTGCGCTATGCCACCGCGAGCCAGTTGGTTGCCAACCTCGAGCAACTGCTTCCCACCAGCGCCAGTTTAACCGCCAACGAGAGCGCGAATTCGCTGATCCTGGTGGCAACCAAAACGGACATCAAGCGCATGCTAACCATCGTCACGGCTCTGGATAATTCGATGGCTGGAGCCTCCAACATCAAGGTGCGCCCGCTGCGCTTTGCGGACGCCAAAGAAACCGCGAACCTGATTACACAACTGTATTCGCAGCAATCAAACCAGAACGGCCAGAACACCGGAGGAGGGCCCAACTTCGGCGGCGGACCGGGGGGTGGTTTTCGCGCGATGATGGCTCAGATGACCACCGCCGCCAGTCGCGGGGGCCGCAACTCTGTAGCGGCCCGCGTCGTGGCTGTTGCGGACGACCGCTCCAACTCCGTCGTGATTAGCGCTCCGCCCGACCTGCTGACTGCCATCGACGATATGATTGACAAAATCGACCAGCAAATCACCGACACCACCGAGTTGCGGGTCTTTCGGCTGGCCAACGCGGATCCTGCGGAACTCGCCGACCAGCTTTCTCAGCTGTTCCCGGACGAGACCAATTCCAACAACAACAATCAGAATAACAACGTGCCGTTCTTTTTCCGCGGACGCGGCGGTTTTCCCGGGCAGGCTAACACCACCCAAAGCAGCGATCGCATGAAGAAGCTGGGCAAAGTCCTGGCCGTTGCCGATCCCCGCACCGCTTCTTTGATTGTTACGGCCTCAAAGAGCCTCATGCCTCAAATTGCCGAAATGATCTCAGAGCTGGATTCCGACAAGGGGAAGCGGGAAGTCGTCAGCTATTACGAACTGCAGAATGCGGACCCGCAGGATGTGTATCAAAACCTGCAAGATCTCTTCAATCGCAGCACCGTGCGGATGCAGAACAACAATAATCAGAACACCTTTCTGGGCCGTAACAATCCGCTGACGGTGCGCCAGACTCAGAATCAGCAGTCAACCACAGGCAACAACACTGCCGGCGGACTTGGCACCGGCGGCGCTCTCGGGGGCGGTGCCGGAAGAAGCCTGGTCCCGTAACTCACGATGTTTTCACCGCGAAATTTAAACTCTCGAAGGCCACTATGAACAAAACCTTTTTCCTGCGGTTTGGCGCGTTAGTCGCCGCTCTTTGTGCCTGTTTAACCTCCAACGTATGCGCCCAACAGCGTGGCGGCGGCGGGGGAGGCGGCTTTGGCGGCGGGGGAAATACCGGGCGCTCGGGCGGCAGCGGTTCAGGCTCGACCGGAAGGACCTATCCAAGCAACGGAACGATCGGCGATGCTTATTTCTCAATCGACCCCGAGACGCGGCGCGTCGTTTACATCGCCGACGAAGCCACTGCCAGATATATCGCGCAGGTCCTGACGAACCTCGATCGCCCGAAACCCCAAGTGCTCATTAAAGTGGTCTTTGTCGAGGTCACGCATAACAACGACCTGGATTTCGGTATCGAAGGAGGATGGGGCCGGCAAAACATGAATGGCACCATCAAAAGCGCCAGCGCGGTCAATGGCTTTGGGCTTTCCAGCCTGAGCTCCGTTGTCGGCACGAATATGAATCAGTTCGGCCAGCCAATCTCGAGTTTTTCAGCCGTGTCGCCCATGAGTCAACAAGGCGCCGGATTATACCAGATCCTGGGCCAGGATTACCAGGTCACCCTTCGCGCCATCGCTCAATCCGGCAATGCCAAGGTTCTCTCCCGGCCTTCCATCCTCGCTCGAAACAATCAGCCGGCGACGATTACTGTGGGTCAATCCGTGCCCCTGATTACGAGCGTTTCCTACAATGGCTTGAACGGCACCCCCATTAACGCCGTTAGCTATACCTCCGTCGGGGTTATTCTCAAGGTCACTCCGTTTATTACCGCCGACGGCCTGGTTGAAATGATGGTTTCGCCCCAAATCTCCTCGATCGATCCCAACATCTCAATCCCAATTTCCTCCGGGGTCAATGCGCCGGTCATTGACGTGCGTTCGGCCGATACCGTGGCTGTTACCGCCGATGGCCAAACCGTCATCATTGGCGGTTTGATGGAAACCGACAAATCCCAAACGGATACCAAAATCCCCGTTTTGGGCGACATCCCGCTCCTGGGCAACCTTTTCAAACGCAAACAGAAGAGCGATACCAAGACCGAGCTGCTGATTTTCCTGACCCCCCATATCGTTCAGAACCCCGCCGACCTGGCTTATTTGTCCAATCACGAACGAGCCAACTCGGATGGAATGAAAGATTTCTCCCGCGACGAACTTGACAAGTTTATCGATACTCTTCCAGCCAAGCCGCTCCAGCCGGGGGACGCTTCGGGTGGCGTGACCTTTCCCGCCAACAAGAAGTAGCATGGAACTGAGCCGCCGCACTTTAACAGTTTACACGCTGCTCGCGGCGGTGTGGGCGCTGGTGCTGGTCTGGCAAGCCGAGGAGCATTACCGCTTCCGGACCGCGGCCAAGGCCGACCTGAGCAACCGTTCCAGGGACATCGCCAACACGGTCAGCGCTTGCATCCGCGGCATGCGGTTTCGAGGAGCCGTCTTGCAGGAACGGCTCGAACCGGTACTCAACGAATTGGTGAACGGCCGAAGCAATGCGGTCGTGAAACCCAGCGAAGTCACTTCCATCGTCCTGCTCAATGCTGCGGGTGAACGAATCGCGGAGGCCGGGCGGCGTCTCGACCTTGAGCAACTCGACATTGTGCAGCAAGGCGAACACTGGGGACAGGGCAGCGTCGTGTTCGTCAACCTTGTGGACCTGGGCTCCACCGACCAATGGGAAGGGGGCACAAACCCTACGGTCGTGCTTCCCCGGTTGAGCGAGTTCACCAACACGTTTCCTGACAGCATGCGCAACCGGGAAAGACGCGAACCGGGTTTGGACCCTCCCCGGCATGAAGGCGCGCCCCCCGAACCCGGGCAGGCGCGGGAGTCGTCGGGTAACGCGGGGCCACCTCCTGAACCCCGTCCTCGCGAACCTGGACCACGCCCACGGCGCCCCCCGTGGCTCCGCGGACTGAGCGAAAGCGATTACCAGGCCCTAATCCAAAGACGCGCGCTTCACGACCTGGTGCTTGCGATGTCGGTCGATTCGTTTCACGTGGCTTCCGCCCGTGACCTTTGGTTGCGATTGATCATCGTCTTCCTCGCGACGGTTTCCGCGGTGGGTTCCGGGATCGCCTGGCGCAACCTCGCCACCTCTTCCGATCTCCAAATACGCCTCGTCCGGGCCAGCGAACTTAACTCGCACCTCAAGGAAATGAACCTTGCCGCAGCCGGCCTGGCCCACGAAACACGGAACCCTCTCAACATCATCCGCGGTCTCGCGCAGATGATTTCCCGCCGAACGGATGCGCCTGCGGAAATTCAGCAGAAATCTCGTGAAATCATCAATGAAGCGGACAAAGTCGCAGCGCAATTAAACGAGTTTATCAACTACTCGAGGCCGCGCGAAGTTCGCCGAACCGTGCTGGAACTGGGCTCCCTGATTAACGAAGTGGTTCGCACGCTGAACTACGATCTGGAAGAGAAGCAGATCAAACTGGAAGTTGCGGGCGAGCCGCTTTCAATCGAAGCGGACGAACAAATGCTTCGGCAGGCGCTCTTCAACCTCTTGCTGAACGCCGTCCAGGCGGTAGACACCCGGGGAGCCATCCAGGTGGTTTCCCGCAGGCAAGGTCAGAGCGAGGCCATACTCGAGGTTCGCGACGATGGACCGGGCGTGCCGGAGGATCGCAGGACGGAGATCTTCAAGCCGTACTTCACGACGAATGAGACCGGCACAGGCCTCGGATTAGCCGTGGTTCAGCAGATCGTTCTGGCCCATGGCTGGGAAGTCGAATGCCTCGCCAACGAGCCCAAGGGAGCGGTGTTCCGCATTTCCCATCTAAAGCTCAAGGTGTAACAAACGGATTTGTCCGCCTGCTGCCTTGCCCGTATTAATCACGGGGCTTCTTTGAGCAAAGAAATGAATTGCTTGATGGCGGGTGAGAGCACCTTGTTTTTCTTGTAGATAACACCCAACGGCCGCGAGTACTCGCCATCCTCCAGGGGAACGGCAACCAGCGTGCGGTTGGTCACTTCCTGACGGATAGTTTCCTGCGGGACGATCGCCACACCGGAATCGATTTCGACGGCGCGCTTTACCGTTTCAATATTGTCGAACTCCATCACGTGTTGGACCGAAACTCCATGGTCCTTAAGAATCTTGTCGAGAGCTTTGCGCGTGGGGATGTCTTTCTCGAAGCTGACGAGCTTGTTGCCATGGAGCGCCTTGAGCTTGATCTGCTTTAGCTTGGCGAAGGGGTGTTGCGGGTTGCAAATGACCACCAGGGGATCTTTGCGAAGCATCACCAATTCCAGTTTTGGATCGCGCGTCGGGTAGGCGACCAGGCCCAGATCCACCACGTTTCCGGCCACGTCTTCATAAACCTGGTTGGCGCGTTGATACTCGACGTGAACATTGACCGTCGGGTAGCTCTTGAGGAATTTCTTAAGATATGGCGGCAGCACGTGAAGGCCGATGCTGTAAATGGTCGCCACCCGGATATTGCCCGAAATGATTTCCTTGATTTCCTGCAGCTTGCTGTGCAGGGCCTCGTACGTCTGCAAAATCTGTTTGCTGTATTCGTAAAGGACTTCCCCTTCGGCCGTGAGCCGGAAATTTTTCTTGCTGCGCTCAATGAGCAGTGATTTGAACTGCCGTTCCAGAGAGCTGATGGTCTGGCTGACCGCCGATTGTGTCACCCCGTTGATCTGCGCCGCCTTGGTAAAGCTTTCCGTCTCGGTCAGGTCGCAAAACACTTTCAAGCTTTCGATTTGCATAAGCGGAGTGAATACAAAATCCGAGATCAAGTCAACAACTCTTGGTGATTTTTAAAGCCTCCACGTTTCATAATCATAATCGTCATTTGGGCCCTTGACGCTCCGGTATTTCAGTGCTTTTGTTACAGAGCAGGAGAATCAAGCCGCGCGTCTGACGTGATGCCCGCTGGAAGCTTTTGGAGAAAGGTTCCTCCGATGTGCAACAGCGTCCTCCGCCATCTCGCCCGTGCTGGTCATTGCGTCCGTTGAAACCGACGATTTGCATTTGTTGCGGAGAACCGATAAGCGCATTGGGCAATGTGTTGTCGCGTAACCCGAACCTGTGCGCTTCCTGTTCCAGCCTGGCCGATGGAATGGAAGATACCGGCGATTCGGTGCCGCCTGGCGGGTCGGCTGCCGCACCTTCCCCTTCCCCACCTCCGCCACCGCAGGAGGTTCGCGCTCCGGATTGGGTCCTGTGAACCTGCGGCCGTTCGGTTGCGGATTCTTCCGGAGCCGCGGATTTGGGCCTTTCTTGCCCTGCGCTTTTTACTACATTACGCAAAGCTTGGCTGATCCAGCCGTTTGCGATGCCAACCGAGACCCGCGCCAATCGAGCACCCGCGCAGCGGATCCTGGTCGTGGATGACGATCCCGGCCAGCGCAGCCTGCTGGATTCATTCCTCAGGAGCCAGGGGTTCGAAACGGTGTCGGTCTCCTCGGGTGACCAGGCGCTTGCCGCGTTGCGCGCCGGTTCTTTTGCAATGATGATTTCGGACGTTCGCATGTCGGGGATGTCCGGGTTGGAAACCCTGCGCCAGGCCCGGCTGGAGCACGCGTCCCTGCCGGTTCTCATGGTGACCGCGTATGCCGATATTCGGGAGGCGGTCGGCGCCATGCGCGACGGCGCGGTTAATTACCTGCCCAAGCCGATCGATCTGGATGAGTTATTGTCGATCGCCCAGCACGCAACCGGGATCCAGGGCGCCCCTTCGGTCAAATACAACGCAGACCGTCAACTGCCGGGAAACATCGTGGCCGAAAGCCCTTTGATGAAGGCGCTTTTCGACGATGTTTCGCTGGTGGCTCCGTCGGAGAGCCGAATTCTGGTCACCGGCGAAAGCGGCGTGGGCAAGGAAGTGGTTGCCGATGTCATTCACCTTTGGAGCGGCCGATCGGGAGGCCCGCTCGTGAAGGTCAACTGCGCGGCGATACCCGAAACTTTGCTGGAAAGCGAACTGTTCGGGCACGAAAAGGGCGCTTTCACTGGGGCAGTGTCGCAGCGGATTGGACGATTCGAGCAGGCGAACGGCGGCACGATTTTTTTGGATGAAATTGCCGATATGTCGCCGCCGCTTCAGGCGAAACTGCTGCGAGTGACCCAGGATGGCCGATTTACGCGTTTGGGGTCCAACCGGGAGCTGCAGACCAATGCGCGGATTTTGGCGGCCACAAACCGTATCCTCGAAGACCAGGTAAAAGCCGGCCAATTCCGGGAGGATTTATTCTACCGGCTGAATGTGATGGAACTGAACATCCCGCCTCTGCGCGAGCGACCCGAAGACATTCTTCCTCTGGCGAACTCTTTTGTGGCTCACTTCAGCCAGGGCCGGGCCCGGTTTTCTCCCGGAGTCTCCTCCGCGCTTGTGCGTTATTCCTGGCCGGGCAACGTGCGCGAGTTGCGCAACGCCATGGAACGCGCCGTTCTCCTGTGCCGAGGCGAACTGGTTCTTGCCGCTCACCTTCCGTCAAGGCTAAGGCCGCCGGAGGAAACTCCGGCACCCCAAGAAGCAGGGGATCCCGAAAGGCTCGGGGAAATCGAGCGGCAGGCGATCTTCCAAGCGCTGCGCAAGCACGAGTTCAATCGCACGGAAACAGCCAAAGCGCTGGGCATCAGTCGGCGCGCCCTGTTATACAAGCTGCAACGGTTCCGTGAACTTGGATACGCCGTTGATCCCGGCTGACCGTTTTCAATTCGCATGGCTACATTGATTTTCGACATCGAAACATCAGCTCTGCCGGTGGACCATTTTGACGAGTCCCAGCAGGAATATCTGTTCCGGGATTGCGAAAAGATTGCCGATGAAGCCGCTCGGCAGACCCGGCGCGACGAAATTCTCCAGCAGTTCAACCTCTGGCCCTTTACCGCGCAGGTTGTTTGCATTGCCATGCTCAACGCTGAAACCTCCCGCGGCCAGGTCCTGTTCACCGCCGAAGATTACGAGGACGACGCCAGCGAAGCCGGTCCGGTCGAATTTGTGCCCTGCGTGGACGAAATAGAAATGCTCACCGCATTTTGGGATGTGGCGCGGCATTATGATCACATCGTGACATTTAATGGGCGCGGCTTCGACGTTCCGTTTCTGTATTTGCGATCGGCTGTGCTCAATGTGCCCATATCGAGAAAAGACTGGCTCGGGTACCGTTATCAGACCGAGCCTCATTGCGACCTGGCCGAACAGTTGACGTTTTATGGTGTCAGCGGCCGCGAAGGGGCGGCGCGCCGGTTTAACCTCGACTTTTATTGCAAGGCTTTCGGCATTGAATCTCCCAAAAGCCAGGGAGTTACCGGGCGCGATGTGAACTCGCTGATGACGGAAGGCCGCTTCCGTGAGATTGCCGAATACTGCCTGCGCGACGTCAAGGCGACGGTGGTCTTGTATCAGATCTGGCGCGATCGGTTAGGCGGCCTCAAGTAAGGACTTCAGCTCCTCATGGTGTCGCAGGGACAAGTCACGCTCGTGTGCTTCGCCGTAAAGCAGGAAGCAAAACCGTTCGTCCGCCTCGCTGCGGGCCGTTCCGACATCCAAATCCTTGTGACCGGCATGGGCCGCGCCAATGCCCTGACAGCCGTGCGGGAGGCGCTTACTCGGTATTGCCCGGACCAGGTGATCACGTCGGGGTTTGCGGGCGGCCTCAACCCGTGCCTTTCGTCCGGACGGGTGGTTTACCGGGCGGCGGACAAAAGGCTGCAGTTCAGGCTCGAAAACGCCGGGGCGACACCCGCTCGTTTTGTGTGTGCCGAGTCGGTGCTCTCCACCGCCCGCCAAAAGCAGGATCTGTTCATAAAAACCCAAGCCGATGCCGTCGAGATGGAGTCCTGCCTTATTTATGACCTCTGCCGGGAGAAGGACATCCCTGTGGCCATTGTGCGCGCGATCCTCGATACGGCCCACGAAGACCTCGTTTTGGATTTTAACAAAGTCATGACGCCCGAGCTGCGAGTCGATGCAGTGAAGCTCTTCTTTCACATCCTGAAGTCTCCCGGGAAAATCTCCGGATTAATGCGGCTTCAGAAACAAAGCGCGGCCGTCGCTGAGAACCTCGCGCAGGTGCTTTCGCGAACCCTGGCGACACCATAGCGGCCGCTCGGGAAAGGGCGCCATCATTGAAGTTTTCAGGTCCGTCCGATTGCAGGGTTTGCCTTCTGCGGTGCTTTCATTACACTCGCGTCCAATCAGCGAAGGGCATTTTATGGGTTCAAACCATTCATGGCGTTTTTTCAGGGCTGGCGGGTTCGATCAGGTTCGACTGGATACCGGCGCCGACCTGATGTCGCTGGACGAGCTGGATCAAAAACTCTGGGTCGCTTTGGCCTGTCCCACCAGCGGCCTGGAATTTGATTCAAAGACCCTGAGCCTGATCGATACGGATAAAGACGGCCGAATCCGGCCCCCCGAATTGATTGCTGCCGTGAAATGGGCCGGATCATGCCTGATCAGTCCGGATGAATTGGTAAAGAGCTCGCCAAGTTTGCCGCTGAGCTCCATTAACGGAGCCTCCCCGGAAGGCAAGCAGCTGCTGGCATCCGCCAAACAGATTCTCACTAACCTGGGCGAGAAAGACGCTTCCGTCATCACGTTGGAGCACACGGCCGACACGGCGCGAATTTTCGCCCAAACGCACTTCAACGGGGATGGCATCGTTCCAGCCGATTCAGCCGAGGACGACATTACCAAGGCCGTCATTAACGACATCATCGCCTGCCTTGGACCCGAGCTGGATCGGAGCGGCAAACCTGGAATCAACCAGGCTAAACTGGATCTTTTCTTCCAGGAAGCCCAGGCGTTCTCCGATTGGTGGAAACGCGCCGAAATCGATCCCTCCGTTCTTCCCCTGGGAACCTCCACGCTCTCCGCGGCGGCCGCTCTTCAGGCGATCCGCCCGAAAGTCGAAGATTATTTCACGCGCTGCAAACTCGCGGAATTTGACCCTCGCGCAGTCAATGCCTTGAACCGCGAAGAAAAGGAATACCTGGTATTTACCGGGAAAGACCTGACCTTGGCTTCCGCCGAGATCTCCGGCTTTCCCCTTGCGCAAGTGGCGCCGGCAAAACCGCTGCCGCTCAACGAAGGGATCAATCCTGCGTGGAGGGCGGCAATGGGCCGATTCCAGGCCGAAGTGATTCGCCCCATTCTGAACGGCAGTTCCTCGCTTACCGAGGCGGATTGGGCCCAGGTTGGTTCCAAGTTCGCTCCGTATCAGGCGTGGATATCGTCCAAGGCCGGCGCGTTGGTCGAGAAACTCGGCTTGCCCAGGGTGCGCGAATTGTTGGCGGGAAACAGCAAAGCGACGATTGCCGCATTGATAGCGCGTGACCAGGCGCTCAAACCCGAATCCGATGCCATTGTCGCTGTGGATAAGCTGATCCGCTATTATCGAGACCTTTACAAACTGGTGAACAACTTTGTCTCGTTCCGTGATTTTTATTCGCGCCGCGACAAAGCGATATTCCAGGCAGGAACACTTTACCTGGATCAGCGCAGCTGCGAGCTGTGTATGACGGTCGAAGATCCAAGCCGGCATGCTCTGATGGCGGGCCTCGCAGGAGCGTACCTGGCTTATTGCGATTGCTCGCGCAAATCGACCGGGGAAAAGCTGCAAATCGTCGCGGCCTTCACCGACGGCGATTCCGACAACCTGATGGCGGGCCGCAACGGGGTTTTCTATGACCGCAAAGGACGCGATTGGGACGCCACGATTGCCAAGATCATCGATAATCCCATCAGCATCCGCCAGGCTTTTTGGGCTCCCTACAAGAAATTCGTTCGGGTTATTGAGGAACAGATTGCCAAGCGGGCGGCAGCGGCCGATGCGGCTGCTTCCGATCAACTCGCGGCAGCCGCGACACAGATTGCAAGCGTCGATAAACCCGGCCCTGGAGCCAAGCCGGCCAACCTCAGCAAATTGGATGTGGGTGTAGTGGCGGCTTTGGGAGTGGCTCTAGGCGCCATCGGCACCGCGCTGGCCTCGCTTGCAACGGGAATCATGAAGCTGGA
>DATGLT010000068.1:0-9601 GCA_035294005.1 Verrucomicrobiia bacterium
TGAGCGCCAGGCGCACCTCGGGTTGGTCGGTTAACCGGTACGCCAAGAGCTCCGTTTGAAGACGCAGGAGAAAGGGCATACGCTGGAACGTAAACATCGCGCGCTCCGCAAGGAGCCTCGTCTTGGTGACTTCGCGCACAGCCGGATCGAGCCCGGCTGTCGGATCCAGGTTTACCATGCCAAAGACGCTGTTCACATCAGTTCCAACCTTGCCCTTGGGTACTACTGCGGAAGCAAACTCCTGCGGCCGGGCAAAAAAAGTGCTGCGGGCTTCGGGATTTTGAACGCTCCACCGGCCAATCGTTTCGTGGAGTTCCTCGATGTAGGCCGGTTTCAGTTCGCTGGCGGCGAGTTGCCAGACGTTGGTCTCCAATTCTCGGCTGGCCGCCAGCCACGGCTGGAGCGCTGGCCGTTCAGCAGACTTCAGCCAACGGTCTTCAACCGCCATCCGGCTGAGTGTGACGATGGCCACCATGTCCAACAGGTTCGCGCTCGGATTGGGACCGCTGGCGATGCTGGTCACAGCGGATGCGGACAATAGTCTGAGTCGAAGAGCCTCGACCTTGGATGCTTCGGATGCGGACTTATTAGCGTAATCTTCCAACGCCTGGGCTGTCTGGAGGGAAAAATTGTCCGTAAAACGTTCAATTTTCACCTGCAGCTCCAGTGGATCTGGCGGTGGCATATTGCCTCTGGGTACAAACGTCGTTACGACATTCTGAGGCGCTCGTAAGACGTTGCAGCCTGGCACCAAAGCTAGAATCAGGATGAGCAGGAGACTTAGAAAGAATGGCGAGTGCCGAGTGGCCAGTGACCAGTGGTTAGTGATGAGTAACGAGCGAATAGTGATAAATGAGAGGAAGCGCCGACTCACCTGCTTTATTGACTTAGCGAGCATAGGGCATCTGCTCTTTTAGCCGGTATGCTACGGGTGGCTCAGGGAAAGCCATTGCTTCATAGGTCGGATTTTGAGAACTCTCGATTTTCGTTCGGCGGCCGTACCTGCCGTACGCTGTGCTGCCAATACTGGTGCTCTTGCTCTCAATGATTGAGATGCCGCCGGCCTTGAACGCTACGCGGACCGGCGTAATCAACCCATTCTCGACGTCTACCTCAGTTTCCATCGGTTCCAGCACAGCGCGATTTTGAAACCTGACCTGCAAATGATAGTGACCAGGCGCAAGCTCCAGGCGCAAAATGCCATTTGGAACTGGTTTAAATTGCGAGAACAGGGTTGTGAAGCTTTGCGCGTGATCATCGAATCGTTTGACTTCCCACCACAAGTCCGCCGCGGAATCGGCGTGGAAATCAACGTAGCCTTTGTTTGCCCGGGCATGCGCCGGGTTGCCGTTCTGAGTGGCACAACCGATCAGAAACAGGGTGAGCGCTATACTCGCCGGCAGGAATGTTTTCGCGGCTGCGTTTTTCACGGCGTTCTGGCGCTATTTGATTAATGGCAAAGCCGATGCCACTTGCAGATCGACGGCGAGATTAATTTGGTTTTCGAGCTGGAAGAAACGGGCTGCCTTTGTCGCGGGAATCGCTTTCTGAAATCGTTTAAAATACTTCCGTTTCAAATCAGTCTTCTTCACTTCGATATCGAAGCTGGCATTCGCCAGTTCGGCTGCTTCTTTTTCGGTCAAGGTCTCGTAGTTTTTGGAGTAGCGCACAATTAGAGCGAGCTTCTGGTCGTTGAGCTTGCTGAGTTCCGCTTCGTATTCGCGGTGAAGAGGCCAAAACTCGACGCCTTGCTCCTCGGTCAGGGGGAGATTTTCGGCGATAATAAGGGTTTTTTGGGTTTTGAGATCCGACCGGGCGAGTTCGATGAACGCCCGCAAATTGCCGGCATCGGGCTGCTCGGCGGAAGGCGCCAGAGACGTTTTTTCAGACGTTTGCGCCAGAGCGCAGGCCCCGGTTAAGGCGATCATAACAGCAGTGCAAGTAAGTTTTAATGTTGCGGTTTTCATACGTGTCAAAAATGGAAAATTTAAGTTGGAGATTTGCCGATCGAGGAAAAGCTCAGTTCGGAACAAGAATGGTTACCGGCTGCATCAAGGTGAATTCGAGAAGTGTTCCCGGCGAAATCGTAATGGTTTGTCCCCGGGTGAGCGCCCCGGCGGTGGCGCCAATGGCTGCGCCCTTGCCGGCATCACCTGCGATGGCACCGATCGCGGCCCCGGCTGCTGCCCCTTTTGCAGCTTTCGCAATCGAGGCTTGGCCCGCCGCCTGGTACCCACTGGTAATGATGGGCATTGGTTGGCCGTTAACGACTATCTGTGCCAGCCGCAGATCGAGTGTCGACCTGCCGACCGCTCGGCCAGCCTGAGTGGAACTCGCTACCCGGCCATAAATAATGGTGCCGCCCTTGAGCGCAACAGCTCCACCCACTCCAAGGTCATATTCCAACCGAGTTGTGAAGGGACTGCCGGCCCCGTTCCTGGAAGAAACGCTGTCCATCATCCGTACCAGCAAGGTCGTTCCCGCGGACAGAGTTACTGAACTTGGTGCCGCCGTGGGAACGGGGGCAGGTGCGGGAGCGGGAGGGGCAGCCACAGGCGCGGGCGTGGTAAACGTGAGCGCGACAGCTTGCGATGTCTCTATTATTTGCTGGCCGCCGCTGGTGTCGAATCGCAAGGTGCCGGCAGTGCCGCCGGCGTATTTGCCGTTGAGGATGCCACCGTTTTTCAGTTCGAGAATATCGGCTTGCGTTGCCAGTTCTACGCCTAGAAAACCGGCGGTTACGAGCAGTAGTATTTCATTTCTCATCATATATTTGTTTTGGTTAACCGTTTATTTCAATCGCTTGGCGATCTCCTCCAACAGGTTCTGGTAGGGACCGCTGCGCAAGTTGCTTAGCCGGGTTTCATCTTCGAAGAAGGAATCTCCCGGATTGCGCACCATGTAAGCCTGGCACTGGAGACGGTGGCCGCCGCTATCCAATTCGACAATTTCAGCTTTGACGCGTACGAGGGTTTGGGCTCCGTAATGGGTGCCTACAACGCCATTGTAGGCAAGGCTGTTGGCGCGGCTCCCCTCTTTTTCGAAGTAGATTTTCCCCGCATCTGGCACGCGAGCCGAGTAGCCATTTTCTCGAAATACTTGCGCAGCGACTCCCTGGATTTCGTCAGATGAACGATGCTGGATTGTCACCGAGGCAAAGCTGCTAGAGCCCGATTGAACAAGGCCTTTACACCCCGTCAGCCCGAGGATCAACCAGGTGGCACCAACAGGCACGATGCAAGCGCGCAAGAGAGCAAGGCTGCAAAGCCTTCCGGTGCAAAACAGGAGCATGACCTTGGTCATTGGCTTGGGATTAAAAATCTTCAACGCGGGGTTGCGGCTGCACCAGCCGGGAGCTGAGACAGAATCCCGCGGATTGAGCTCTGAAGTTTTTCAACATCCACCTCCCCGGTCGTATCGCGCTTGCTCCATCCCACCCAAGTCAGTTCTTTTGTGTGGTTGTCAAATACCTCAACGGTGAGGGTGCGTTCCTCGTAGTTGTTCACGTCCACACCGGCATATGCTCCCACATACCCACCCCTGCGGGCAAAGCCAGGACCAGGAACGTAACCATACTGAGTGACCGCGACTTTGGGCAGGAATTGGCCCCGAAGATTGATTGCGAGATCTGCCTTGTCAGGATCCGTCTTGATGAGTCCTTTGGCTGTGAGAGCCTCAACGGCCGCACGACGAGCAGGTTCGGCCACGCGTAACATGAGTCCTGGGTCAGTCGCTGGCCCCGTAGTCGGCAACGGCATCAGCGCGAAAGTGTGATAGCGAGTGAAGTCGGCACCAGGTTTAGGCTGAGTGTAAACCTTCGGCGAGCTCGAACACCCAACCAAGGCGATGGTCGGTAATCCAATCGCGCATGCTATTGATGCGGCATGCGTCAGCAGCGCCAACCTGCGTCTTACCTGATCGAATCTGTGTGGAGGCAATGTCGTTTGTTTCATAATGTTCAAGGGATCATTCGGGTTTTATTTGTTGAGGTTCCGTTTGGTTGATCGGTTTCGACGTTTAATCCGGCGAGACCGCCCAGGCATCATCGGGGTCATAGGCTTGCATCGACGCGGCGGATTTTATCGTCCGTTGGCCAAGGTCCTTTTGATAAACTCGGCCTTGCTGGTTGACTATGAAGGTCATAATACCGCTCTCTCCGTACGAAGCAGGCCAGGCAACGAACGCGAATCCCGCGATCATGTTTCCGTTGATGATGTAGGTGTGTTTGCCGCCAGGCGCATGTTTGCCCTGACTTGTCAGGACCTTGAAAAAGTATCCGTGAAATGGCTCGGGCGACGGTTGGGGATCCTGGGGTTGGTGTTTGTAACCCAGCCGCTGCGCGTTCGCCACGAGGGGCCCGAGCGGACTAATCTCGCCATCCAGGTCGGGTGGCCAATAAAGTCCGTCCTTCGTGCCGGGTGTGCTGATAAACTTCTGTGCGAACTCGAGCACTTCGTCATCATCGTGGTCGCGGGTGGCGTATTCGCGTTGGGCCTGCACACACGCGCGCATAACCGCGAGAGTGGCCAACTCGTTCCTGCCGATTCTTCGATTGAGCAATTCCTCCTTGCCTGCTTCTGTGTCGAAAAACCATTGGCCATCCCTCTTAATGATGGGAATCGGAAAAGGCCAGTTTTGATCACCCACTTCGAGAACACATCGAGACTCTGATTGACGCGCAATACGCGCAGCCTTGTTTAGTGCCCTGGCAAAGGCTATGTGTTCGTTGGCAGCTTGAACTTCATCACGGTTCTCTAGTTCAGTGGCCACAGGGCCGAAAAGGTCTCGGATGGCGCTGGCATCCTGCGAGTCAACGGCAGTTACGAGCGCCGCGACTGCGGCTTCAGGGCTTGCGAAAGTCCTGCTGGTTTCGGCTGCGGTAGCACCGACCGCTGACCAAAGGGCTAACGCAAAAACCAGTTCATGACCTCCGATGGCGTGAAAGAACAATTTGATGGGTGTCATAGAGCAAATCTTCATAGGAGAGATTGGCGTTTTCTAATGTTCATCGACGACTAGTGCTGCGGCCATGGGTGGAGCCGCTGTTGGTTCCACGACTAACCGCGCCTCGGTTGCTGGAGTCCCGCGCCCCAGCCCCGCTGCTTAAATCGCCAAACGCGCTCCCGGAGGGCGCAGTTCCAGTGATTTGCCGGGTTGACCCGCTCGACGCGGGACGCGACACACCAGTGCCGCGATCGGTGATCCCGACTGAGGCCGGGAGCCGGGTTGGCTGTTGATTAGCGGCCGGATTACTTGCGTTATTGGGTCGGCTCCCAATGGCACCAGTGGAAGGGCGAGTCCCGACCGGAGCGGGGTTAGGCCGTGAGCCGGTGCTCCCGGTAGACACCGCGGGGCGAGTTGACAAGCCCGGCGGGGTTGAGTTGGGACTGCTTGCGGAACCCCAACCCCTGGCCTCCATGGTGGCGATCGAAGCCGCTGCGCTGCCGGACGTGCCGCTCTGGCGCAACCGGTTCTGGTCTGGTTGCCATTGCTGCGAGGCATAAGGCGTGGACCGGCCTGGCGGCAGAGAGTCTCGCGGGGGGTAGCCTGGTGGCCGGTAACCCGGCGGCGGCGGACGATATCCTGGTGGTGGATAGTACGGTGGCGGACGGTAGCGTGGAGGCGGTGGATAGTAAGGGTAACGACCATAACCGCCACCCCAGACAACTACGCCACTGGGACCGCGGTAAACGCCGCCATAATACCAGTTACAGTGATTGTTGGCGATAATCGCACCAACCGCAATCCCGGCCCCAAATACAATGACCGGTGCCATCGGGTTGTAGACGTAGGTCGGCGGAGGATAATAAACGATCGCGGGGCTGTATACCGGCACATAAATCAACTGCGGACTTGCCGGCACGATTTGAACGACCGTATTGGTCACATATACTATCTGAGTCTCATAGGTCCTTTCTACGACTGCGTTCGTGACGATCACCACCTGCTGCGGCGTCGTTTGAAGCGTTCCCGCTGACTGTGCCTTGGAGCGCAGGGACTGGATAACATCCATCACTTCCAACGGCTGTTCGACAAAAGCCTGCCCAAGCTCCACGGTCCATCCCAGTTCATCGCTCATTTTCTGTATCACCGAAGGAAATCTGGCCACCGCTTTGACGTTCTCGTCCCACAACTGATTGTCGAGTGTTGCGAGGTTGTTGGTGTCAGCTACGAAACGCGCTGCCTGGACAACTTCGACCGGGTATGCTGCTGCCGGCAGCAAGACGGCGATCAGCGGATCAGGGTAAAGTGCTACCGATTCGACCAACTTCTCGAGGTTAGCGGCGCCGCGCTGAGGTGGCATTGATGGAGGCGGGGTGGTGAGGCCGTCAAACTGAGGAGCAGTTTCTATTGCGCCCGCATAATTCCTTGCGCTGAGAACGATGATGCACACCAGGAACGGGTTAATCTTCATAAAAGGCTTTTAATTGGGAATTCGTGAGCGGCCGATTGCAGGTATCAGCGGGCTCATCCTTTAATTCGCCGGGGTAAAACCGGCGCCCAAGTCGTTCCAATTCCTGCGTGTAACAGAATAGGGAAAATAGCACCGCCATCAGGATACCGAGCCGCAAAGGCGTTAAGTGGAGTTCGTCAAAACGCAGGAAAAAAGTCATCGAGAATATCGAGGCGCCAAAAATAAAGCTTAACCGCGCCAGGAATAGAACCGCGTGAGCCAATACAATGTGCTTTCCTCGAGGCGACGCAGAAGGAAACAACAAGCGGCCCCAGTAACCAGACTGGATGAGCACGATCGCCAACGTGGCCCAGCCAATGGTCTGCACCCGTGGCACATGGCTCGACACGTCGAGCAAGATCTGGCGGTAGATGGGAACACCGACCCGCAAGATGATCGCCGCTCCGGCGGTCTCCATCGCAAACAGCAAATAGCCCTGATAGCTCATCCAAGATTGGAGCCAAAGTTCAATCTGTTGGGAGTTTTTGAAATTGCGCAAACATCATAAGGCCAAAAGGTGCCTAGAACTTCCAACTCGCGTTCAGTGTGAAGAAAGAGAACCAGGTGCCATTGAACCCGCCAGACACGTTGCCTCGGTAGGTAGAATTCTGTGTCACTGGCATATCCCCGCCCCACATGAACTCATAGGCCGCACCGAGATTCAATTTCTCGCTCAGTTGATACTGCGCGCCAACGCCAATTCGGTACGCCTCACCCATCGGAGCAGAAAGCGTGCGATTTGCGTCGCTTACCGAGGAACTGTCATAAGCGAAACCACCTGAAAACTGCCATTTGTCTGAGGCGTGATATTGGGCTCCAATTGCTCCGTGCCAGGTGTCCTGGTAATTAAGGTTGGCGGTAAGGCTCTGAGGATTGGCCGAGTCGACTCCCACGTCCACTTTTCCGAACTGGCTCCAGTTTTGCCAGCCGACATTAGCCATCACAGCCCATTTGGCATTCAGCTCATGGTAGGCGCTGAGCATTACAGATTGTGGGACCGTCATACCCAGATTCAGTTGCGGCGGGCTGCTGAAAATGGGCTGGTTGCCCAGAATTCCGAGATTACTAAAACTTGGTGTCGCCTTAAAATCCAGCTTCACAGGCGACACGTACGTAACACCGATCCTCGTGCCCTTCACCGGCTCGACCAGGATGCCGGCGTCGCCGCCAAAGCCCCAGGTTGAATCCTGGATCTTCATCTGACCATCTCCAGCGCCCGCAGTTCGCACCGCCACTTTGTTGTCGAGGTATCCGTACATTGCATTGAGACCGGCCCCGACTGAAAGCCAGTCGGTGGCCTTGAAGCTGGCCGCGGGCATCAGGCTCACGCCGAGCAGGGCACCTTGCTGGATGTAATAACGGCCAACCCAATCGGAGTTATACTTCGATGCCAGCCCGAAACTGGAAAAGGTCCCAAAGCCCACCGCGAAGCGGTCCGACAATTGGTGCGTCAGGAAAAGGCTGGCGCCTGGCAGAGCCCCGACGGCGTTGCCGCCGTTGTCTGATCCCAGGAGGGGACCGGTATTGTCGTTCTTGGAGAAGGTGACGTTGCCATAGGTCAATTGCGCACCCGCCTGCACCTGAGGTCCATCCAAGAGGCTCATCCCAGCGGGATTCTTATATACCGTGGAGGCATCCTGAGCGCGTGCCGCATAGCCTGCCGAGGCCAGGCCAACATCGGGCGTTGAGATTTCGTAAAGGGAAAACCCACCGGCTAAAGCGAGTTGGGGAAGAGTGGAGGCGCCGGCGATGGCCGCGCTTAACGCAAGACGTTGCGAGGATTTCATGGTTTGTCGTGATCGTGGTATCGGGGTTTTATCGTTGGTCATTGGAAATGATTCAAAACGCCGCGGATGGGCTGGCTGGAAATAGAAATTAACCCGCCAAAAGGTTGGTCCAGTTCAAGTATCAGCAAGATCGAGACGGACACGGAAACTGCCACCAGCAGCAACGAGATGAGAACGGTGGAATTTGGAGGGGCAAACAATCCGACGCTGCCAAAAATGATCGCCAGCCAGCTGATGAGGACGATGAGCACCCTCGCGGAAATCGAAGTGTCAACCTGTTCAAGAAGCAGGCACCGCATCTGGCCGAGTTCGGCGAGGGTCGCAGCCGCCTGAGCCTTAAAGGTGCGTTGCGCATCGTCCTTCGGAAGGAGATCCTGAATGGCTTTGGGCATCACCGTGTTCCAGGATTTTCCCGAATCGCCAGAGCTGGGGCGCTGCCGGCTTTCTTGCCAAATTCGAGCCATCGCAGATTCGACCGCCTGGCTCAACAACCCGCGAACGTTTTGCGTCTCGGGTCCGTAATTGGCAAGCGCCTGATCAAGAAAAGCGATCTTAGCCGCCATCTCAATCAACTCGCTTTTCCGCGTATCGTAAGAACTTTTGGCCGATGCAATGAGCAACCCGAGGAGCAGGGCGGTCATCGTGGCCAGCAGGCCCATGCCAATTCGGACTGCTTCCTTGGAATCCGTGCTCAGGTGATGCTCGGGCAGCAAGGCGCGAAGGCGCATCCCTAAGAGGGCCGCGCCGAACACACAGGCAAACGTGGCCGTCCCAACAATGGGAGGGTTCATAGTGTTAAATTTACGCGCATCATGTTTCGCAGATCCCTCTCTTGTCGGTTAATTGATTTGGTTGGCTACGGACTAAAACGCAAAGCCCAGGTTGATGCTCAAGGATTGACCCTGGAAACGGTCCACGGCGTAAAACTCGTAGAAATACGAAAAATCCAAGGTGACATTCCAGGGAGCGTACGTGACTCCTATTTGTCCACCAACGCCGTGAACCTGGTCATGCACGTTGGGATTGCGGGCGTTGCTGCCGGTATCGTCGGTGACCTGCCAACTATCATAACCGGCTGGACCGACTTCGAGCACCAGGCTTTCATTGCTGGTCAGCGGGAAGTTCTTGCTCAAGCCCCAATTGAGAGTGAGATGCTCGCCTGGTGTAATATCGAACCCTTGCTGGTTTCCATTGATCTCATATGTCAGAGCGGCCATAACTGCTAAGCTCTGATCGGGCCTGGGATACCAGTACACCGCGCCTTGAAACTGGTGGGTCCAAAAGCCCAGGCCAATGTTGTCAGGTGCGGTGGTCTTGAATGGCCCGATTGGACCCAATGTGATGGTCTCGGTGCGATAGC
>DATGLT010000069.1:0-7781 GCA_035294005.1 Verrucomicrobiia bacterium
CTCTGGGGAACGTGCTTGGCGGCAATCTTCAGCGTCCATGGTGAGCTTGCTTTCCCAATCGGATTTCATGCCGCCTCGGATTTCTCGGTCTTTCACGGGATTTCGTTCGATCCTCACGCTCACTGCTTGGTCTTACTCCGAACTCCGGCCACCCTCCCGATCAATTATCAATTTTGGTACGTAGTATTGATGCTGGCGGTAATGCTTTGGCTTGCAATCTCGACCAGCAAACCCGGTTACCGTTCTCCTCTTGGCCAGTATCGTGCCTTGCGGGGTGATGCGCCCAAAAAATCCTTTGCACCCAACAACCGCCCGGATTCTCAGTCGTCAGCTTCACCCGGCGCCACGTTGCCCGATTCTCGGGAGACGCCTTAGCGCATTTGTTCTGATCAATCCACCCTATGAACTCTGTTGACTCCGTGTTGGGCAAATCAGATACTTTGGACAGAAGCCCGTATCAACTGGCGCTCTGTGTCTGCTCGTGTTTCATGCGGTTTGTCAGCGTCTCTGAAGGATCGCTTCGCCTTCACGCTGATCGAACTCATGGTGGTGATCGCGGTAATAGCCATTTTGGCCGCGCTTTTGCTGCCGGCTATGTCGCGGGCCAAAGAGACCGGCCGGGCGGTTGCTTGCAAGAACAACCTGAGACAACTCAGTTTGGGAGCAGCCACCTACTCATTGGATAACAAGGGCCGGATGCCCTTTTTCCTGGATTGGCTGTCCTCGCGGCCCGGCGACTTAACCTCAGGCCAGCTGTATCCTTATCTCAAAACACCCGCGGTGTATATGTGCCCGACGGACAAAATTATCCTGGGCACAGGGGCCCGGTTGCCCACGGCGCCCGTCTCTCCAATCTTTGGCGGGGAGCTCCACAATCGCGATTACAGTTACGCGATGAATTGTTGCCTGTGTCACGAAAGCGACACTTCCAAGTTCTTTCAGCCCGCTGGCACTTTGGTGTTTATGGAGGCTGATTTGGCGCGGAATGACTATTCCGGTCAGGTCGGGCCCTCGATCGCCACTCGGGCCCTTTCCACGCGCCACAACCTCAGGGGACACCTTCTATTTGGTGACCTTCACCTTGAAGTTGTGAATACCCGGACCGCTGACAAACTCGAGCGGAGCAAACGGTTCTGGTTCCCTACCGCCGATATGAGCGGTCCCGGCGGAATGGGCATGGGGTTCAACTTGCCGGACCCTTGACTCAACTCAAAATAGGGGTTGCCAGCACACTCTCTTCTGATACTTTGCTGGGCCCTTCCTGGGGCGTGGATGACATGACCAGCCCAGGTAGGGAGAACGGCCGTAATCTTCCTCAACCGGATGGATGAGGTGGCCATAACAACACCGTAATTAATCCCGTGTTCCGCGGGATGGTCCGTCTGAAGACGGGCTTTTAACAAAAGGAAAATTGTGATTAGTATTGGAGTAAAGGAATTGTTGGACGCCGGCGTCCACTTTGGGCATCAAACCAAGCGCTGGAATCCGAAGATGAAGCCTTTCATTTTCGACGCGCGTAACGGCATCCATATCATCGACCTGAGCAAGACGCTGAACCAGTTGGAAGCGGCTTGTAACTACCTGGGCGACACGGTTCGCAGGGGAGGCAAAGTGCTTTTTGTTGGAACCAAAAAGCAGGCTCAGCAGGCTGTGAGAGAAACCGCCAGGGAATGCGGCCAGTATTTTGTTACCGAACGCTGGCTCGGCGGGACATTGACCAATTTCGCTACGATCAAACGTTCGATCGGACGCCTGAAGCAGATCGAAAAGATGGAAACCGATGGGACGCTGAACAATTACGTCAAGCAGGAGCAGTCGGTGATTCGCCGCGAAGCTGCGCGACTCGTAAAGTTTTTCGACGGCATTCGTACCATGGACAAACTTCCCGGCGCAATGTTCGTGGTGGACATCAAGCGCGAACACAACGCGGTGGCGGAGGCGCGCCGGCTCAAAATTCCCGTGGTGGCGATTGTCGATACAAATTGTGATCCGGACCTTGTGGATTTCCCTATCGCCGGCAATGACGACGCGATTCGTTCCGTGCGCATGATCCTCGCCACGATTGGCCAGGTCATCACCCAGGGACACGCCGAATATGAAGCGAAGTACGCCCGGCGCAAGAGCCTCGAGGAACCTCAGGCTGCGGCTCCAGCGCCGGCCGCGGAAACCCCTGTTGTGCCGCAAGCCGCCCAACCGGCGGTCGCATCGGCCCCCGCACCCTAGTTTTGTTGCCATTGGCCGGAACGGACCGCGCAAGGACGCGGTCCGTTAATCTTTGATCCCAAATACGAACTCTTAAATAAATTTATGGCTGAAATTACTGCGGCCGCGGTCGCTAAACTGCGGGAAATGACCGGCGCCGGGTTGATGGACTGCAAGAAGGCGCTCACCGAGTCAAACGGGGATATACAGGTTGCGGTGGACATCCTGCGCAAGAAAGGCGCCGTGACGGCCACCAACAAGGGTGGACGCGAGGCCCGGGAGGGTTTGGTGGCAAAATACATCGCGCCGGACGGGCGTCTTGGAGTGCTTGTGGAGGTGAACTGCCAGACCGATTTTGTGGCCCGCAACGAGATGTTCAAGGCTTTCGCCGACGACGTTGCCAAGCGGCTCGCTGCTGACCCGAAAACTGACTTTGAGGCGGACCGCGTGTCCATGGTCGCCAAAATTCGCGAAAACATTCAAATCCCGCGCAATGCGCGCATGGAGGTGAGCGGCAGCGGCATGGTCGCCGCCTACATCCACACCGGAGGCAAAGTCGGTGTGCTGGTTGAGGTTGGAACGGAAAAAGAATCGACCGTCGCGTCCGAGGACTTCAAACAGCTGGTAAAGGACATCACGCTTCAAATCGCGGCCGGACACCCTTTCGTGGTCTCGCGTGAGCAGGTTCCTGCCGATGTGCTGGCCAAGGAAAAGGAGATCGCTTCCGAGCAGGTCAAAAACAAGCCGCCCCAGGCAATCGCCAAGATTGTGGAGGGAAAACTCGAGAAATTTTACCAGACTTATTGCTTGGTGGATCAAGGATTCGTAAAAAAGAATTCCGAGATCTCGGTGAAGGAACACATCGGCTCAATCGGCAAACAATTGGGCGACCAGATCACCGTTAGGCGGTTCGTCCGTTTCCAGGTCGGCGAGGCGGTCGCCAGTTAGTTGGCGGCCGAAGGTTGAGGTTGAGAGCGGCCGGCGCGTTCCGACCGCCGGCTGGGGTTATTCGGGTTCCGAGAATCTCGTTAAGTCTCGGTCTGCCAGGGCGTGACAAATGTTCTCTGCCTCTCAACCATTCACCAACAACTCTCAAGTCTCATTTGACCTTGCTGCCGTCGGCTGTTACAAACCAGCCGAGCCGAGCACATTGATCATCTCATGAAAAAAACCCAACGCGCCAAGTACGGGCGGATTCTGCTTAAACTGAGCGGCGAAGCGCTGGGGGGCGACAGCGGTGTGAGCATTTCGGCAGAAGCCGTGCAGGATATGGCGCGGCAAATTGGCGAGGTGCGCGAGCTCGGTGTGCAGGTTGTGGTCGTGGTCGGCGGCGGCAATATATTCAGGGGTCTCAAAGGAAGCGAGCGGGGCATCGAACGGGCCACGGGCGATTACATGGGGATGTTGGCGACCGTTATCAATGCCTTGGCGCTGCAGGATTCGCTTGAGAAGATAGGGGTTGCAACTCGTGTCCAGAGCGCCATCTCCATGGCGCAGGTGGCCGAGCCATTCATTCGGCGCCGCGCGGTGCGCCATCTTGAGAAGGGCAGGGTGGTGATCTTTGGCGGCGGAACGGGAAACCCTTATTTCTCGACCGATACGGCCGCCGCGTTGCGGGCCAACGAAATCGGAGCCGAAGTCATTCTCAAGGCAACCAAAGTCGATGGAATCTACGACAGCGATCCGAAGACCAATCCTAAAGCCAAGCGGTTCGAACAGATTACTTACCTGGACGCGCTGCAGCGCCAGCTCAAGGTCATGGATTCCACGGCCTTCTCGCTGTGCATGGATAATAAAATGCCGATCATCGTCTTTGATCTGTTCCGCCCGCATAACCTGAAACGCGTTGTTTCAGGAGATAAAGTTGGCACCCTTGTCACCTCTTAATCCGAGCGATCGAAACTGCGCGTAAACGCATGGATAACAGCCGCGGATTACAGGCTCCTAACTGCCGGCCTGATTTGATTTTTGTTTCAGCCCGGCCGAAATTTAATCGATGTTCGAGTCACGGGAAGATGCCGGTCGTAAACTGGGGAACTGGCTGAAGACGCGGCCGGTGAACGTTGACTTGGTCCTTGGCTTGCCGCGAGGGGGGGTGGTAGTGGCCGCCGAAGTTTCTCACGTCCTGGACCTGCCCCTGAGCGTCCTCATCGTTCGCAAAATTGGACACCCTCTTTGCCGGGAATTTGCTCTTGGCGCCATGGCTGAGCAGGATGTGGTTGTGTTGGACCAGAATTCGCTCGGAACAGATCCCGCCTCCTACGAAGAATTGGACCGAGTAATCGAGGAAGAGCAAGGTCGGCTCAGGAGCTATCAATCGAGATTTCCTCATATTCTTGAGATTCGATCCCGGGCGGTATTGCTTGTCGACGACGGGTTGGCGACGGGAGCCACTACGGAAGCGGCGGTAAAATCCGCGTGGAAGCAAGGTGCCCGAAGTGTGATCGTTGCCGCTCCGATCGGCTCTTCCGGTGCGGTTCAAAGGCTCGAACGCGTCGCCGATAAAGTTGAGGTCATGCACATCGATCCTGAATTCGATGCTGTTGGGCGCTATTACGATTCTTTCCCGCAAACGACGGACGACGAAGTCATTACGCTTTTGAATGCCGTTCCCGGTCCAGGCCCGAAATAGACAGTTCCCGCAAGGCTCAGCAGCCCGCTGGAACTTGGGTTAGCTTTGCGCAAGGTCTATCAACAGCTTGACATTTACCCGGCTGCTGTGCGAGGGTCCATTCACAAACCCTTTCAGTCCTGTTGCGGACTTTTTAGCGATGGCGCTCAAGAATGTTTTACTTTTATGCGGGCCGGCGCGGGCTTTATCGCCGGGCGAGGAACGGTGGCTCGGGTTGACGCAGCGAACCACCCGGGCGAAGGCGACTCTGCCGCGCGCGTTCCAAGACAACGCGCAGGAGGCAAAGGGCTCGAGCCGGGATGGGTTCACGCTGATCGAATTACTCGTGGTCATCGCGATCATAGCGATCCTGGCGGCCATGCTTCTGCCGTCGCTTTCCCACGCAAAACTCAAAGCGCAAGGAATCCAGTGCATGAACAATGGCAAGCAGATGATGCTGGCCTGGCGCATGTATTCCGAGGACAACGGGGACAAGATCCCGACCGCTTGGGGATACCTTGATAGCGACTGGATACCTTATGATTTTGAAATGAGTTGGACCGGCAACCCGGTCAATGACGGGCAGAACCAAAACAACTGGAATGTTGATGTGGTGGTAAAAAGGAGTCGTCTCTGGCCGTATTGCGGCAACAGCACGGGCATTTGGCGTTGCCCCGCTGATTCTCAATACCCGTGCGTGGCACCTTCGGGACCCTACAAGGGGCAAAGTTTTCCACGGCAGCGAAGCATTTCGATGCTGAGTTGGTTTGGAAGCATTGATGCGGACGGTTTTGCCGGGTGCAGCGGGTACACCAAGTACAAAAAGATGGGCCAGGTGATCAATCCAGGGCCGGCAATGACGATTGTGTTTCTGGATGAACGTTGCGACAGCATCAATGATGGCGAATGGTGCACCTCAATGAGCGGCTGGCCTGGACAATCGTCACAATGGACTCTTATCGATTTTCCCGGGAGCTATCACGGCGGCGCAGGGGGGTTGTCGTTTGCGGACGGCCATTCCGAGATTCACAAGTGGCGCGATGGGAGAACGACTCCACCGATAGGAAAACTCACCGCTTTGAATGTTCCTTCTCCGAACAATCCGGATGTTTTCTGGGTGATGGAACGATCAACACGAAAGTAGCAGGCCGCGGCAGCAATTGTCGGCTTGCGGTTAAGTTTAGGCTTCAACGCCGCAATTCGAGGAAGTCCGTGTCCCCTTCTAGAGTTGCTGCAAGAGGAAATCCACAAAATTTCCGTGCGCAATGCGGCGAACGTCTTCTTGCGAATAATCGCGGCGGGCCAACAGTTCAGGTAACCTCGCAAGGTCCGCTATTGTTCTAAGGTCGGCCGGCGTTTGCTCGAGACCAAAACCGCCGTCCAGGTCCGAGCCGATTCCCACGTGGCGCGCATTGCCTGCCAACTGGCAAACGTGGTCGATGTGATCCACCAGCCGGTTGAGTTTTAGCCCAGTGCCCTCGGGGGTGCTTGATTTGCGGATCCATCCCGGCACCAGCATCCAGGCATCGAGAGCGACGCCGATGATCGCTTTACGCTCCAGGAGGGCTTTCAGCTGGTCATCACTGAGTTGACGATGGTGTGGCACCAGGGCGCGACAGTTACAGTGGCTTGCCCAGACGCTTCCTTTGAACAGTTTGAGTGCTTCCCAAAAGCTATCCTCACTCAGGTGTGTCACATCGAGGATAATCCCGAGCCGTTCCATTTCCATCAGCAGTTCCCGCCCTTTCCGGCCCAAGCCGCCCGATGCGTCTGTGCCCTGGGCATAGGTCCCCGGGCCGTAATGGGCCAGGCCGACGGCACGCAAGCCTTGCGCGTAGGCTCGTTCCAGGTAACTGAGCTCAACGATTGAATCCGCCCCTTCCAGACTCAGAATGTATCCAATCGGGGGCCGCGTTGGATTTGTCTTGTTGAATTTAGACGACGAGTTGGCCCCGGACACCGAACCAGTGGACTTGTGCTCCCATAGCTTCAGGTGAGCTCGCAGTGTCTCGGGGCGGGTAATTTGAACCAGTTCGCCCGATTGTTCCATGGTTCTATACCACGCGAGTTGTCCCTGCGTGTGCGCCCATGCCTGGGCCGGGCTGTTCCAACCCGGCAGCCGATTTGGAGGTTTGACAAATCGGGCTATCAGCGTCGCCACGCAAAGGCCTACTCCGCCACGGCGCATTTCGGGAAAACAGACAGTGTTCCGGCCACGATCGGGCTTGTCCGTGAGGCCTCGTTCGCGAAGCCGGATTTGATCAATAGGTTGAGAAAGGTCGCGGTTCCATTCCATCGCGTTCATCGCCAGGTCCAGGTGGGCGTCGAATAGGAGCATGTTAACAGTTCAGTTTTCTATCCCGGGCCCGAACCTGCCAAGCGCCCACGATCCTATTGTCTCTCACGACGGCCGCTTCTGCATGCAACGCCACAGTCGGACAAATGTGCCAGGGCAACCCATACAAGCAGTCGCCGATATTCCACTCCGAGGCCCGTTCCGATTCGATAACCAGGTGTTCCTCATTATGGGCAATTGCTTGCGCGTCGGGTAGATTCAGGAATACGACTCGTGGATGGGGCATTTCCGAAGCGACTGCTTTGTGCCCAAGGTCGAGGCAAAGTCGGCGCCCTCCCGGTTTGCTGACGACGCGCGTTAAAACCAGCGCTGCGGGAAGAAAGTCCAAATCACGCAATTTGCCGGAGTAGCCCGCGTCCCAAAAAACGCAAGTGCCCGGGCTGCATTCGACATCGCCGCGTTTTGCATGGATCGGAAACGTCGGGGTGCCCGAAGTGACCACGCGCGGCACCGGCAGTCCGAGGCTCTTAAGAGTTTTGCGCAAAGCGGCCACGGGCGCAAACGCCGCTTCGCACGCCTTGGTTCGCAACAAAGCGTCCGGCTCGGAGACGTGCCCGTCATAGGCGTGCAACCCTCCTGGCGCCAGGTGAGGTTGCGCGGCGACGAGTTTGT
>DATGLT010000070.1:0-5318 GCA_035294005.1 Verrucomicrobiia bacterium
CAAGCCGCCAATGATGGAAGCAATCATAGACTCTCCCTGGGTTTAATTTCCGTAACGACCGGAGTCGAAGCGGCTTTGAGCGACGGGATCTGCTCGAGCAACTTCTCGAATTTGATCCCGGTCAGGGCCTCGATGACCGGCGGCAGTTGCGCAATAATCTGCGTGACGTCGCCGGTCAGCTTGCTGGCGCCGCCTCCCACACCGTTGCCCGAGTTCACAATCACCATCTTTTCGGTCTTGGACAGCGGCTCGCTGATCTTGCCGGCCACTTCTGGCAGGATCCGAATGATCATTTCGACAACGGCGGCTTCATTGTACTGCTTGAAGGAATCGGCCTTCATGCGCATGGCTTCGGCGGTCGCTTTGCCCTGGGCCTCGATAATCGCGGCTTCGGCCAAACCGCGCGCTTTGTTGGCCTCGGCTTCGGCCAGGCCCGAGGCTTTCGCCACATCGGCGTTGGCAAAGCCGGTTGCTTTAGCGGCGGCTGCGGCGCCGCTCGCTTCTGCTTCCAGTTGGAATTTGCGCGCATTGGCCAGTGTCTCGACTTTGTACCGCTCGGCATCGGCGGGCTTTTGCACGTTGGCTTCGAGCTCGCGTTGTTTGCGCAGGATTTCCTGCTGCTGGAGCTCAATTTGCTTCTGTTTCTCGATGATGTTGACCTGCACTTCCTCGGCTTTGACCAACTGGCCGGTTTTGTATTTCTGCAGATCGTAAGCAAGGTCGGCCTCGGCTTTGCGCTGGTTAACGGAGGCCTGGTATTGCGCGACGTTCATCTGGTAATCGCGCTGGGCCTCGGCAATTTTGGTGTCCGCGGCGAATTTTGCTTCCTGGCCCGCTTGGGTGGCCTGGGCAGAGCGGATCATCGAATCACGGTCGGCCTCGGCCTGGGCAATCATAGCGTCGCGTTTGACCTGGGCGATGCGGGGCTTGCCCAAGGCTTCGAGATAGCCCTGGCCGTCGCGGATATCGCGGATGGTGAAACTGACAATTCCCAGCCCCATGTTGGCCATGTCGCCGGCGGCCACTTCCTGGACCTTGGAGGCAAAGGCGTCGCGGTTCTGGTAGATATCTTCAACGGTCATCGTCCCCAGGATAGCCCGCAGGTGGCCTTCGAGGGTCTGGGTGGCAACGTTCTTGATTTCATCGGTGCTCTTGCTCAGGAACTGCTCGGCGGCCGTTGAAATGGAAACATCATCCCCTTTGACTTTGATTTGCGCTACGCCATCGACTTTGACCGGCACGCCTTTGCTGGTGTAGACCTCGGGCGTCTGGACGTCGATCGTCAGCAACTCCAAAGAAAGCACATCCACTTTCTCAAACACCGGCAGAACGAAAACGCCGCCGCCTTTGCGAATCTTGAAACCGACCTCGCGCACGGTTCCATCCGGATCGGTGACCTTGTGCCTACGGCCTGAAATGACCAGGACCTGGTTGGGACCAACCTTCATGTAGCGATTGGCCCAAATCGCGATCATCATGAAAAACACGAACAGCACAGCGGCGACGCCCGCAATGACCAGGCCGGTGGTGCTGATTTCGGCAAAGAAGATTGGAGTGATCATAAATGGCTTGGTTGGAGGAGGCTTTTTAGTCTAAGGCTTCGACAAAATACTGTGTGCCGACGATTCGCGTGATGCGCACGGGCTTGCCCGCGGCAATGGCCGCGCCGCTTTCGGTCCGCGCGGGCGCGGTGTATCGCGATCCACCCTGGATATAGGCGATTTCACCCACTCCATTGATGGGAATGGGCGAGACGATGGAAGCAGTCTGCCCCGCGAGCGAGGCGACTCGCGATTCACTCGAGCTCTGGGTTTTGCTGAACATCCAGTTGAAAATCACCAGCGCCACGAACGCGATCGCCCCGCCGGCCACGGCAGAAATAGGGGCACTAATCCAAACACTGCGCGTGCTTTCAATGTGGGAAAGAATCAGGCCGCAAGCTCCAAAGGCCGTCACAAAACACGCGAGGACTGTTGGGCTGAAGAAAGAGATGCCTGGAACGCCGCTATGATCGTAACCAGCTTCGGCATGACCTCCGGTGCCGACGTCGACTCCCTCATGGCCGCCGAACAGGTGCCCGGCGAACGCGCTGATGATTGCGAAGAGCAGACCCAGAGCCAGGCAAGCTGTGTAGATTATCATAGGCGCCTCTTTTAATTCATGAGCCTGATGGTAAAGCTTTGGGTTCGAAGCTATCAAGAAAGAAACCCGTCCCTTTGCCGTCCGAGAAGTTCAAAACCGCTCGAATTGGAAAACTAACAGACCGGCAAGGCCGGGATGCCCACCTCCATGGCTTAAGACTCGAGTCCAAGGCATTCATCTGATTGACTCCAAGAAGCCTCAAACGGAAACGATTTGCACCTATAAAGCGGTCAGCCGTTTGTAACCGGTAAGACCCCGCCATCCGGTGGTGTCTCTGCCGAGCGTCGCCGTCGGGTGACTGCAGCCAAGTTCAGCCTTGCCTTGCCTGGCCAGGTTTTTCACTTTTTAGCATGCAATCACATGAAGTGCTGCGTGAGGTTTTTCAGAAGTGCAGCCCAAAGCAGGTCGCCGCCCAACTCGGGCTATCCCTTTCGATGATTTACAAGTGGGCGGAGCCTCCGGACCCCGCAGCCGGCAGTGGCAGCACTAATCCCCTGGACCGAATCGACGCGCTGCTTCGGTGCACGGAAGATCCGCGCCTGATCCAGTGGATTTGTCAGCGGGCCGGCGGATTTTTCGTGCTCAACCCGAAAACCGCCAAACCGCATCCTTCCTACCTGATCCCGGCGACCAATGAAATCGTGCAGGAATTTGCCGACTTACTGGCAGTCGTTGCGGCCGCCGCCGCGGATAACCAGATTACTCAAGCCGAGGCCAGGCAAATCCGCGCGCGCTGGGAAAAATTGAAAGTGGTGACCGAATGTTTCGTTGAGTGCTGCGAGCAGGGGAATTTCCTGCCCCTGAAAAACAAAACCGAGCCCGATCCGGCGAAAAAACAGGCTACTCCAAGGGAAGGATAGACAAACGGGTGCTCAACGTTGAGGTCCGGCCCGGAGGCAAGGTGACCTCGTTTGTGGCCACATTCCCGGTCTCAACGCAAACCATGCGCTGGTATTCGTCATTGGCGAAATCCGGCATTTGCTGCGACCGGGCGATCCATGGATTCCACAACACGGTCGAATTGGAGCCCTGCTTTTCGATCAGGATTTTGCGGCCCAGTCGCGGGTCGTGGATTTCGATTGGCCCGGCGGTGTTGAGGTAGATTCGATCCGTTTCCGATGAAATGCGTATGGCGTCGTTGGCCTCGGTTTTCTGGGCGAAATTGGTGACCTTATCGAGGTACGAACAGCCTTTGAGACCATGGATGGAAATTGCGGTGATATCGCCGACCTCAAAGTAGGTATGGAAACAATTCTCAAAAACCAATGGTTCTTCAGCCGCGTCATTGGTCACGATTAACTGAAGGAGCAGGTCCTGGCTCACAGTGATGACGTAATCAGCGGTGAACGGCGGATAAGACGAGGCTTCAGGACAATCCGGCAAACGGAACCGCACACTCACACTGCCGTCCGGTGCGGGAGCAAATTCTTTCAGCTCCCAAGTCTTGGTTCGGGCGAAGCCGTGGTTGCCCATTCCCTCGCGCATTCCAAACCAGGGAAAAATAACCGGAACTCCTCCACGGATGGGCTGGCCTTCGGTGAATCTGCTGCATTGGCTCATGAAGGTGAGCGGTTCCTGTCCGTGTTTTCGGAAACTGGTGAGGTGAGCTCCCTGCAAGTAAACCTCGGCGCTGCTCCACATTGTCGATATGCCAATCATAGGAAGTTCCCCCTGGCCATCGAGGAACATCACCCGACCGGGCGTTTGAGCTTTCTCCGCGTTAGCAGGCATGCGCATTCCAACGGTCTACTGCTCGGAACAGTACGAGCATAATAAGCCCTGCAGCACTGTCAAAATGATTTTGCTTTCCTGCGCAATGGCTCTCGGTATCGTCAAGCCACTTATGCCTAAAAACCAATACCAATTTTGTTTTGGCCCGTGGAACATCAGCGAGGGACAGGATCCGTACGGGCCGACGACTCGCCCCGCTCAATCTTTTGATTGGAAACTCGACCAACTCAAAGCGCTCGGGTTTGACGCCATGATGTTTCACGACGACGACGCGGTGCCGGATATCGACGGCAAATCCAGCGAACAATTGCGCAAGGAAACAAAGGCTCTCAAGAAAAAGCTCGGCGATGCCGGCATTGCCGCCGAAATGGTCGCCCCGCGCCTGTGGTTCAGTCCCATGACCATGGACGGAGCCTACACCAGCAACGATCCGAAGTGCCGCAAGTACGCCATCGAGCGATCACTGCGCTGCATCGATATCGCCAATGACCTGGGGACTGACCTGATTGTTCTCTGGCTGGCGAGGGAAGGCACTTACCTGCGCGAAGCCAAAAACGGCCGGCGCAGCTTCGAACTTCTCGTCGAAGCCCTGGATAAAATGCTTGCTCACGACAGAAAGATCCGGCTGTCGATCGAGCCAAAGCCCAACGAACCGATGGACCACGCTTACCTGCCCACGATTGGCCATGCGCTGGCGATCGCGCAACTGACCAGCGACCCCAAACGCGTCGGTTGCCTGATTGAGTCGGCGCACGCCATTCTCGCGGGACTGGATCCCGCCGATGAAATCGATTTCGCAATGACCTTCGGGAAGTTGTGGTCGTTGCACCTCAACGATCAGAACGGGTTGAAGTTCGACCAGGACAAACCGTTCGGCAGCGCCAATTTGCGAGTCGCCTTCAACCAGGTGCGCGCCCTCGAACGCAATGGCTACGGCAAAAAGGGAGAATACGTCTGCTTCGACGTCCATCCGTTCCGAACCACGCGCGTGGAACACTGGCTCGCGCACCTGGACAACAGCCGCAAAACATTTTTGCGTCTGCTGGAAAAGGCGCACAGCTTCGACGAAAAAGCCGCGCAAAAACTCATCGCCAATCGGGATTACGCCGCGCTGGACCAATTGGTGTTGGAGCACTTGATGGGAAAGTAAAACCTCTTGCAGAGTCAAACAATCTGGGGCTTTAATTAGTCACTCCGGTCAAGCGCCGCGGAACGCTGCCTGGAATTCACGGTGAAGTTCATTTGAAAAGATTCAGTTTAGGGTTGTTCGTCACAATTGGGTTTCTCGGTTCGGCAGGGACGGGACGCGCTGATTCATTGACGTGGGAATGGGACATGGATCCGGATCCGGACGTGGTCGCGTACCAGGTTTATTACGGTCCAGCCAGTGGCCAGTACACTAATTCCGCATTCGCCGGTTCGAGCAACATGGCCACCGTCGATAA
>DATGLT010000071.1:0-13878 GCA_035294005.1 Verrucomicrobiia bacterium
GCGCTCGGCGGCATCGAAGAACCGGGCGCGTTGCTCACCGTGAGCGATTGCGCGCCGCTCCCGGCAACGATTCCGGCCACATGTGTGCCATGGCCGTCATTGTCCACTCCGCTGGATGGAATATCCCAGGAAACCCGTCCCATCAGGTCCGGTTGGTTGGTATCGACACCGGAGTCGTTCACATTCACGAGGACGTTTGATCCGGTTAGGCCAAGGTAATTCGAAGTGGCGATGGAGTCAGCCGCGATACCGAGGGTGGCGCGTGTCAGGTCGACCGCGGCAACCCGGGCCCGAGCCGGTTCAATTTCCTGAACGCCCGGTAATCTTGCAACCCATGCCAGGTGCCCCGGCGGGCAGGCGAATCGGACGACAATTCCGAACGGCGAACTTTCGATTGCCGACAACTCCAGTCCCGCCCGGCCCAGTTCGTTGATGGTTTCCTCGGACATGTTTTCAAAAAGCAACGCGCGAATATCCTGCGGCGCACCTGGATCCTTGCCGCCGAGCAGTTCCTGCAAAAGCGGCGTCTTCAGTTTGTAGTAGGGTTCATAAGGCAGGACGGCGCTGATGTTTGGGTCGGCACGAAGTTGCTCAGCCGCAGTTCCCTGGATCTGAACCAGGCAGGCGTTGTTTGGGATGTAAGCGATCCAAACCGCATGCTGCCGCGATAAGGCGTCGCGGAAGGCATCATTCAAGCCATGCGCTGACTGGACGAGATATGCCCCGGGACCTGCGTCTGGCTTGAGGTTCGGTGGAAAATCGAACTGGACCGGCAACCGTGTGTCCACCAGCGCGTTTTCCAGCAGGATCGCTCGCGGGTCGGACATGAGTTCCTTCAAAGGCCGGGTTGTGTTGGACAAGCGGAATTGGGTTTTCCCGCTCAAAACCTGGTGTGCGGGGGGCGCCCTCTGGGGCAAAACACAGGAATCGCTTGCGGATTGATTTTGGGCTGCGGCGGGCTTGCGTGAATCGGAGACTTTAGATCCCGCCAATTCTTCGTCGCAAGCAAGCCAGCGCCATACAATCACCCCCAAAGTGCCGCTCAGCAGAAGCCAGATCAGGACGCGCCCACGCATCTGTACAGAGCCATTTGAGCACAACCAGCCCGGCAAGACGAATAAAACTTTTGGGTGTGCAGACAGTTGAGAAAGCTGCCGGGCCGGGGTAGCCGCCGAGGCAAGGCGCCCAATTCGACGCTTCTTTTGCGTTTTGTCCGCCTCTTTACCGGGGAGGTTATTTCAACAGCTGAGACAACGCACACTGGCTCTACTGGAGGAGTCGATAGAATCGCGGAGTCGACCGGATGATGTCGTAGGTGATGTATTGTGGGCCGACCAGTGTAACCGGGAGGTTTGCATTGAACCACGGACCCAACGGCGAGTTGGCGTACTGCAAAATGCCATTCACGACGCCACTGCCCCAGCTGATGCGCACGGTGTTATTAGTCCAGCGCTCGATCTGCAACGGCGCCAACGGCAAATTGAGCGACGACAGATGGATGATGCGATAGAGCGCGAACTTGGCCGAAGCAATAGGCACGATAAAGGTGGTCAAGGGCGTGGTGGCGCGGATGAGTCCGCCCGGCAGCGGCTGCCAATTGATGTTCCCGGGCGGCGTGGTTTGGATTTGATAGTACTCGCCTTCCACGGAGTACCAGCTGAGCAAACCGCCGGTACCGAAGGGGAGGGACGAGACGGTCGCTGCGGGTGGTTCCTGGATGCTGGAGAGCACGCCTCCGCTGGACAGGGAAGCGCGCACCGAGTACGTCACGTTGGTCGATTCGTTATTGTAAATGCCGGCATACCATGTGCCGACCAGGCTCGGGACGTCCGGGGAGACGCGCTCCACGATCTGTTCCCAGTTGGTGAACGGTTGGAAACTGCCGTCATAGTACGGCGGCATGGTCGGCGGGACATCTTTTTGCAGGACCAGGTCAGCATTTCCCGAGAGGTTGTACATCTCGAACAGGATTGCGTCCACCTCGTTGGTCACCTCGAATTGGAAGAAAAACTGGCGAGGCGGCCCTGGCGGCGCGACGAAGGCGTTGGTGGGCCCTGCAACGAACGGCACGTTGTTGGTGAGCGGAATAATGCTCGGGTAAGTGGGACTGACGCAGGCCTCGGCGACAAAAGGCACGTTGGTGGCCGACGTGTTGAACACACCAACGTACCAGGTGTTGGTCTGGATTGGGAACGGAGTCGTATTGGTGACCAGCATCAGGATATCGTCGTTTGTGCGCGGTTGGGTGGTGATGTAGTCGTAGTGGCTGAGGTCGGGCAGCGGGAGCGTCTCGCTGAGGACGACCACGACGTTACTGTCCAGGCCCGTGTAATTGCTTTGAACCCCGGTCAGGTAAAACATGACCGACTGCGACACGGCGCCTTGAGCCGCGTTGGTGGGAACATCGAACTCGAAGTACCTCGGAATTCCAGCTTGCGCGACGAAATTAGATGAGACTGTGCAGTTCTGGAGCTTCGGAACATCGAACCAGACGCCGTAGGCAAACGTCACGGCAGTCGGATTCGGATTGGTGATGCTGATGTAGTAGGGCAAACCGGGCACAATGTCGGCCGGGCTGAACAGCACCTTGTTTCCAGAATTGTTCGGTGGCCAGACAATGGCTTTGGCGTTGGAATTGGGGGCCCTGTTGATGGGGTCCCAAAGAACGGCGACCGGCAGCGGAGTTCCAAGATTGCGGTCGGCCGCGGAGACCAGGACGTTTGTCGCGTTGGCGGCCCAAAGCGGGTAATCCACGACAAGGTTCTGGACCGCTCCGGCGACCAGTGTGTTGGTGTAGATGATTCCGTGCTCGAGGTGGATCACCGGGGGAGGATTGCTGGGCTGCAGAACGAAATTGAGCTGCCAGTTCAGCAGGGAAGCGGTTAATGGCGGGACATTCGCCCCGGCGCGGTTATCGAGGATTTCGAGGGTCCAAACGCCTTTGGCGTTTTCGCCGTTAAGAATGTCGAGCGAAGTTTCCGGCTGATAATTCAGCTCGGCGGGCATTTGAGTTAAGCTCAGTCCGCTGATCAAAGTTCCAGGCAACAAACTCTGCAGCGTCAGAACCACATTCGTCGCATCCGCGGTGAAATCGACGGTGTGGGTAGTCCATTGAGAGTTGTCGCCCAGGCCGGCATCGATCTGAACGTTATCGGCAAGGACGGCGACCTTGGCCAGGCTCTGGGCGGGGGGCAAGCTGAAATCGGCTTTGCCGTTGACGCCGGCTGCGGCGATCGCCGCGATTTCAGGGCCGGTGAGAGCGCGGCCGTAAACCGACAACTCGTCAATCATTCCGTTGAACGGTTCGGAATAGTCGTTCCGGCTCCGATTGCCAATGGAAACCCCGGGGCTGAAAGAGGGATCCAGGTCGGCAAACGGAAACTGGCCGGTAAACTCGGAATTAACGAATGTCACGCCCGGCGGGTTTTCAAGGAACACGTCCCCGTTTTGCGGCAGCAATTGCTGACCGTTGACGTAGAGTCGCAGTTCGTTCGTAGGCCAGGGCGCGTTGGTGGCCCACAACACGTGGGAATCGAATACGGCCGCAATGTGCTGCCACTGTCCGGCGATGACGGGCTGGTTGGCGGTTTCGAGAATGACGCCGCAATCCCCGGTCGTGCTGTCTTCGATGTGGAAAATGACGTCGAGGTGGTCTGAGGTCACGCGTTCAAGGCCCAGATAATAAGGATCGAGGCACTGGCGGCTGTCGCCGCGGAAGAACAATTGTTCGGTTTGTTCCATGGTGAACGAATTAACTACCGACGGTTTGATCCAGCCTTCGATAGTGAACGAATTGGTCAGGCGAAGGTTGGCGGGGTCACCGAGCTCGATTTTGGAAGCCAGGTTGTTGGACGCGGCCAGGCCGGGGAATGACAGCGCCGTTGTATCGCGAATGGCATTGACGAACCCGGCGGTCGAGTTGGTTGCGCCGTTGATGAATGCGCCGTTGTTGCCGCCGATAAGGTCCCAGGCGCGATGGCTCAGCGGTTCGATATCGCCGTTCCACCAGCTGACCATACCCGGTCCTCGCACCGAATAGGTAAGGCGATAGCGCCCGCCGGGGTACGTCGGGAGAGCGCATTGCACACCGCCGCTGCCCAGAGCTACTGCGCTGGTCCCGCTGGCGGCCACCTGCGCGTTACTGATGACCGTGACCGGGGCATTGACCACCGTCCAATTGCGGGTGCCGATGGCGCCGCCGTTCGGCGTGCCCGGCAGCGTGCTGTTGGTCGGGTATAGTCCGGGGAATGCGGCCGCAAAGTCATTGGTAAGAATCACCACTGGAGGCGTGTTGGAGACGCTGTAGGGCGCCGGCGCAAACTTGATGGGCACCAACGCAAGGTTTGTGTTGTCGGTGAAATTCATCTGCCCGTTAACGAAATTGGTTGTGAGGCCGGACAGAACGAAATTGTCCACCGCGAGATTCGGGTCCGAGGCCGTGACGATGATGGGGGTGAGCGCCGGCGGAGTGGTTGAAAACGAAATCACATTCGTTCCCCACGTGATGCCGTTGGTGAAGCTGGCGTTCACGACCCCTGAAGAGGTCACAAGTTGCACCTGGCCCGTGACGGGGCAGGACAAAACGTTGGTGCCATATTTGCCGTTGGAACCTGCCTTAAAGATACCGGCGATCTCGCAATCGGAGAGGGCGCGGTTATACAGGCCGAACTCGTCCATTCCGCCGTCGAAGCCGCCGAAATCCTCGTTCTGCACCGCCCGTCCGTCCCAGGCAAAGAACAGGTTGCCGGAGGTTTCGGGAACAAAGTTGGTGGTTGAAATGACCTGGGCGACGGCAAGCACGCCGTTGGTGTAAATCCGGCCGGTCAACGAGGCCGCGTCGTAAGTGAGCGCGATGTGCTGCCAACCGGCATTGGTGATCGCGCCGACGCCGGTTTGAACCGAGTGTAAAGTGCGGCCGGTATCCCAGATATCGCCGAAGAGGCTGCCGTCAGTTGCAATTCCGAGTTCGACTCCGTTGTTGCCCAGCGGGAGTGGCGAGACCCATTGGAAAATAGGAGCGTTGATGGGCACCTGCAGCGGCCGGATCCAACCTTCCACAGTAAATCCTTTTCCCTGGCCGACGTTGAGCTTGGGTGCGGCGGGCACGATCATGCGCGCGGCCAGGCCGTCGGTCACCATGTCCTGGTTCACTTTGCCGGCGGGATCGAAAATCACGTCGCCCAGCAGCAACCCGTTCAAGCCGCCGACGAGGTCCGACCCATCACCGTCGAAGGGCCACCAGGCGACGGTGCCGGCCAGGAAGGGCGTGTGGGCCGCTTCAAAGCTCAGAGTAAAGGTATCCGAGTTGGTGGTCGGCAGGTTATTAATGATGGCGCCATCGCCCAGGATAACGACGTTATTGCTCAGCCAGGGTGCCGGCAACTCCGGATACACATAGACCCTGTTGCTGAGCACCGTCCAACCGTCGAAATAGGTTCCCGCGGAGTAGGGACCCGTGGCGACATCATCGAAATTGTTGGTGTAAAACGACGTCATCGCAGGGAAGCCGCTCGACGACCCGAAACTGCCCAGGCCGTTGGTTGAGTTAGCCCCACGGTTTTCGAACAGGAGCACACGCGTCCCGTTAGGGCTGATGAGAGTGATGGCGAGATCGGAAACGCGCGGGTCGCTGAGCAACATGGCCACATCCAGCGAGGAGATCGGCAGGTCCGTGTTGTTGGTCAGGTACGCGTAAGTGACGGCGTCGTCCTTGATGGTCACGGGTCCCCCGGCCCCCGCCACCGAGGACGAAATGGAGAACGGATTTATAAACAGTTCGGCCCTGACGCGGATATGCTGAACGATGAAGGTGGGGTTAAAAACACCGACGTAATAGCGTCCTGCCCGGAGCGGCGGCTGATCGTAAATGGTGGCGGATAGGCAGGCGCCGGGCGGCGAGACGCGCAGGTGATAATCAAAGCTGGTCTGCGTCGGCGGCCCTTCTCGGGAAATATAAAGGTCAATGGGAGCGGTGTTGCCGGAAACACAAACCGTCAGGTTCGTGGCATCGCCGGGAACATCGATCGAATCGTAGAACCACGAATTTGGCAACAGATCAACTAACACACCGTTGGTGCTCAGGTTTTGGGGCTCCAACTTGATCGTGAGCCGATCGACCTCTCCGGTTCCCGCGGGGAAGCTGTTCACCATGCTTAACAGCCAGACGCCCAGGCCTTGTTCGCCGATGAAATCGCGCAGGCTTCCCGGACCGTCGGAAGGACGGGAGAACGGCACGTTATGCTCGTTGTTATCTTCGTAAATGTAATCGTGCCGGTTGGTGTAGCAGTTGCCGTTCAGATCGAGCGCGCAGGTGTGATTGTTGAGCACCACCGCCTTGGTGTTATGGCTGAGGTTGCCCAGCAACTGGCCGGGCAGAGAATGGGTAAACGTGTTGGTGACGATCACGCGACGGACCCGGATCTGCTGGATATCGATGCCCAAGACGATCGCGGCTTGAGGCCGCGGCGGAACGCCGGGCGGAATCACCGCTGGAATCGGAATCCCTCGCATGTAAACGTTGCCCTTGGAATCCCCCTCGCTCGGCGGCAACAAACTGAAAACTCCCAGGAACGAATATTCGGCCGCCTGCTGGTCCTCGGATTTGATCCCGACGTAGTAGACCGAGCGTGGCAGGGCGTCGCTCCTGACGATGACTTCGGTGCCGCCAGGTCCAACGGATTTCAAGGCGTTCGAAACGGCGAGCGGGTTGAGATTTGTGATTGTGGGATCGGTGGACACATACATGTCGATGTCCGCTTCGGGCCGGTCCGCGTTATTCACGTTATTATAATTGGTCACGCCCATGCGGGGGACGGCGAGGTCGGGCGGCATGAACGTCACGAAGGAAACGTTTGTATAACCAAATTCGTTGGACACGACGTAAAAATGCCACTGGTTAGTCATGCCGAGCGTGATTTGGGCATTTGCATCATTGAGCAAAGCAATCGTGTTGGTGCCCAGCAACGGCGTGTTCGCCCCGACATGCTGGTGCAACAACAAGCCGCCGGAGATCGGGTTTTCGGGATCGTTCGGGAACGTGTTTGTCATGTAAAACACGTTCGGAACATCCAGGGTGAAGGTTTTGCCGGGATCCGTGGTTAAGGTCAGCGCGTCGCCAAAAGCCCCGTCCCCGCTGGAGACGACCAGCGCGTAATCCTGGACCACGTCGTCGGGATTAGCCGTCACCGCGTTGACATTGACGCGGTGGCCAATCACGGTGACAGAATAATTCGTACCCAGCGGTTGTTTGAGGTAAACGTTCTCGACGTTGTTCACCACGTCGACTTTCGGCAGAGAATTGGTGTCCCAGGCCAGGTTGAACTGGCTGCCTGACATAATGTCATTGCCGAAGAAGACGTCGCCGGTGTCAAGGTTGGTCACGACGAGGTCGAGGTCGTTGACCAGCTTGACGCTTGCCGCAGGGTTGCCCGGGGGATCGGTCCAGGCGAGAGTCACGCGCAACGGCTGGTTCTGGCCGTCGGGGGAAAGCGAGAAAAACCGTGTGTGGCTCTGGCCGGTAGCAAGCGCCTTGAGAGGGTCCTGATCGAAGAGGAACATCGGGGCGCTCGAGCCGGCGGTGGTTGTCAGGTTGGATAAGGTTCCCGGCAAACTGTTTGGAAGGAACACCTGTCCCCAGCCCTGGTAATTAATGGAACTGCGAACCTGGAAATCGTACTCCGTGCTGAGCGAGCGGGCGCCATTGATGACGAGGGCCTTCATCATGGCGGGGCTGTTGGTCACGTGCATTCGCACCGCGAAGAACTCCTCCATCAACGCGAGCATTCCTGAAACGGCCGCCGAAGCGATGCTGGTGCCGGACTCGTACCGGTAGTACTTGCCCAGCGAATCGTTCATGTTGCTGAGGACCTGGAAGAAATCGCCCTGGTTGTTGGTTGTGACCAGCGTGGTTTGCCAGTCGAACGTGACCGTCTGGCCGGTGTTGTTGGTGATGGAAAAAGTCCAGAACGTGTCCAGGGGCGAAAGAGCGCCGGCCGGCGGAATGGAAACCTTGTTAACGCCGGTGAACTTGCCGGACCCCGAGTCCACGGTGATGGTCAACGGAATCACGGGAGCCACTGCATTGGCATCGATGATCAGTTGCACCGCCGTTGCGGGAACGAAGATGACCGAGTTATAGGTCGAAAAGGGTGACAAGGTCAGCAGCTGGGACGAATCCGTCGCGTAATTGGTCGGATTATAATAGGCCGTTTCATCCCACTGCCCCGAGCGGGTTGAAACGACGAATGTGCCCGGCGCGACCACGTCGGGCTTGAATCGTCCTGAATCGCCTTCGATGCCGATCCCGACGTTGCCGCGGCCGGAGAATCCGGCGACCTGGTTGCTGGAATCGGTGCTGGGCAACCACGGCTGATTGGTCGTGCAGCCAAACGTCGGATCGCACAGCGTTGTCGAGTTGGTCACGTTCCGGAATTGTTCGACCGCGCCTACCGTGATGACATTTTTGGCGGTGCCGGGCGATTCAACGGTATCGGCGTTTCCGCCCGATCCGCCGTCATTGCCCAGGTCGATGCTGGTTGCCGTGCCTTCATTGCCCGAAGGAAAGACGTAAATCAGGGGCTGGGACCCGGTGACTTCCGGGAGTGAATCGCGCACGGCGGCATCGTAGTCGGCGGCGGCCAGGTCGTAGTCCGCCACGCCGTAGGTCCACGAATTGTTGGAGATCAGAGCATTGGTCCGGGCGGCGGTTTCCTGCAGGTACCAGTCCGGTTGGGTGAACTTCATGGAGAACAACGTGGCCGAGGGAGCTTTTCCGCGGTATTGAGTGCCGACGCCGGGATTGAGCGAGCCAATGGCGTTGGTGACCGAAGGCGATTGAACTCCGCTGCCGGCAATCACCCCGGCAACGTGGGTGCCGTGGCCGTTTGTATCCAGGCCGTTGGGCGCCACATCAAAAAGAACCCGCCCCGTCAGATCCGGGTGCGTGGCGTCGATGCCGGTATCCGCCACGGCCACTTCGATCCCCTGGCCGGACAGGTCCAGGTAATTTGTGCTGGTCTGAGTATCGGAAGAAATTCCAAGCGAGACGCGGCTCAGGTCATTGGCGAGTCGGCGGGGACGGGCGGGTTCGACTTCCTGAACGGAGGACAGGGCAGCGATGGCGGCCAGGCTGGTGGATGGGGGACGCACGGTAAGCACCGGGCCGAAAGGCGATCGACCTTCGCCGACGAGTTGAGCGCCCAGTTTTTGCAGCGAATCAACCGCGCTGTCGTGGGCATCGGCAAAGACCAGCACGTTGAGCACGGCGTCATCAGGCATCGGTTGTTGCTGGACAGCCAGTGCCAGCAGCGACGGTTTCAGTTTGTAATACGGTTCGTAAGGCAACACCGTTTGGGTTTGCGGGTCACCTTGCAATTGCTGCGCAACCGGCTGAGGAGCGCGCACCAGGTAAGCATTGTTCGGCACGTAGGAGACGACCGTGGCGCCGGCATTCCTGAGCAACGAACGGAAGCTGTCGTTCAACGCGCCGCGGGATTGAACGATGTATGTGCCGGGATCACCCTGAGAACGCAGGGAATCAGGAATGGAGACTCCGCCTCGTTTGGAGGTGTCGATCAGTGCGTTCTGCAACAGGATGGCGTTATCGCTATGGGTGAGTTGAGAGAGGGGAGCTTTGGTGTTGCTGAGCCGATAAGCCGTGGGGGAAAGATGATTTGTGTCGGCGGCGTTGTTTTGAGGGATGGAGTTGACGTGGCCGGCGTCGCTCAGGAGTTTTAAAGGCCAGGCCGCAGGTGAAACGCTCGAGTGATTGGCGGTTTTGGGAACCGGGCCCGAAGGCTGTGGCGGATTGGTGCCGTTCGAATGCGAAGCCTTTTGTTTTTCCGCAGCCCATTCGTCTCCCATGTGCCAGAAATAAACAGCTGCCATGAAGCACAGCATGCTTAGGGAGAGCCACATCCAAGGTCGCCAGCGCATAAATACGAGTCTAGTTAATCAGACAGGGTTGAGAATGGCAATGAAACGTGTAACGGGATCTCGATAGATCCACGCCGTCACCGTTGCAAAACGAGGGGTTTGTCCCGGAGGGACACCTGAGAATAGCCCAACGCTTTAGCGTTGGGTACGGCGGTCGTTTGGAATCAGTCCCGAAGGGACGGCTGAGAGCGAGCGGCGGGTCAGCCGTCCCTTCGGGACTTGGGGAGTGGGTCGGGTTTACCCAATGCTGAAGCATTAGGCTATTTTCGAGAATCCCTTCGGGATGAGATTTGAGAATGCATTCAGGATGGAATACACCGGGCGGTTCTCCCTCTCCTCCGCGGAGGAGAGGAGGTTGTTTAATTCCGGCGACCGCGCGGTGTTGGAGGGCGGAGAAATTGGAGGGAATGATCGGGTTCATTAGAGTCCCGCCGTCACTGTTGCAAAACGAGGGGTTTGTCCCGGAGGGACAGCTGAGAATAGCCCAACGCTTCAGCGTTGGGTACGGCGGTCGTTTGGAATCAGTCCCGAAGGGACGGCTGAGAGTGTGCGGCGGTTCAGCCGTCCCTTCGGGACTTGGGGAGTGGGTCGGGTTTACCCAATGCTGAAGCATTGGGCTATTTTCGAGAATCCCTTCGGGATTGGATTTGAGAGTGGGTTCAGGATGGAATATACGGGGCGGTTCTCCCTCTCCTCCGCAGTGGAGAGGGTTGGGGAGAGGAGGTTGTTTAATTCCGGCGACGGCGCGGTGTTGGAGGGCGGAGAAATTGGAGGGAATGGTAGGGTTCGTTAGAGCCCCGCGGTTGATGGTGGAAAAAGTGCGGCGCTCTGCCGAGGTGCCACTACGGAATTGAGGTTTTCGCCGGGCCGGATGCAATGGGGGTCAATCCGGCGGGAGGACGTTGAAGCTTTCGACCACGGCGCGCGGTCGAGTTGGCGCTCCGTCGACCCGCACAACGGCGCGCGTGGCTACTTCCGCGGTGATTTGGTAATTGGTGCACAACCCGAAGAACGGGCCGCTGACGGTGTATAAGGATTTGGGCGCGGGTTTCAACGCCTGCCCGTAGGAGTAGATTACAAAACGGGGCGGTTGGTCGCCGCCATGCAACAACCCAAGGATCTGCTGCGGGATGCGTTCGACAACCGCGTCGTTGAGAACGGCGCGATTCGTCGAGATGAGGAACGGCGAGTTCATGGTCAGCTCCGGAGCCGCCAGGATGTCGCCCAGCCGGCCGAAGGCTTTATTCGGGAAATTGGTCCGGGCATTGTTAATGCCATTTAGCATAAACTGAACCCGATGCAGCGGGTCTGCCCCGTCGGGCAGAATAAAGGAATTGGTAGTCACATTGGGCAACACGTTGACTCCGCTCAAGACCGCTGACCATGCCGCGAGATTTGTTTGATTCACCGAGAGCTGGCCGCGGGTCGCATTGTCATTAATGGCCGCCGTGAACAGATCCGGCAGATGCCAGTCGTTTGTAGGCGAAGTAAAAATGGCATCATTGATCGTAAGCAAACCGCGGTTGCCTGTATCGAAGTAGGCCAGCTTGGAGAGGATGATGTTCGTAACCGAGTCCAGCGAGACCATGTTCGTCAGGGCAGGGATGGCAATGGTTGTTGGGTTGCCGGTCCACTTGGCCCAATTCAGGAGGCTGATGGGCAGAGTGCCGGTGGTCAGCATCGTGTTGGTTGATTTCAGGAAAACCGTCTGCCAGGGAGTGCCGCGGTGGACGCGCCCAAGCCAGCCGATGCTCGGGTATTTGTTGGTCGGAAAATCCCAATCATCTGAACGGGTGACATAGGGGTCTTTGACGGCGACCTGGTAGTCCGTGAGAGGATCCGAGTTGAGCGGGTTGCCGCCCCAGGGACGGTAGCGCTGATTAATCTGGCCGATATTCGGGATGCCCAGGTGTGTGAAGTTGACCCGGTTGGTTTCATCGAAGTTCACGCTGTCGACGAGATCGCCGGCCGTGTAGTGAACCAGGGGATCATTTGCCTGCCAGGTCGTGTGCACATAGATCGGGCGGTACGGCGCAAACGGGGCATAGAACACGTTGGACTTATAAAACGTTTTGCCGATGTCCTTGGCGTAAATCGGCCCCGCATTCATCAGGTTGTAGCGGAACCCGTCGACGGCTGATTCGGCGTCCTGGCCGCCGTACGGATCCTGGCTGTAGCTTTGCCAATCGGTTGTGCCGTTGAGCCCGACCTGGATCTGATTCACGATCCCGTAAGTCGGAGAGCTCACTAACGTTGAATTCCCCACCCGATTCGTCAGCCATTCATTGGCGGGGTTTTTGTAGTCGCCGGGATTAACGGCAGCGGTCGTGTTTTCTGTCAGCTTTGTAGTGAGATCGATGGTCCGTTCCCAATGATTGATATTGACGAAATCAATGATCCGGTTCGGGAGGACTCCCTTGTCCACCAGGATAAATTGCAGCCGTGTGTTCAGGTTCAGCCACCAATGAGGCACATAAAATCCGAGCCCGCGCTGGAATTCGTGCGTCTCAGGAGTGAACCAGGGCGGTCCGGGCACGTAGGTTGAATTGGTGAGAAAGCGGAAATTATTCGTGGTGCCGAACGGCAGCTTCATCGAGTAGCTGGCCTGATTGGGGTTAATCCAACCATTCCAGGTTCCCCGGGGAATATTCATCGTTTGCCCCTCGAAAACACGGTTGCTGTACATCGGGGTAAGCGAGCCGGTCTCATTCGTCATGATTGAGGCGACGCTGACGCTGGCGATCAACTCAAGGTCCCGCGGGTAAGCCGTCTTGTAGGAATTCCACGCCTCCAAACCAAACGAGTTGCTGATGCCGACGATGTACATCTGGTTTGTTTGAATGACCGGTCCCTTGGAATCTCCCGGGGCGCGGCGGAATTCGAGCAGGCGCGAAATGAAAACCTGCGTTTCCATGGCCAATTCATTGAAGTTGGGCAGATCCTTTTTGGCCCCGATGATCAGCGGCACGCCCAGCACCATCAACTCGTTCTTCTCAGCGCCGGGGATAAACGGGGTTCCGATCGGTTTGAAAAGGGTTACAGGCGGATTCGGGGCGGACAAGTCGACCATGGTCGGGGCCGTGCGCACGTCGGCGAACTGGGCGTCCAGCACTTCCCGGTAACCGGCAATCACGATAATGGTGTTCGTGCCGGTCCGGACGGAACGGAAAATGGGCCGAAACACCGAAGGGAAGAACGCATTGGTTTGGCCGGCCACCAGCGCCCGGTTGGTCGAGGCGTCATAGATATTTGCGGCGAGTTGCAGCATCCGGTGAACGCTGGGCGTGTAGAAATTCGTGGGATAAACCTGCAGATTCGATGACGACAACGAGATCGTCAGTCCCGCATTGGTCAGCAACATATTGACCGCGTTGGTGAAGAAATCAACGGGGCGCCACGCGATGAAGTTGGTCGCGCTGACGATGCCTCTGACATTGGCTTGAACGCGGTTGTCGTAATTCAGGTTCAGCTTCCACGCGGGCTCGGGGGCGGAGTCGGTCCCGAGTTGGCTCAACAAATTGTAAAAGGTGTACCGGTCGTAGGTGCTGATATTGGTGCTGGTGGCTACCAGGCGAGCCGCGAAGTTGGGAGATGTTTTTGTGGGATCGAAGAAGTCCTGGGTGGAAAAGAAATGGTTCGTGTTGTCGGCGCCGGGCCAGGGAAACGACGCGCGCGCGGTCGGGGTCAGGTCGGGGTTGCCTCGGAAACCAAAGGGTGAATTGTCGAAGGGCCCGGCGGTGTAGCCGTCCATTGAATGGTTTGCGAACGCAAACGCTCCGCCGTTAAAGAGGTTGGCGACGCTGGCAAGGGCGGGGCGGTAATTGAGTCCGCTGCCGTAGCGGTTGGTGAGAATCGAGCATGCGTCAACGAAGGCGTTGCCGCTCGGCGCCGAGCGAGGATAGTAGCTGTAAGGCCCGCCCCACGCATAGGTGTTGGTGTTCAGAT
>DATGLT010000072.1:0-13095 GCA_035294005.1 Verrucomicrobiia bacterium
CAGCTACGTAGGATTTCGACAGACCGGGTTGGCTTACGAGCGCCAACAACGCGCCGGGGGGGCATCGAAATACAGTTTTGGGAAGCTGGTTGCGCTCGCCGCCGACGGTCTTTTCACGTTCAGTGAAGCCCCCTTGCGCATCGCCACTTTGATGGGGCTAAGCGCGGCCGGCCTGGCTTTGGCCGTGGGCACTTACTTTTTTGTCTGGCGGCTTTTCAGTGGGCGTGAATTGCCGGGTTTTGCCACCCTGGCTGTCGGACTGTTTTTTCTGGGAGGCATCCAGTTAATCTGCCTGGGCATTCTGGGTGAATACGTCGGCAGGATTCATCACGAGGTGAAGCAGCGGCCGCCGTACATTGTCGAGCGGGTTGAAGGCGGTCCAGGGCTGGCGATTGATTCTCAATTCCGGGCACCGGAGTCGCACGATACCGTATCGCAGAGCGGTTGACACGGAAACCAGGCCGCCCCAGCAGCAGCATGTCTGCGGGATTGAACCGTGTTGAAGGAATTGGGCCGCGCCATTGGGCAATGGGCCCGCTGGCCGCGCATTAGGATTGAACGCGTCTGGCCACGGCCAAGCCGGCGATCCGCGGCTTGGTCAAGCGCCGAGAATTCCCAACTGACGGTTGATGGCGGCGGAATCGCGCGCGCCCCAGCGTCGCATAATTCCCGTTTCCCCGAATTCAAACCATTCCATCGCGATCACTTCGTAGGCCTTGCCGGTTGGCGGCACGTCGCGAAAGGCTGCCACAAACCGCCCGCGCTCGGTATACCGCACGGCAACGGTTTTTCCCTCGCCAATAATGGATTCGATTTGCAGGTTAATTTGAAAGCTCCTCGTTAGCTGTTCCCAAATTGGGCGCACCTTGGAGATCTCTCCCCATCCAAGCACGCCGTATACGAGGGCATCGCGCTCAAAACAAGCACACACCTCTTCGACATCGCCACGGTTAAAGGCTTCGACGTATTTCCGCACTACCGATTTTTGATCTTCAAGAGTCATTGTCTCTCCGGGATGCAAGCCGGTTCGCCGGGACCGTCGTCGCCTTGAGCAGGCACTGCTCAAGAACCGCATGTTGATTCCGGCGGACTGGCCTCGATCCTTCCGGAAATAAACAAGGCATACAACCGCAAAAGTCCGACAACCCTGGCTGACTTGGCTCAGAATAAAGTACCGCTCAGACTCCAGCAAGGGAGTCTAGGATTCAAAAGGCGGGACCTCAGATTTGTGCAGGGTAGACGCGCCGATCCAAACTCCCCGAGCGTTGGAATTCTGAGCCGCGCTTACCGGACCCTGGACACGCCAAGACAATTTGATATCTGTTAGTAGTATGAGTAATTCGGAGGAAGAAATCCTGGCCCGGGAGATCGGGAAGGTCGGTGGAAAAGCCGGGCCCGGGGCGAGTCTTGGGGCGCGAATTGCCGCTCGCCTCTTGCCGACCAAAACATTTTCCGCGTCATTGGTAATCGAGCGCGAAGCGGGAACTGTTTTCGAGAAGGCCATGGGCATATTGCAAGCGATGGGAGAAGTCGCTGAACAATGTACGAGCGGTCCCGGGCCACGCCATGTTTCCGCCATTGCCGGGTCGGGATTTGCCGGAATGAACCCGGCATTCGTGCAGGTTCGGGTCGCGCCGGTAAGTGAACACGCCAGCGAGGTGACCATCAATGCTGCCGCCAAAGAAGGCCTGATCCCGCAGCGGACCGCGGAAAAAGCTGCTGAACGCTTCAAGGAAGAGTTGCTGAAAGCCTGTCGTTGAAAACGTCGCAATTAAGATAAGATAAGCAGAACAATTGACCCTCATAAGCGGGAATGGTATCCTGCTGGCGTGCTTTCCGTGTCCTGACCCTTGTTTTACCCAAATGACCTTTCCACGCAGTTTGTTCCCCCTAGCCGCGCTGTTTTTGGTAGCCGGCGTCCATGCGCAAAACATGACCCCGGTTACCCTGACCGGATGGAACCTCGACGTCGTCGTCGAGAAGACGGCTGCGGGCCCGCCTTTTACTCGGTTTGCCTCGGAGGTGTGCCCGGGCGACGGCAACGCTTTTTATGAAACGGACCTGCCCACGTACGCCTGGGGGATGCCGTCCTCCGGAGCGTTTGTGAGCCTGGTTGGCGACCGTACCATGTTCCAGTTGCAGCCGTATACCAACAAGAACGCGCTGGTCTTAAACAGCGCCACGGGTCTTACCAACGGGACACTGACGCTCACGAGCTCGGCAACCTATTCCCGGATTGCCATCCTGGCTCATTCCTGCAACGCCACGACCCAAACGGGGACGGTGACATTGAACTTCAGCGACGGAAGTTCCGCTACAACCACCTACTTCGCCCCGGACTGGATGAACGGATCGACCAGCGTGGCGTGGTTTGGGCCGGGACATATCAACGTTTCGAACGGCAGCGACACGACCGGTCCGGAGAACCCTCGGTTTTACCAGACCACTATTGACATTGCTGGTCTGCTGGGGGGAACGACCAAACCCCTGACAAGCCTTACCTTTGACAAGACCGCCGCGCCGGCGACGGCCATCTATGCGGTCAGCGGTTCGCTTGATACCGGTTTGCGGGCGGCGGTGGCCAGCCCGATCACCGTCACCGGTTTCAATCGTGACCTGGTCATAGAAAATACGGCCTCAGGTCCGCCGTTTAACAGCGTGGCCCAGGAATTCAGTCCCGGAGAAGGAACAGTGTTTTATCAAAGCGGTTTGCCGGGCCACACGTATGGTCTGCCGGTGAACAACAGCTTTAAAAGCGCCTTCGATGGGACAGTGTTCCAATTCCAGCCTTATACATCAAAGAACGCGCTGGTCCTCAGCAGCGAAACCGGGGCCGCGGCGGGCACTCTCACGCTCGCGTCAGCCTGGGTTTACAATCGGCTGGCAGTGATTGCCCACTCGGCTGCGGCCACGTCGAGCAGTTCCGGCATCATGACCCTGAACTTTGCCGACGGCAGTTCTTTCGCAACGAACTACGATGCGGCGGATTGGTTTTACAACGTCAATAACGTCGCGCTGCAAGGCGTCGAACGCATCGCGCTGAGCAACGGCGCTACCCAGGGCGCTCCCAATGACCCGCGGTTTTACCAGACCACACTGAACCTGGTGGCGTTGTTCGGCGCCGCAGTCCCGCCGCTGGTTAGCGTCAACTTCACCAAAGCGGCGGGGGTGAATGCCACCGGGATTTACGCGCTCAGCGGCGTGCCGGCCAACCAAACCAATGGCGGTTTCAGCATAGCGCTAGTCACCAATTTGCCCGCAACCACGGTTCAGCCTAAAACCGCCGATGTCGGGGGCACCGTGGTGGCGCCGGGCGGCGCGTTGCCCGAAGTTTTGATCTATTACGGGACCAACGATGGCGGGACCAGCGCGGCTGCCTGGGCTCAGCACGCGTACCTCGGTTACCAGCCGGGATCGTTCTCTCAAACCATCACGGGCCTTTTGCCGAACACGAAATACTATTTCCGCTCGGTCGCGATTAATCCGGCGGGGGTGGGCTGGGCGGGTTCGTCGGAGACGTTCACGACCACAACGATTTCGCTGGCCTCGCTGACCAACCTGCCTGCCTCGAATGTCACCGGCACCACGGCGGTGCTGTCGGGCAACGTGCTTTCCACCGGGGGCGATGCTCCAACGGTGACCATCTATTATGGCGCTTCCAACGGTGGCACCAGTCCAGCCGGGTGGGCCAATCAGATCGTGTTGCCGGCGGCGCAAACTGCCGGATTCAGCCAGGTCGTTTCGGGCTTGGCCACCAACACCACCTATTATTACACGGCAGCGGCCCAAAACGCGGCGGGTGTTTCGTGGGGCGCGCCTGTCGAGAGCTTCACCACGACGGCTTCGAGCTCGCCGGCTTTGGGGCTCGTCGCGGTGCTCACCGGCCGCAATGACAACGGCCGCACGGGTCAGAACACCAACGAAACGATCCTGTCCCCCGCCAATGTGAACAAGACCGCGTTCGGGCGGATTTTCTCACAAGCCCTGGATGGGTGCATGGTGGCCCAGCCACTCGTGCTGCCGCAGGTCAACATTTCCGGCAAAGGCGTTCACAACGTGGTCTTCGCGGTGACCGAGCACGACAGCGTCTATGCCTTCGACGCCGACAGCAATGCCGGTCCCAATTCCAGCCCGCTCTGGAAAGTCAGCTTTATCAACCCGGCCGCGGGAATCACTCCGTTGCGCACGGCCATTGACCTTCAGGCTTCGAGTTCGCCGTCGTTCTACGGCCCCGAAGTGGGCATTAGCGGCACGCCGGCAATCGATCCCCAAACCGGCACGATTTATGTCGCTGCCAAAACACGCGAGGCTTCGGGCACCTCGACGAATTATGTCTATCGAATTCACGCGCTGGATGTCGCCACGGGCGCCGAGAAATTTGGCGGGCCAGTCGTGATCCAGGGGACCGTGCCGGGAGTTGGCGACGGTTTTGATTCTTTGGGCAACGTGGCCTTCCTTCCCTGGAAACACATGAACCGGCCCGCGCTGCTGCTCAACAACGGCGTTCTGTGTGTGACGTTTACCTCGCACCAGGATTTTCCACCTTATCATGGCTGGGTCTTTACCTATGACGCCTATAACCTGCAACCGCTGGGGGTCTTCAACACCACACCCAACGGATCCGCAGGTGGAATTTGGCAGGGCTCCAGCGGCCCGGCCGGCGATGCGCAAGGCAACATTTATTTCGAAAGCGGCAACGGGACGTTTGCCGCCGATAACCAGAATTTCGGAGATGCGGTAATCAAGCTGTCGACCGCTGCAGGCCTGAGTTTGGCCGATTACTTCGCGCCTTATAATCAGCTCGATCTGAACCTGAACGACCTGGATATCGGCTCGGCTGGTTTGATTTTGCTGCCGGATTCGGTTGGCAGCGCGGCTCATCCGCACTTGCTGGTGGCGGGCAGCAAGACGGGAGTATTTTGGCTGCTCGATCGCGAGAACCTCGGCCAGTTCAATCCCCTGGGCGATCAGCAAATTGTGCAGGAAATCTCCGGCGCAACCGCGGGTATGTGGGTCACGCCCGCCTATTTTAACCACCGCATCTATTATTGCGCGGTCGGCGACAACGTAAAAGCCTTTGCCATTTCCAATGCCGTTATTAATACGACTCCTGTCAGCAAGTCGACGGCGACTATCGCTTATCCCGGTTCGTCTTTGAGCATTTCGGCCAATGGAACTAACAACGGCATCGTGTGGGGCATCGATTCATCCGCCAACCAAACCGGCCCCGCGGTCCTGCACGCTTACGATGCCAACACCCTGGTCGAGCTCTATAACAGCAGCCAGAACCTGGCTCGGGATAACCCGGGGCCGGCGATCAAGTTCACCATGCCTACCATTGCCAACGGGAGGGTGTACGTCCCCACTGCCAACGCGCTCTCCGTGTTCGCAAATTTCACTGTTCCCGTGCTCTTTACCCGCTCCGAGTTCGTGACCAACGGCCAGTTTTCGGTCCAGCTCTCTGGCATGCCCGGAACAACTTACGTCATCCAAGCCAGCACAAACCTCATGGATTGGGTCTCATTGAGCACCAATGTAATGCCGGCAACCAGCCTGAACCTGCTCGAACCCTTGTCCACGAACTCCCCGGCGGTGTTCCTTCGCGCAACACAATTGCCTTGAGCCGTCCCGTATTTCCAGCCCATCTGCGGAGCACGTATCGTTCACGGCTTCCGCATCGGAACCAGGACGACTAGCCAGCCATGGAACGGAGCCACTCGGGCCGGCGTCATGACGCGCCCCGGGACATCCCGACTGCGACCTTTGCTGTTGCAAAGAATGGAATAGTTGTAAACATTCGGGCCGTTTTAAATCGTTAAACTTATGAGCACAGCACCTATTCGAGTCGCCGTCACCGGCGCAGCCGGCCAGATCGGATATTCACTTTTGTTCCGAATCGCGTCCGGGTCCATGTTCGGGCCCGATCAAAGCGTCATTCTGCATCTGATCGAAATCGAACCAGCTTTGCCCGCATTGGGCGGAGTCGTGATGGAACTGGACGATTGCGCATTCCCATTGCTCAAAGGCGTGGTCGCAACGTCAAATCTGGATGAGGGTTTTCGCGGAGTGAACTGGGCGCTGCTGGTCGGCAGCGTTCCGCGCAAAGCGGGCATGGAGCGCAAGGACCTTTTGGGTATCAACGGCAAAATCTTTATTGGACAGGGACAAGCCATTCAAAAGAACGCGTCGAGCGACGTTCGGATCCTGGTGGTCGGCAACCCATGCAACACGAATTGCCTGATTGCCATGAATAACGCGCCGGAACTGCCGCGGGACCGTTTCTTCGCAATGACGCGCCTGGACGAGAACCGGGCAAAATCGCAATTGGCGAAGAAAGCCGGGACGGATGTCACCGCGGTCAGCAACATGGCGATTTGGGGCAACCATTCCTCGACGCAATACCCGGATTTCGAGAATGCCCGAATCAACGGCAAACCGGCGACGCAAGCAATTACCGACAGTGCCTGGTTGAAAGGAGATTTCATCAGCTCGGTGCAGCAACGCGGGGCGGCGATCATCAAAGCGCGCGGAGCTTCCAGCGCCGCCAGCGCCGCCAACGCGGTTGTGGACAGTGTTCGTTCCATTGTCGAACCCACCGCCAAAGGGAACTGGCACAGTCTCTGCCTGTGCTCAGATGGCAGTTATGATGTCGAGAAAGGGCTTATCAGTTCGTTCCCAGTGCGCAGTGACGGAAAGAGATTGGAAGTCGTCACCGGGCTTCCGATCAGCGAATTCAGCCGTTCCAAAATCGATGCGACCATTAAGGAACTGAAGGAAGAAAAGTCCCTGGTGTCCGAACTGCTCCCGGCCGGCAAATAACCGGCCGTTTTCAATGCCGGATTTTATCATGGATTATCCGGCATGGTGACAAATGTAACATGGTCGATTTTCAATGACGAAAATTGAGAATTGATACCCGACCATTTGTGATTGGTTACTGAGAGAGAAAGCAGACCCGGCCCGGGTCTTTTGTTTCCCACCACACGCACGTGCGCCGGGATGGATCTTTCATCGTGGTGCGGTGTAGCCTTTGTCATTTCCTGGATCCTCAGTCGAAAAGCACGAGCGCACTCAATCGTGAGAGCTTCCCCACTGTCGTTCTGCTTGGATGACAAACTTGTCATTCGGTTTTCATCGTCCGTTCATCTATCTACCTTAAGATTTTCAGATTCAACGAGCTAAAGGAAATGACATGAGACTGAAACGGGCAGTTCAGGATAAGGCGAGCGTGGTCGTCCTTTGAACAGGGACGCTCAGGAATGCCCGTGTGCGATGAGCGGGGAGGAATGATCCCGGAGTTGCCTTATGCCCGCAGAACTCGCTAAATGCAATGAAATGCGCGTTCTGGTAGTGGAAGATGAGAAGAAGACGGCATCCTTCATCCGCAAAGCATTGCAGGCGGAAGGTTTCGCGGTGGATGTTTGCCACGACGGCAACGAGGCGATAGCGGCGCCCTCCGCCACGCCTTATGATGCAATCGTCCTAGACATCATGCTGCCGGGGCGAGACGGGCTGAGTATTGTCCGGAAGTGGCGCGAGGAGAGAAACCCCGTTCCCGTGCTGCTGTTGTCCGCGAGAGGGGATGTGAACGAACGAGTGGAAGGCCTCGACGCGGGTGCGGACGATTACTTGCCGAAGCCGTTTGCCCTGGCGGAACTGGCGGCGCGTGTTCGAGCCCTCACGCGCAGGTCGAGCGAATCCAAAGCGACGCTCCTGCGCGTAGCGGATCTCATGGTAGACACGGTGACCCGGCGGGTTCGGCGCGGCCAAACGGAGATTGAGTTGACGACGCGCGAATACCGGCTGCTGGAGTTCCTGATGCGATCAGCCGGCCGGCTTTGCGGGCGCATGATGATTCTCGAAAAGGTGTGGGATTACGATTTCGACCCGGGCACAAACCTTGTTGACGTCTACATAAAACGGTTGCGCGAAAAAATCGACGCGGAATTTGAGCCCAAACTCCTGCAGACGGTGCGAGGCATGGGTTATCTCTTGAACAACAAGCCTTGACTATCCGGACCCGAATGACGTTCTGGTATTCGGCGGTGTTGCTGATTTCGACACTGCTGATGGGAGCGCTGGCGTTTGACGAACTGCACGAGCGCCACGGAGAAGCCATCAAGCAGTCCGAAGGGATGGAAGAGGTCCTGAATCTGTCGCTTTGGCTGGGCCTGCCGTCACTGATCTTAAGCATTGCCGGAGGATGGTGGCTGATGCGCAAGGCGCTGGAGCCGGTCGCCACTCTGACCGAGGCGGCGCGGAACGTGAACGAGCGCAACCTCAACCAGGAACTCCCACGAACGCATAATGGAGACGAACTGGACCAGCTGGCGTCGGTTCTCAATGACATGGCGGCAAGGCTGCACGATTCGTTTACCCGCGTGCGGGAGTTCACATTGCACGCTTCGCATGAGCTTAAAACTCCAATAACAGTGCTCTGCGGGGAAACCGAAACGGAGTTGCGCAACGAGCCGTTGGGGGCGGCCGCGCGAGAGCGGGCGCTCAGCCGGTTGGATGAGTTGCACCGATTAGCCCGGATTGTGGACGGTTTGACGCTGCTGGCCCGGGCCGACGCGGGACTGGTGCCGCTGGCATTGAAACCGGTTCAATTCGACGAGCTGGTTCGTGACTGCAGCGAAGATGCGCGGATCCTCGCGGAAAACCGCGGGATCAGCGTCACGCTTTCCAACGGGGAGCCGTGCACCGTTTCCGGGGACGCTCACCGGCTCCGGCAACTGCTGCTGAATCTCGCGGATAACGCCGTGAAGTACAATAAGCCCGGCGGAACCATTAACATGTCACTGAAACGTGAAGCGCGCACCGCCCTCCTGAGCATTTCCAACACCGGCCCGGGCATATCACGCGAAGCGTTGCCGCGCGTATTCGACCGGTTCTTCCGAGGTGACCCGGCCCACACCAACGGCGATGAAGGTTGCGGCCTGGGATTGAGCATTGCGCAGTGGATTGTTTCCGTACATAAAGGTTCGATACACATTGAATCCGTGCCAGGCCAACACACAATGGTCAAAGTCGCGCTGCCGCTGCTGGAGCAACAAGCGGCATGAGACGCGGGTGGTTTATTGTCGCGGTTATGGCGCTGGCAAGCTGCGCCAGGTTTCAGCCGCAGCCGATGTCTGCGGAAAAAAACGCGGAGCTGCTTGAAGCGCGCAGCCTTGGCGACCCGGGACTACGGGAATTTGTCGAAACAAATTTGCACCGGCCGTTTCCCGCGTGGCCAGCGCAGGCGTGGGATTTCGAACAGCTGACCTTTGCCGCATTCTACTATCACCCGAGTCTCGAACTGGCCAGGGCGCAATGGGCGGTCGCCCTGGGCGGCCAGATCACAGCCGCGCAGCGCCCGAACCCGGTAATCACAGCCACTCCGGGCTACGACACGACGACGTCTATTCCGTCACCGTGGCTCCCACTTACCTTCATCGATGTTCCGGTTGAAACGGCGGGCAAACGAAAATACCGGCGAGCGCAAGCCGCCCATGCCGCGATGGCGGCCCGATTCAACGTTGCGGAGGCGGCATGGCAGGTGCGCAGCGCGCTGCGGTTGAGCCTGATTGATTTGGCTTCAGCGGAGCAGCGGGATGTTTTGCTTCAGCGGCAGATTGCACTGCAGGAACAAATCGTGGGCCTATTGCAGGGGCAGGTTCAGGCGGGAGCCGTATCTGCCTCGGAAGCCGTTCCGTTTCGAATTGCGCTGCTCAGGGCGCGCTTGGACCGGATCGACGCGCAACGACTCACGGCAGAGGCACGGGCGAGGGTTGCCGAGGCGATTGGAATTCCGCTGAGGGCGCTCGACGGGATAAAGCTCACGTTTGAAGGCCTTCAGGACATGGAGGTCATTACGCGGCTCAGTTCGGGGGAAGCGCGCCGCAACGCGCTGCAAAGTCGTCCGGACATCCTGGGCGCGCTATCGGAGTACGCGGCGAGCGAATCGGCGTTGCGGTTGGAAATCGCCAAACAGTACCCGGACGTGCATCTGCAGCCGGGTTATCAATACGACCAGGGCGACAACAAGTGGAGCCTAGGGATTGTGGTCGAGCTGCCCATCCTGAGCCAGAACAGGGGGCCGATTGCGGAAGCCGAGGCCAAACGCCGCGAAGCCGCGGCGCGGTTCAACGCGGTGCAGGCAAAAGTCATGGTGGAGATCGATACGGCCTCACAATCGGTGCGAATCGCGCAGGAAAACCTGCTGACCCTGCAGGCGCTCATGCAGGAACAAGGCAAACGCTTGCAATCAGTCGAGGGCCAGGTGCGAGCCGGCCAGGTCGACCGCCTCGAATTGCTCAACGCGCAATTCGAAAACCTTACGACGGAACTCGCGCAGCTGGATGGCCGGCTCAAGTTGCAGCAGGCGCTGGGAGCGCTGGAAGATTCGGTGCACCGTCCCTTCGAATTGCCCGCGGCCGTCTACGACTCGGTTCCGCCCACCCGCTGGACAAACCAGCCGGCATCCAAACTAGAAAAATGAACTCAAAAGCCTGGTTAACGCTGTTGGGCCTGAGCGCGCTGCTCTTCGGATGCTCGGGAAAGAAAGAAGAATCGGGTAAGGAACAAAAGGGAGGGGAAGCCTCCGCTGAAAAAGCGTCACCCGAATCGCACGTGAAGCATGGGACGAACGGGGAAGCCATCGTGACGGTTGACGCGAAGCTGCAGCCGACGATTGGGCTTAAGACCGAACCGCTGGCGGAGGCGCAATTGGCCCCCGAACTCAAAGCGTACGGCCGCGTCCTGGATCCGTCGGGCCTGGCTTCAACCGTCGCCGAACTGGTCACGGCCGAAGCGGCGGGCCAGGTGTCCCAGGCGGAGCTGGCTCGCCTTAAAACCTTAACGGCGCAAAACAACGCGTCGGAACGGGCGCTGCAAACCGCGCAAGCCGCAGCAATCCACGACTCGGCCCAAATTCAATCGGTGCGGCTGCGGCTCCTTGCGGGCTGGGGAAGCGCTATTTCCCAGCGAAACGATTTGCCGGATTTCGTGCAGTCGCTCGGGGCATTGAACAGCGCGATCGTGGAAGTGGAATTACCCGCCGGTGAAGCGGCGTCTGCAAACCCAACCGGCGCCCGCCTCTTCGGCCTCGGCGACGAGACCAATTCAATTTCGGCGGAAATGCTGGGGCCGGCGCCCAGCGTGGATCCGCAAATGCAAGGGCGCGGCTACCTTTTCCTGGTATCACCCAACCCGCAGCGCCTGGCGCCGGGCGCCGCCGTGACAGCCCTGCTGAGTTTGCCGGGCGAACCGCGTCACGGCGTACTGGTGCCCCGAAGCGGAGTGGTTTGGGCCAACGGAGTTACCTGGGCGTACCAGCAGATTTCCGAGGAGGATTTCCAGCGAACACAGGTCACGCTGGACAGCCCCCTGCCTGGCGGCTGGTTCGTGGCCAATGGCCTCAAGCCCGGGGACAAGATCGTCACCGAAGGCGGCCAGGAGCTTTTTTCGGAAGAAGTCAAAGGCCAGATTGGCGGCGACTGAGCCAGACCAGGATCCCAGCGCATGCTCCAGGCACTTGTCAACTTCTCGCTCCGGCACCGCGGCGTGGTCATCATCCTCGCAGCCGTGCTGTTGGGCTACGGCGTGCACGTCGTGGCGACGGCCAAGATGGACGTGTTCCCCAATTTCGTCCAACCGCAGGTTGTGATTCAAACCGAGTGCCCGGGCCTGGCACCCGAGCAAGTCGAGCTTCTGGTGACGCAACCGATCGAGACCATGGTCAACGGCCTGGGCGACATGGAGTCCTTGCGCTCGGAATCGATCCAGGGTCTTTCGGTGATCACCGCGGTGTTCAAGGAGGGCTCGGACATTTTCCGAGCAAGGCAGACGCTATCGGAAAAACTGGCTGAGACGGCAGGCGAACTGCCCAGCAACGTCAAAACGCCGCAAATGTCCCCGCTGACGTCCTCGACCATGGACCTCCTCAAGATCGGCCTTGTTTCTGACAAGCTCTCGCCGATGGCACTGAGGACCTTCGCGGATTGGACCGTGCGGCCGCGAGTGCTTTCGGTGCCCGGAGTGGCGCGGTGCATCGTGTTCGGCGGGGAAGTGCGACAACTGCAAATCCAGGTTCAGCCCGAGAAGCTTATCGCGTATGGGCTGTCGATCTCGGATGTGCTGGCGGCGGCGCGGGTTTCCACCGGGGTCATGGGCGCGGGTTTCGTGGATACGGGCAATCAACGGATCACCCTTCAAACCGAGGGGCAGGCCCTCTCGGAGGATGTGTTGGGAAAGGTGGTCATTGCACATACAAACGGCCTGAGCGTTCGATTGAAGGACATCGCTCGCGTGGTTGAAGGACCTCAACCTAAATTCGGCGATGCGATCATTCAAGGCCGGCCCGGGGTGCTGTTATCCACGGCGAGCCAATACGGCGCGAACACCCTTGAAGTTACCCGGGCGCTCGAAAAGGCGCTCGCGGACATGAAGCCGGTCTTCGAAAAACAAGGAATTCAAACCTACCTGCGACTCCATCGTCCGGCCACGTTTATCGAAACGGCATTAAAGAACATGAAGCATTCGCTGGCCCTGGGCGGCATCCTCGTTGCCGTTGTTTTGTTTTTGTTGATCGGCAGCGTTCGCACGGCGTGTATTTCGATTGCGGCCATTCCCCTGTCGCTCCTCGCCGCGGTCATCGCCCTGGAAAAATTCGGGATCACCCTGAACACCATCACGCTGGGAGGACTGGCCATCGCCTTGGGTGAAGTCGTCGACGACTCGATCATCGACGTGGAGAATATTTTCCGCAGGCTGCGCGAACACCAGGCGGCCCGGACACAGAGCGGCGGCCAGGCCGCCTCGCGTTCAGTGTTTCAAGTCGTTCTGGACGCTTCTCTGGAAGTGCGTCGCGCCGTCGTATATGCCACCTTCACCGTGGCCTTGATTTTTCTACCAGTCCTGACTCTGACAGGCTTGCAGGGCAGTTTTTTTTCACCGCTGGCCCTGAGTTACATCCTGGCGATCATGGCGTCTCTGTTGGTGGCGTTGACGGTTACGCCGGCGTTGGCGTACCTATTGTTCGGCAAAGGGGTAAAGCAATCGGCTGAGCCCCGGGTCCAACGCTGGCTCAAAAGCGGGTATCGCGGGGTGCTG
>DATGLT010000073.1:0-14843 GCA_035294005.1 Verrucomicrobiia bacterium
ATAGCTTTTCCCAAAACATCCTGGATCACTCCGTCGAGGTGGCTCACCTCATGGGCCTTATGGCATCGGAGCTCGGCCTCGATGTCTTATCCGCAAAACGAGCCGGCCTGCTCCATGACATCGGCAAGGCCGTTAATCATGAGATCGAGGGTCCTCACGCGATTGTCGGCGCAGATATCGTCAGGCAACACGGCGAGTCGGATGCCGTCGTCAACGGCGTTGCCTCACATCACAATGACGTTCCACCGGTCGGTCCCTTGGGAATCCTGGTCAGTGCCGCGGATGCTATCAGCGCGTCTCGTCCCGGCGCCCGCTCGGAGAACATGTCCACGTACCTCAAGCGGATGGAAACACTGGAGAAAATTGCGGCCTCTTTTGCGGGAGTCGATAAGGCTTTTGCGGTGCAGGCCGGACGGGAACTTAGAGTCTTTGTCCAACCGGACCAAATTGACGATGAGAAGGCTTACGCGCTTGCCCGGAACCTTGCTTCAAAAGTGGAAAATGAACTCCAGTACCCGGGCCAAATAAGAATTACTGTGATCCGGGAGACTCGCTGCGTGGAAGTGGCAAAATAATCGAGAGATTATCGCCCTTCGCGCATCGTGCTTGGCAAACCGTTCTCCCAACCCATTGGAGCGTTCCAGGGCCTTACCGAGGCGTTTTCGGAGTCTTGGGTGCTGGCACAGCCGCAAAAGCCGAACACACCCAACCCGAGCAAGCCGAGAAACAGGGTCGCGCTCAGCTTCTTCATGATTCAGGATGCGCGGGGGTCACCTGGTCGCCTTCCATAACCTCACCCAATTGCCAGCCGGGCATGACATTGGCAATGCAGCGGTCCTTTTGGGCGCTGCGGATAATAACCTTGGCAACCAACTTTCCGTTTCGATTCACCAACAGTTCGCCGTATTCCTTGACGCCCTGATCCAAACCGATGTTCAGAACTACGAAATTCCACTTCGGGTCGGTTACGAGGACTTTGCCGATCAACGAGGCAGGCAGGTAAACGGGCTTCTCGGGGTTGACGTACCGGTCAAGTTCCGTTTGCAGCCGCGTAATCTTCTGGCCGAGCAGTTTCTTTTCGTCCTGGGACGCATCCAACGCCGCCTGCAGGCCTTTGAATTGTTTGTTCATGGCCAGGATCTGCTCGGGCTTGAGGCCCGTCCCTTTATAGGCCTCGAGGTCGGCCTGGGCATCATTGCGCTCTTTTGTCAGTTTATCGCGCTCGGCTATCAATTGCTCATTTCGCTTCGTCTGTGTGGCCAGGTCGGCAACGGCCTTGTCGCGTTCGGCGGTTGTGGCCTCCAGCGAGGCTTTGGTCGTCTTCAAGTCGGTGGTCGTCTTTTCCAAATCTCGTTTGGTGCTCGCCAACTCGGTTTGAGCCTGGACCTTTGCGGTCTTCTCGTCCTCGCGTTGCTGTTGAATGGTGGTGATTTTTTCTTTTACCTTTAGGAAGTTTAAGGCGCTGACCGCCAAACCGGCGATGATAGCCACGATCAAGCTAATTCGGATCAACATGGTACCCTTATCAAGTTAAATTGCTAATCAACAAAATAGACACTTTCAGTTCAGGTGTCAACGGCAGTTTGGACAGTGACGCGCGCTGATTCTCACGCTCCCCGCGCCAGATTTACGAGCGAAAACGCGCGTGGCGAATCATGCCTTGCGCCGCTGGATGCCGTGCCTATCTTGCGCCTGATGCACTACCGAAGATTTGGACGCACGAACCTGCCTATGCCGGTCATCTCATGCGGCGGCATGCGATACCAATTCAAATGGCAGGATGTTAAACCGGGCGAGATTCCAGCCGATAACCAGGCTAATCTCGAGGCCTGTATTTACCGCGCCCTCGAATTGGGAATTAACCACATCGAAACGGCGCGTGGCTATGGAACCTCCGAAATGCAGCTCGGCCGGGTGTTGCCAAAGCTGCCTCGCGATAAAATCCTCGTCCAAACGAAAGTGGCCCCCGCCAGCACCGCGGGCGCCTTTCTCCGCACGTTCGAGACCTCCATGGGCTATCTGGGCCTGGAGCATGTCGACCTGCTGGCCCTGCACGGCATCAACAACCGTCAACTCCTCGAATACTCGCTCCGGAAAGACGGGTGCGTGGCAGCAGCCCGGAAACTCCAGCGCGACGGACGCGTGCGGTTCCTCGGATTTTCCACACACGCGACGACCGACATTATTCTCGAAGCCATTGAGAGCGGCGAGTTCGACTACGTCAATCTCCACTGGTATTTCGTGAACGACTTGAATTGGCCTGCGATCGAGGCGGCCGCCGCGCGCGACATGGGGGTATTTATCATCAGCCCGAATGACAAAGGCGGGAAGCTGTATGAGCCTCCGGTAAAACTCACCGAGTTGTGCCAGCCGCTCAGCCCGATGGTTTTCAACGATCTATTCTGCCTCAACCGCTCCCAGGTGCACACGCTCAGCTGCGGCGCCGCTCGCCCGTCTGATTTCGATGAACACATCAAAGCGTTGGCTTATTACGATCGCATCCCTGAAACGATCGCGCCCATCATAGCCCGACTCGAAGCCGAAATGCGTCGGGTCCTGGGCAGTGATTGGTGCCAGCGTTGGTTCCAGGGATTACCGCAGTACGTCGATGTTCCCGGCGAAATCAACCTCCTGGAAATCCTTCGGCTCTGGACCTACGCAACATCGCTCGATTTGGTGGCTTGGGGAAAGATGCGCTACAATCTCCTCGGGCAGGGCGATCACTGGTTCCCCGGTGAGAACGCGGCAAAAGCCGCGATGCTTACGGGGCACAGTTGTTTGGAAAAAAGTCCGTTCTCAGCCCGGTTGCCGGCCATACTGGCGGAGGCTCATCAACTCTTGTACGAGAAACCAGTCCAACGATTGAGCCAAAGCTGACGAAACCCGCACCCTTGCGCCTGAACGGCGGGGACAGGCAAAGCCGCACAACCTACTTTTTCCCGCTCTTCTTTTCGTTGTCCGCCGCCGTCTTGTCGTCGGTTTTCAAGGCGTCGGCGGGAGCCGTCGAGTTCAACTGCTGCAGCACCGAATCGGTGATGTCGTTCTCGTTACTCGTGTAGAGGAAAACCGGCGTGCTATTGAGACTTTCGGCGGCCGTGTCGATCACCAGCAAATACCCGGCGGCCTTGGCTTTCGAGTTCACGACGTTCCTGATCTCGGTCAAAATGTTTGAGCGCATGCGCTGGCTCTGTTCCCCGATCGTGGTCCGGGCCTGGCGCTCGTATTGGGCAATGTTATCTTCCATTTCCTTGAGCCGCCTGAGCTTTTCTTCGGCTGAAGTCTTGCGCTTTTCGCGTTCCTCGCTGGAGACGGCCTGGTCGTTGGCGCTGGTCAACAGCGTTTGGTATTCCTCCTTCACCTTCTTGTAATCATCGACCATGTTTCGGTCTTCTTTTTCCATGTCGGTTTGCCGATCCTTGAGCGCGGCCTCAGCCTGCTTCTTCTTCCAATAGCCATCGAATACCTTCCGCAGGTCGACGGTGGCGATCCTGTTTTGCGCCATGACAGGCGTGCCTAAAAGACCTGCGAGGAATAACCCCACAACCCATCGCCTTAATAAATTCATCATAAGCGCACAGACAATCAGAAATGCCCGTTGACGCCAACTCAAAACTGGGAGTTGCTGCAGTCGCGGAATCCGCCGGGGCTGCGAAAGGCTCAAACCTGGCGAATAACCGAGCGCCAGGATTCGAGTCTACGGCCTGAAAAGCCTGAATACGGTCAAGCTGTTCGTGGTGGCGAGGTCGACCAGGTATTGACCGTTGGCCAGGACTGCCGGTTGGCTCACCGCGGTCCAGACCTGCGGTGGGGCGAGATTGGTTGTGGATTGGAGTTGATAATCCGGTGCGGTTGCAGGCCAGGTCAATTCAAAGCCCGTGCCGGATTGCCGAACCGTTAACATGGGATCGAAAAGCCGCGCTTTGGCCACAAAGGCGTCGCTGGACCCCGTTAGCGCACCGTTCAGCGGTCCCGCTGTGACCGGGAACCGGGTCGACAGAGTCATGCCGCTAATGTACGCGTTTGCCTCGGAATCAACCGCAATGGCATAGCCGTAGTCGTTCCCTTCGCCTCCCAGGTATGCCGAATACAGAACAGGCCCGGCATTGGTGTTGAAGGCGACCACAAAAATGTCATTGGCGCCGGAATTTGTTGCCCTGAACAAATCAAACGCGTTCGCCACGGGAAAGTTCGTCGACAGTGTAATCCCAACAACAAAGACCCGGCCGGACGGGTCCACCGCCAGGTCCCACCCGGAATCGTTTGCAGTCCCGCCAAACTGTGCTGTGTACAGCGGCACGCCGGCTGGGCTGAGTTTGGTCATGAACGCGTCAAAGTTCACCGCGTTCGTGCCGTTCTCGCCGAGGGTCAATCCAAACACGTCCTGGTGCGGCATATCCGACGACTGCGTTGCGCCGGTCAAATAAGCATTGCCGGAAGCGTCGACGGCGACCCGGTAGCCGTAGTCATTTTGAGAACCGCCAAGGTACGTCGAATAAACCAGGCCCTGGCCGTTAGGTGAAAACTTGGCTGCAAACGCGTCATAGACGCTGATCGCCGCACCGGAACCGTTCAAATTCGTTTGGGCAGCTCCAAGCGTGATGGGGAAGTTGGTTGAGGCTGTGTAACCCGAGATGCAAGCGTAGCCGGCGGAATCCACAGCGATGCCCTCGCCTTCGTCGATGAACACCCCGCCGAAGTAAGTCGAATAGACAAGGTTGCTGCCGCCCGCCGCGATTTTGGTGACGAACACGTCGTCGTTGCCCGCCAGCGTCCCTTGCAGAGCGTTGTATACCGGAAAATTCGTCGAAAACGTATACCCGGTGACGTAAGTGTTTCCGGCGGAGTCCAAGGCAATCGCACTGCCGACGTCCCGATCGCTTCCCCCAAGGTATGTGGAATACACCAGCGCTGTCCCATTGGTATTCAGTTCAGCGACGAATGCGTCCACCGGATAAAGATTGAACGTGTTGTCAGGCTGGCCGCTGATTCGGGGGTATATCGCGTTGCGCATCGGGAAATCGGGCGAAACCGTGAAGCCCGTCACGAACGCATTGCCGAGGCCATCGATCGCCAGGTCATAAGCGCCATCATCTCCCGCGCCTCCGAGATATGTGAAATAAATCAGCTTCGATCCTGTGTTATCAAGTTTTGCAACAAACGCGTCTCCCGTGTTAAAGCCACCGTGCATTTGGGATTGAACCGGGCTCCCCGTTGCGGCGGGAAGGAATTGAGTCGAGAGCGTTTCGCCAGCAAGATACACCGCGCCATTCTTGTCCACTTTGATCGCCAGCCCCGTGTCGCCCGCATTTCCTCCAAAGTACGTCGAATAGGAAAAAACGGGATCAATCACCAGGGGCCATTCGCGATCGTACGGTCCAAGTTTGAAACCGGCCGTCCGGGAATCCACCAGCGAATACCCGCCACTAACCTCGTGTCGCACCCCTCGAATCACCTGGTAAATGACGGGGGTGTGCTGGCGCAATTCCAAATCCCCCAGCTTGATGACCAATTCACCTGTGGGCGCGATCGTGAGTTTGTCCACGCCCTCGAAGCGCATTTTGATGGCATGAGCGTCAGCCTGTGGGGCAATCGTGAAGTCGTATTCCAATTGCTGATGATTCCCGTAGTAGACCAGGTCAATTCCGGGGTAGAGGGAGCTTACTCTGACTTGCGCAAAAACCGGGACTTCAGTCCGCCACCATTCCGGATTATTGCCGAGCAGGTAATTGACTTTGCCCTCCAACTGCCCGACGCCCGCAACCGCGCCTGCCGCTTGCGCCGAGTCGAAATTCATTCTCATGCTCCGGAAGTCCGCGGCGCGCGCCTGGATGTTTTCTTCACGCCGCACCGAGTGGGGCATCAGGCCGGCTGACGCTTTTCGCAACATGAACTCCACTCCCGAGCCGCTGATACGCAACTGATAGTTCAGGCCGCGGGCAATGTAATTGGAGGAGTCCGCCGAGCCGGCTCCGGGTTCGAAAAACAAAGGCCAACCCGCGCGGGAAACGACTGCCGGCCCGTGGACCGCCGGGACAGCCTCCGCAAGGGCATAGGTTCCGGACAGGGTAACAATCGCCAGCGCACTTGCGAGGGAAGCAATGCTTTTCGGAACCGTGCAACGGATGTTTCGCATTCCAGGTATCATATCAGAAGCCGCGCGTGTAACCGACACCGAATTGGAACTGCCCGCTGCTGCTATTGTATTGATCGTGATGGATCGGAATGCCGTAATCGAGGCGAATGGGGCCAATCGGCAGGTTCAACCGCAAACCAACGCCCCAGTTGTCGTCGAAATTGGTCAGGTTCCATGTCCACGGACGCGCCGCTACGTTGCCAATGTCATAGAATACCGCGAACCGAACCCCGATTCCGCGCTCCTGCTCGATAATAGGAATGCTGTATTCGGCCGAACCAAACCAGTAGCTGTCACCGCCGATCGGTTCAGTGAATCCAGGCTGACGCGGGCTGATGCTGTAGAATTTGAACCCGCGCATCGAATACAAGCCGCCAAGGTAATACCGTTCCTCGAACGGAACGTCTCCTGACTGCAAATTCTTGGCCACGCCCGTTCTGCCGACCAGTTCCAAGACATGGCCCTTGGCAAAGCCTTTGAAGTACCAGCCGGTTTTGAACTCGATTTTGGCAAAGTTGCGGTCCCCGCCGAGAGGTCCGCCGACAAATTCGCCGTCAATTTCGGTGCGCTGTCCCTTGTTGGGCAGAGTGACGCTGTTGCGGGTATCATAGGCAAGGGATGCGCCTACCCTCGAGAACAGATTCCATCCGCGCTCGGCAAGAATCGCGTCAGGGACGTTTGCCGGAACGACGTAGGGCGGCCCGGCCGCGCCGCCTGGCCCAACCGGTCCCGATGGCGTCCCAAATCCCGGCGGGCCTTGTCCCGGAAGAGTCGAGAGCGACGGACCATAAAATCCGGGGTTCAGCCGAATATTCACGTCTTCCAGTGTGTAACTAATGCTGCCGATTAGAAAATCGCTTCCCAGCGTCTTGGTCAGGCTTACGCGCGCGCCTCCGCGCACCACGTCGTAAATGTTATTCAAGCTGAAGTAGGCTAGGTCGCGGTAATACAAATCCACGCCCAGGGCCAGTTTATGACCCAGGAACCACGGCTCCACGAAGGACGCCAGGTAGTCCTGTTGCAATGTGCCCAGGGCCACGCGCAAACGGAATCGCTGGCCGCCGCCGGTAAATGTCGGCGGATGAAACAGGTCGAAATTGCCCTGGGTCATTTCTGCGAAACCCACCAGCGAATCCACGGAGCTGAAACCCGCGCCCAGGGTCAGATTGCCGGTGTTCTTTTCGTCCACGCCGATAATCAAGTCGCGGTGACTCGGCACATCGGTCGGTTCGGGCCGAGTGTCCACCTTTTCGAAATATTGAAGCCCTTCGAGGCGCTGCTTGCTGCGTTTTACTCGGACCATGTCGAACACTTCGCCCGGGGACACCGCCAACTCGCGCCGGATCACTTTATCCTTGGTCTTGGTGTTGCCGCGGATATCGATCTTCTCAATATACGATTTTTGGCCCTCATCCAACTGGAAGTCCAGGTCCATGGTCCCGGTCTCCGTGTTGGGAATTCGCACCACGTTGAGGTTCCTGCTTGAAGCTCCGACGTCGATATAGCCTTTGGACCCGTAAAAATCCTCCACGTCCTCCGTGTCCGTCTTGAGCCCTTTGGGAGTGAACACATCGCCGACGTCCATCAACAGTCCGTTCGGTCCAATTTTGCCCTTTTGACTTTTCATGGCATGGACCATGCGCAGGCCGTTGGTGATATCCGCAGTGCTGAAGATCTTGTTGCCGCTGAACTTCACGGCACCCACCTTGTACTGGGTTCCCTCGTAAATGATGAACCGGATCACCATCGTGCGCGGTGTGGGATTGAGGAATTCGATGTTTTTGATTTCAAAATCCAGGTAACCGCCCTCACCGGCCTTGCCGCTGCCGTTGCGATAGAAATCCGCAAGTTTTTCTTTATCCTCGTCAAACTGTTCGTCTTTCAGAACGCCGCTGCCGGTAATCCAGGAAAACATCCAGTGCCGGCGAGTCTTGATAATCTTGCGCAATCGCTTTTGCGGAAATGCCTGCGCGCCGACAAATTCGACCTGGACGATTTTGACCTTGGGGCTCTCCTGAATATTAAAAGTGGCGGAGGCGCGGCCCGCGTTTTCGTCGATGGTGAAGGTGTACTTCACCTCGGTACGGGGATATCCCTTTTTCTGGTAGAGCTTTTGCATTTCCTGCGCGTCGGTAAAGAGCTTGCGCTCATTGAAGGGCTCTCCGACTTTTGCCGTGGCTATCTTACGCAGCTTCGCGTCCTTGAAGCGCTTGTTGCCCTGGAACTTGATTTCGGTGAGGCGCGGGTTTCCCTGGACAATATAGGTCAGGATAATGCCATCGGGGCCGTTTCTCTGGGCGACGCGGACGTTGTAAAACAAACCTGTGGCGTACAAGGTTCGCACATCGTCGTCGATGGCAGTGGGAAGATTGGGATCGCCGGGCTTGATGCGGATGTTGGCCCGGATCAACTCATCCCCAACGGAAGCAGGACCGACGTGTTGGATTTCGATTTTGGCTACTGTCGAAGCAGCCAACGCCAACTGGGGCCAGGCCAATAACAGGAACAGCCCGCATAGGCGGTGCAGTACTTTCATCGTTGCTCGGTCAGTTTGGCACGTCTTCGTCGCTCACCTTGGCCGCGCTCTCAAATCGGGTATATGATTTCAAAAAAGTCAGGTTTACGTCGCCTGTAGGCCCGTTGCGCTGCTTGGCAATCAGCAGGTTCACCGCCTGCGCTTCTTCAGCTGAACCGCCTGCCGCGCTTTCTTCGTCGTCCGCATTAGGTTTATACAATAGCCCTACAAGGTCCGCGTCCTGCTCGATCGCGCCTGATTCCCGCAAATCCGACATGCGCGGTTTTCGGTTCTTTTCCCGCTCCAACTCCCGGTTCAATTGGCTCAACACAATGATCGGAACATTCAGTTCCTTTGCCAGAGCTTTGATGCCGCTGGAGATGTCGGCGATTTCCTGCTGTCGATTCTCCGCGCGCCGCGCAGTAGAATGGAGCAATTGCAGGTAGTCAATCACGAAAAGTTTGATTTGATACTGCTGGTGCATGCGCCGCGCCTTGGCCCGCAACTGCAAAATCGAGAGCCCGGACGAGTCATCGATGAACAAAGGCGACCCGGCCAGCTTGCCCGCGGCCCCGGTTAGCTTGGGAAAATCCCGCTCTGCCAGGAAACCCTCGCGCACATTCCTCAAGTTCACCCGCGACCTCGAACAGAGCATTCTGAGCACCAGCGATTCGGAGGTCATTTCCAGGCTGAAAACCCCGACCGGCAACTTGGCATCGATGGCCACGTGCTCCGCGATGTTCATGGCCAGGCTCGTTTTGCCCATTGAAGGCCGTGCCGCAATCACGACCATTTCGCCCCCGTGGAGTCCGCTGGTCATTTTGTCCAAATCGCTGAACCCGGTCGGGATGCCCGTGAGCATTCCCTGCCGCTGATGAAAATCCTCGATGGTGCTGATCGCCTTTTTGACCAGCTCTTTTATCGTCGTGCTTTGGGCCTGCACGCGGGCTTCGCTAATCTGCAGGATGTCCCGCTCCACCTCATCCATGAGTCCGTCGACTTCGCCTTCGTGCTCGTAGACGCGGCTGACCACGTCGGTGCAGACATGAATCATGCGGCGCAGCAGGTATTTCTCGCGCACGATTTCGACGTAATACGAAAGGTTGGCCGCCGACGGCACGGTGTCGGGCAGCACCGACAGGTACGAGAGGCCGCCGACCTGCTCGAGCAGTTGGCTGTCCTTGAGCCGCTGCTGCAGCGTGATGACGTCGATCGCCTGGCGCGCGTCGTACATCTCGGCCAGCGCCTTGAAAATCGTCTGGTGCCGGAGATCGTAGAAGACCTCCATGTTGCCTTTGAATTTGTCGATGCACTCGCCCATGCAGTCGTTGGGCGAAAGCAGGACGCAGCCCAGAACCCCTTGCTCGGCCTCCGGCGAATGCGGTGGCAACCGGCCGGTTTCGGGCAAAGCGCTTGACTGTTTCCTCGGGCGGCTGCGCTTGGGTTCCGGCTTCGAAGAACCGTTCTCGGAAATCGAGTCAATCATTTTGACTTAGATTCGAGAAAATCGCGCGGCACAGCAACGCAATGTTACACAATGTTAATCACAGCCGCCTGTGAACAACCCGGTCAGCGCTGCTGTTCGAGACGATAAAATCGAACCGGCCCAAGCCCGGCGGTGCGGCTGCCGTCATCCAGGAACAGGAACATTCCGTTGCTGGAGGTAATGGATCCTGGCGCAACCTGCCAATGTGCCGGAGCTACTGAATCGCTCCATTGCACCTGGAAGCTGAGGTTAGTTGGGGCGGACCACTGCAGGTAAATTCCGCTGGTGAGAGAACTAATCGAGGAAATCACCGGCACCGCCGGCACTAACGCCAAGCCTTCGATAACCCGGAAATAATCGTATGGAGAGGGCAGCGGCACACAGAAAGCCGTTGTGAAGTCCGACGCGGTCACCGTGGAAGAAAGGTTGGTCCACTGTGCATCGTCGATCCTGGTTTTGCCCTGAACGTGGTAATGAATGCCTGGAATCGAATTCCAACTTAAGCAAAGCGAATTGGTCGACGAATTCTGAGTCACGACGATGTTCGTGCCGTAAGATCCGAATTCGGTCGCCATTACGGAATAAGCGGCCTGGCTTGCAGTGACATTGATGACGGCCAGGAACCACTCCCCTGCGGTGAGTGGCACAGGCGCCGAGAAATCATAAACGACAATCAATTCATCGTTTGTCCCGGAATTTGCGCTCAAGTAATCGTAGTTGTTCAAAGCGGGAAGCGGCAATCCTTTGCGCGCGACCAGCGTCACGTCGCTGGAAGGAGCGTTCACCTCGAACTGCACCCGCACCGCGTTCGTGCTCACGATATAGCGATAGTAATCGGCGTTGTTGAGCGGTCCGTAATTCGTGCCGGCATACGGCACCCCATCGGTCAACGTAACGACTCCCGGAACGTCAAACGTTACCCCAAAGGCGAAATTAACCGTCACCGGGTTCGTATTCTGCAGCCCCAGAAAGTAGCGGGATCCCGGAACAACGCCGGGAATCGCGTTGGTTCGCAAAACCCACGTCCCGCTGTTGGTTCCATAAGCAAGGGCGAGGTCGCCCGCGTTGGTCCCGGTGGGCGGCAGCAACGGGTTGAAAAACAGGTTCAGCGGCCTGGAAGCGCTTAACAACGTGTTTGTCGCAAAACTTACCCATTCCGGAGCGTCCACTTCGTACCATTGGATTTGTCCGGGGGCCAGGAGATTAGTCGAGGGATTCGACGGGTTTAAGGTGATCGGAAGCGGAACCGAATCGACCAGGGTTAGGGACAACTGCCAGCCAATTAGCGTTGGCGTCGGATTGGTCGCCCCGGCACGCACATCCAACAGTTCCAGTTTCCACGGCCCCGCCGGGTTTTTTCCAATGAACCGCGCGAGCGATTCCTCGGGAAGATAAAAAATTCCGTTTTGTGCAATCGAAGAGGACGGCGCAAAAGTTGCATTGGTAAACGGCGCCGGCGCGAACTTGATCGGGGTTACGGTCAGATTGGTGTTTTCAGTGAAAGTGAAGTACTCGGGTACAATTTTTGTCGTCGTCACCGAGTAAAACCAGGCGGTATTGGACTCTTCGTTCCCGCCCTGGTTCATGATGATGGTGAAGTAAGTGTTGGTGCCGGGGCCGTAGTTGATGTTCGTTGAGCCGCCGAAACTTATCAGGCCTGAATCGTACAAAAGCTTGCCGTCATAATAGAGCTTCATATCGTCGGGCAGCGCAAAGAAATCGTAGTTGATGAGAATCGTCCCCGCGGTTTCGCCGGTTTCAAAAATGTTCGTCACCGCCAGGGGACCGCCCGAAAACGAAACCGGCGTCGTGTTGGTCACGACCAGGTTTGCGCCCAAGCCGTTGCTCGAGTTGCCGCCGCGGCCGTCGTCCAAAACAACTCGGGTCCCGTCGGGACCGATGAGGCTGATCACAAGGTCAGACACTCGTGGATGATCAATGCGGACCCCCACATCGACCGAGAGTATCGGGTCGGTGTTCGTGATGTTCAGGATGGAACTCGAAACCGAGTCATCTGGAATGGGCATCCGCGCGCTGGAGGTGGTCACGTATGAGGCCGGAGGTGCCAGGCCCGGCGTCAGTTGCGCGGTTAGGCTGAGGCTGACCACGTCGGTGCTGAGATTGCACGAACGAACAATGTATGTCTCGGGATTGAGGGGGGGCTGACTGAACTGGTCAACGGTCAGGGAACCGGTGGCCGAAGCTCCCGCAACCAGCAATGTCGGGCAATTGCTCGAAGGCATATCAGCGGAGAAAACCTGCAGGGAGACCGGGCCGGTGCCGGAGGACAGATTCAACGTCACGGTGAGGTTTGTCGTGAGAGCGGGGACGGAGACGAAATCCTGGCGGCAAAGGTTGGGCAAGAGTTGGGTGATTTCGCCGCCGGTGATGTCCTGTTGGCGTTCGACAAAGAGCCATGCGGCCTGGTTGGTGGCGGGTTGGTTGGTGGTTTGGAGGCTCAAGGTCCATTGGCCCTGGGCATCGCCGCCGTAGAACTCTCTGAGAGTGCCTGGGCTGTCGCTGGGCATTGCCCAGGGGAGATCACCTTCCTGGCTGTCGTCAAAGACGAACACTCCGTCCGAGGGATTGTTGGTCGTATGGTTATGGAGGACGGCCGAGTTCAGGCCGTGACTCAACGCCATGTGAAGATCCGAGGCGGTTGCGTAGGTGAGTTGGTTCGTCACAATGACCCGCCGAATCGGCACCGAGTCGGGCGTGACGAAAAAGGTGTAGGTCTGCCCGGGTAAATCGGGAGTGCCGGCGGGGGCGGTTGAAGGCAAAGGGAACCCACGGAGCAATTCATTTCCCATGGGGTCAACCTGGGCAAAGGGCAACAGGCTCATATCGGCCACGAGGCCATACTCAGCCCCTTGCATCGATTCGCATTTGACCCCGATGTAGTAGACGCCGGGAGAGGCGCTCGAGTAGATGACGGCTTCTGAACTTGTTCGGCTGTTGGAATGATCCGCAACGGCAAGCGCGGCCGGATCGAGATTCGTGATGCCCGGATTCTGCGAAACATACAGGTCAATGTCCGCGGCAGGGAACCAGGTTGCACCGGCTTGCGAACCTGATTGCGTGCCTGGGAATGGAGACAGCGATTTGCCCGCAAAGGTCATAAATACGGCGTTGGTGAAGGATGTGCTGTTTGTGAACACGTAAAACCGCCATTGGTTTGAGGTCCCAATAGTTATGACGGCATTTGTCAGGTCGGACGAGGGGAACACACCTGTTCCGAGAAGAGGGTCATTACCGCCGACCCGCTGGTTCACGAGCACTCCGCCGTAATCGGCTCCCCCAGCGGCGAAAGCGTTGGTGATGGGAGTGAGCAAAGGGAACTTTGAAGAAAACGCCGGTGCATCCGACAAGGTCAACCCATCCGTTGTGAGGCCTTCACCAGAGGAAATGACCAGGGCATAATCCTGAACCACGCCGTTTGGTGATTCGGGCACGGCATTGACGCCGACGCGCCGCGCCAGGACGGTGACCGAGTAATTGCTTCCGCCAGCGGTTGGAAGGTAAACGTTTTCGACGTTATTGACAAAATCGCGATTAGGCGTGTCTGAAGGAGCCCACGCGGAATTATATGTGGCGCCCGAGGGGATATCGTTGCCCAGGAAAACCTCACCGGTCTCGAGGTTTGTGACAATTAAATCGAGGTCATTGACCAGCTTCAAACCGGCCACGGGATTGCCGGGTGGATCGGTCCAGACCAGGGTTACCCGCAGTGGCAGGTTGCGCGCCGAGGGGGCGACGCTCACAAAGCGCGTCCGTTGTTGCGCGGTTGCGAGGGCTTCCTGCTGGCTTTGATCGAACAGCCACATGCAACGAGAGGAGGCGTGTTGATTTGTCAACCCGGCAGGCAAACCTGCCGGCAACCGCACCATACCCCAGCCCTGCGAGTTGGTGACGCCGGCCGAGTGCAGGTCGTACCCGCCGGCGACCGATTGAGCGCCGTTGATCAACAGGGCTTTCATCAGGGCCGGGCTGTTGGTTTGTGACAAACGCGTTTGAAAGAATTCCTGAATCAACGCCAGGGTTCCTGAGACCGCCGCGGCGGCCAGGCTGGTGCCGGATTCGAAGCGGTAGAAAGGTCCGAGGTCATTGTCGAGATTGCTGAGCACCTCGCCGGAGCTGCCGCCAAAAACCAGGTCAGGAGAATTGTTCGTGTCCGAATAGAAAGCGGTGCGGTTCCAAGTCGTGGATCGTGTCGAGACGACGAAAGTTCCTGGCGCGACGACGTCAGGTTTGAACCTGCCGGAGAGGCCTTCGACTCCGGGCCCGACATTGCCGCGACTGGAAAAGCTCGCCACCTGGTTTGACGAATCGGTCAGACCCAGCCAGGGAGCATTGGTTTGGCAAACCAAGGTGGTGCCATTGGAGAAGCAGCTCCAGTTCTGATTTGTGACCAGGCGCCGCTGCTCGATGGCCCCGACTGTAAGCACGTTTTTGGCGGTGCCCGGCGATTGGACCGAGTCCGGAATGCCGCCGGTGCCGTCGTCAGTGGCGTTGCCGGCGTTGCCGGCGGCGAAGACGACGAGCAGCGGTTGCGGACCGGGAACCGTTGGAAGCGCGTCGCGCACCGCGGCATCGAACCCTGCCGCGCCAAGGTCATAGTCCTCGTCCTGCGCGTAATGCCAGCTGTTGTTCGAGATAAACGCGCCGGCCGCGCTGGCTGTTTGTTGAAGGTACGTGTCGCTGGCGCGCGG
>DATGLT010000074.1:0-2554 GCA_035294005.1 Verrucomicrobiia bacterium
AATGAGAACGGTTGAGTGGAGATTGTTACCTACAATCGCCATATTCAGCATAACGGCGCTAAGCGCCGCGCAAGCGCCAACACAGAAGCCTAAGTTTGAAGTGGCGTCGGTAAAACCCAACAACTCCGGTTCGTCAAGTTCAAGGTCATCCACCGATGGCGGCAGCGGTTACTTCAGAGCCACCAATGCCACGTTAAAATCGTTCATCCTTTCGGCTTATCGCCTTTTCGACTTCCAGCTTGTCGGCGGCCCGGACTGGATCGGTACTGCCCGATTTGACATCGAAGCAAGGGTGGACAGCTCGGCGATGCCTCTGCCGAAAACACCCGCAGGGCAGCCCGATCCGATGAACCTGATGCTCCAGTCGTTGCTGGAGGACCGGTTTCAATTGAAGGCCCATCTGGAGACACGCGACTTACCTGTATTTGCACTCACTGTGTCTAAAAGCGGCACAAAGCTTGTGCGGACAGTAGAAGGCCGCCCCGGGCCGGGCGACTTACGTCCCGGATCTTCGCGATCCAGTACCAACGCAGCCGGTACGGAAATGAGCGGGAGCGGCATAACCATTTCACAGCTCATAAAGATGATGTCGGGACAGGCCGGACGCCCAATCGTTGACAGGACTAATCTAGACGGATCTTACGACTTTGTATTGAAGTTTGCGCCTTCGCTGATAACCAATACTGCGGCCGGAGGAGATGCCGGGTTAGATGGTGCCGGACCATCGCTTTTAACGGCGCTTCAAGAACAACTCGGCCTCAAGCTCGAAAGCTCGAAGGGGCCGGTGGAAGTTCTCGTGATTGATTCGGTGAGCCAGCCTTCGGAGAACTGAGTGTGCGAATTATCGACGAAACTCGTTGGCAGTAGAGGTTCGGAAAAATCCTGCTCCCATTAGCGTGCAGAGTACGCCAACTATATTTCCGCCGAGACCAATCAGCCAGGTTGCGTGCGCCATAGCGGCCGTGCTCCGGTCCAGTGTCCATATCGTGAAGGCCAGAGCGGCGAGCACCGTGGTATTGAAAGCAAGCACCATCGCCTTTTCGTGAGGCTGGTAAATGCGTTTGAGAATCCAACCAACAGTTGCCCAACCGCAACATGCCAGCACCAACGACAATCCGATAAGCACTCCTGCGGACAACATTGGATGCGTGGGGATAACCGTGGATGTCCACCGGTATTCCAACCTGAGAATCTTGTTCACGTACACGACGACCGTCCGAAACAAGAAGCCACCTGCCAGCAGTAACGCCCATCCCGTGAAGATCGCACGAAGCGTAAGAGACGGGTGGTCGCTGATCTCCTGGAAAGCCCCAGTGATAATCGCAAGGAGCACTTGCCGCCAGTACCATGTGTTACTGCGTCCTTGACGATACCGCTCATCCAGATCGCCGATGACAGCATCATTGTTCGGGCTGCAACCGAAGTGAGTCAAAAGCCATTTTGCGAGCCTTGGTGGTCGAGTCATGCTTTCCCTCCCTGCAGTTCCGGCAATCCGTTCCACAACTTCACCAGCGACCGTTGCGTTTCGCGCACTTCCTTCAGACCTCTGGCCGTGACGTGGAAGTATTTCTTCGCCCGTCCACCGCGCTCCGCGGTTGGTTCGCCCAGCTCTGATGTAACGAAACCCTTGACTTCCAGGCGCTCCAGCGCAGCATAGACACTGCCAACGGCCACGTCGCGGCCTGTACGCTTTTCAAGTTCTTCGCAGATGGGAACGCCATAAGCATCCTCGCCTAGACGCAAGAGCACCAGGATCACCATCAGTTCAAAACTGCCTAATTGGTCTCGCTTGGTCATTTCTTTCAGAATAGTGAAGAAATATGCGACGTTGCAACTTTATTCGGGAGGCCTGGGGAAACTGCACAGCGTGACGCAGCATTATCGATCTAAAATAGAAACCATCATGCTCTTCACGCTTATCGCGTACTTTGCCGTGCCACTGATGCTATTGGGCGGCGTCATGATGTGGTGGCAGAGAACAGTTAAGAAGGAGAGGAGACGGACGCTTGAAAATGCATTGAAGGACTACATACACGGGATGACCATGGACGAAGATCCATTTCTGGGTCAGTTGAAAACTCGTAATCGTCGCCAGGGTTAATGAACAGCTGGTCTTGCTCAATCTGTGCGCTCGTTGAACCCCCGGCCGCTTAAGATCATCGGCACACATTTCTCCGCGCGCGCTGCCCGCGTCTTCGCCTGCTTCGCCCCCGAGATATGAAAGATGTACGACTTTCTACGGCCCGGCGTCAGGGCTTCGAACGCCGCTTTCAGGTTTGGGGCCGCATCCAACCGGGCTTGCAACTCCTCGGGAACGACATAATCCGAAGCCTTCTTCAGGGGAACTTTCTCTCCGGACTCCTCCACCTGGATGGCTTCGTAGATGTAATTCCTCAGAGTGGGCTGCAGTGCCGAAATTTCCTTGAGAGAGGTGAATTTAATCCAGCGGCCTGCCTGCACCTGTCCGATCTTTTGGAGGATGTGCTTCGGGTCCTTCAGCAAGGCGCCTTTGAAGAATGAGAGCGCGCACGCGTCCTTGAGCGGGATGATGATC
>DATGLT010000075.1:0-29582 GCA_035294005.1 Verrucomicrobiia bacterium
TAATGGGATATGAGAGCCAAAGGCCATCCGAATCGTTCGTCGCCGCGGCGGCGAAGTTATTCACAGTCGGCTGCGGCGATGTGTTTCGCTGCGCTGTCCTCGCCGACCATGAATAACTTCGGATAACCTATATCACTTGTTAGCCGCCAAGCGCTATGAGCAACACAACACAGCAACATTCTCGCCCGTTGTCCGTAAAGCTCGCAATTATCATTCTGCTGATTATCCCGGGCTGGTCGCTGGTGCGATTTGCTATACGTGCCGATTGGGGAAATCCTCTTGTCTGTGCCCAATTTGCATGTCGGCTGGCAATACTAGGTATCCCGCTTTGGTTCATTTTTCGAGGCAACAACTGGGGACGATGGATTATGGTCGCTTGGGTGGTCGGGGGACTTTGCGTGGGTTGGCCAAGATTAGCCGAGAGTGTCCGCGGTGCGTCGGGTTGGTCGCTTGTGACGTATCACTGGCGCAGTCTCGCGGAAGTCGCTGCGCTCATCGCCTTATTTTTGCATTCGTCCAACCAGTGGTTTCGAGAACACACGCATGCGCACGCCAGCTAACTATCAAGTGGAGTCGAACCGCCGGTGCCTTTCTGCGTCCCGGCTTGTGCCCAGACTCGGAAGTGCATTCTGCGCTCGGCCTGCGCTTTCTCCGGCGGTCGCTCACTCGAAATGTTCGGCCTCATGAACGTTATGCACCGCAAGGTTGTCATCACCGGTTTTGTAACCATCACGGCAGTGTTGGTGGGATTGTCATTCTTTGAATCGTGGGCGAACCGGACCATCCGTTTCGTGAGCGGCCAACATCTGATAGGGGGTCCTCTTCCGGGACGGTCCCGTGAGAATTTGCCATCAGTTGCGGTGGAGTCTGGAGGGCGGCTTTGCTGCAGAATGTTATATTGCGACTTCCGTTTCCCCCTGCCGCCAAACACGGGTCTGGTAAGCATTGAGCCAGTTACCGGAGGCTTCGACACCATAAAAGGAGCTATTTACGTCACGAACCGCAACCGGGGCGCTGTTGATTTGCGAGCCTACGCGAGGGCGATGCGAAGGGACGGCTTCAGAGTGACTGACGATGGCTATGGATTTGCGGCAAGTTCCCCTGACGGCGGGTTTGTCTCTGCGGAAGGGTTGGATCGCTGTCGAATCGGTTTTTCCTTCTTTGGCGACTACTGATGCTATGAGGCCGAACCACCAGCCTGCACAGGATGCCGCGCTCGCGTCTTGTTTGCATTCCGCCCGTCAACGTCGCGGCCCCTGTGAGGCTGATCGTTAGGGATTGCCCTTGACCATGAAGCTTTTAATCATTGTCGGCGCGAGCCTCATCGTCATCCTGTTCGCTTTGCCCGGGGTCTTCCCGGGCAGGGTTCCTCCAGCGAAGATCACGCGCCAGCGGATGGCTTATGATCGAGTGCGCATCCTAGAATACGGGCGAGTTCACGGGAAATTGCCTCCGGATTTATCGGTCCTGCCTCGCCTGCCCCTCAAGCCTGAAGCTGACCACTATTTCGAAGACGGCTGGCGCAGAAGGCTCGTTTATGAAGTGGACTCCTCAGGCATTGTCGCATTGAAGAGCTTGGGCAGAGATGGTCTTCCCGGAGGAACTGGCGAAGACGCCGACATTGTGTTCAGATTCCCCTCTCATGGTGCGGACGGTAACTGGATCGAAGCTAACTACGCTGATTACGATTCGTATCAGCCAATCAATCCGTGAAAATCCCTAACCCGCTCCCTGCAGCCAACAGCCGCCGTCCTATTTCTTTTCGGCGGCTGCCTGAGATTCGCTGTTTTTTGGTTTCGTCGGAGCTTGGGTTCCCGGCGGCTGTGGCTGAGGGAGGTCGTTCGCCAACATTCACGTTATGAGTAAGGACCCACGCAAGGGCGAATTGAAGAAGGCATAGAAGGAGCAGGAGCGCCAAAAGCTTGTTGATTCGATTCCGATCCCGCACCAGGATTTGCGGGACCTTTTCGAGCATTTGGATCGAGGACGTGTGGATTGTGATCACACGTTGCGGGAGACCACTGAGTTTCTTCAAAAACGCGGACTCGACGTGGAGCGAGTTACTGCGTGGCTTCGCGAGCATGGCGGTTTTTGTGACTGCGAGGTCATCTACAATGTTGACGAGAAGTTTGGGGAGATCGTTGGAAGATGAAGAAAGGATTGGCGAACGAGGCGGCTGCACTGGACGGCGGGAGTTCAGTTCCGTTTGCATTGTCGGCCCATTGCCCCGCCGCCAGTGAGCCGCGATGTTAAGTGACTCTCCGCCATGAACAAATTGTATCGCAATCCTGGAGCTTGGCCGTCGCTGGCGATGTTCGCAGGTTTAGCTTATTGGTTTTTCCGCGGTTTTCCGATTGTTGCCACTATTCTGTATGGCTGCGTCGTTTTATACTTCGTGTTGCGCAGCGTTCGTTCCTCTTGGCACCTTCGCAGGCACGGCTATCGGGTTCGTTGGTATGGTAGAGATTCATTTTATTATGAGGAGCTTGAGGCGGGGCAGGTTCGCCGCTTGATGCTTGATGGTTATCTCATGGGGCGGGGGCCGCGTAGCGTATATTTTCCTGGCCCACAGGATTGGCAGCAGAAGATGCCTGATTGGGCAAGAGATCGGCGAGATGAGATACTTGATCGAGTGAGGGAGGAGTTGGGCACAAAGCATTTCAGATATTGTGATGCCGAGACACAAGTCACTTAACGAGGCACGGAATGAGCGGCATTAACGTCAATTTGAAATATCAGCACCGGCAAGTGCAGCTCATCGGTGCGTTTGGTCGTTAGGCCGCTATGAGGCTCTACTTCGCAGACGGACAAGTTCCTGAGTTGGCGGCGCTCAAGCGAGCTGACCGCAGGATCGTGCGGCGCGGTGCTTTCGAGATGCTCTGCCAAGAGCGGCCTTCGTTTCGGTTGCGGCATCTCGGCATCACATGGCTCATCATTTTCTGCGGCATCCTTTTCGCTGGTTGGGTATCGGCGACCGTGGGCGGAAGCCACCAGATTCTTGTCGGAGGTCTGGTTGCCGGAGGATTCGCAGGTTTCGTCGGTTTGATTGTGCAGACGTTCGTCACAGAACGATTGAGACCATTCTTCCGAAGTTATGTCGAGCAACACAAAAACGAGATTGGACGGGCTGCCTAACGAAATCGCCGGAGCCAACGCCGATTTACGCCTCCGGTTTGCCGAGAAGTCGCTGGTTGTTCCGAGTCTCTCACTCGGCATGGCTCGGCTCCGTCGTTCGGCCGGGCAGGGTCGGGTGTAGCTTTTCGACAAATCCACCTGGGCGGGTTAATATGCGTGATAGTCATGAGAAGCAAGCTCGCCAGAGGTCGGGCTGAACCGCGCTGCAAGGAGCGTAGGGCGTTTACTCTCATCGAGTTGCTGGTGGTCATCGCTATCATCGCAATCCTGGCAGCGCTCTTGCTGCCCTCGTTGACCGGGGCAAGGAACAAAGCATATACGACGGCCTGCAAGAGTAACCTGCGCCAAATCAGCCTCGGACTAAACCTCTACGTCGGTGACTTCGGCAGTTACGCTCCAGGCGAGTACGCCTTGAACAACGGCCAGCCTGACAATCAGAACCAGTTTTGGTTTACCTACCTCGAGCCGTACGTTCGAGCGTCTTGGCCGAGACTCAACTACAACGGGGCCACGCAGCTTGGCCAACCCGCCGGGCTTTATGCTTGTCCGGCGTACAGCCGCCTGCCGGGTGTTTATGCACCTGACTTTACCAACCAGATATTCGCGCCTCGTGGCGCTTACGCATACAATTATACTGGTGTCCTGCTGGGATTTATATTCGACGGCTCGGACTACTCCCTTGGTTTGGGAGGAGACCCCTCTCATTTGGGCACTCGGGAAAGTCAGGTGCTGCGGCCTTCGGAGATGATTGCCGTGGGTGATGCACCGTTCACTTTTCCGGGCGAAGGCGGAGTGCCAAGGTCGGTAAGCTGCGGCTTGTTTATTCTGGAGGATGGGCTAACCGATCTGGCCCTTCGGCCTGCGAACGCCAACGAGTCGGACGACGTGAAACGCCGGAGGGTGGTGTACGGGCGGCGACATTCCGGTCGGTTCAACGTAATTTTTTGCGACGGTCATGTGGAATATGGGCTCCCGCAGTCCTTCTTTAATGCACGGCAGGACTCCGTGCTGCGACGCTTCAACAAAGACAATCAGCCTCATCGGGATCTCATCACCACTTCGGTGTGGTAAGGAATGTCGAGAGAGGTTATCACTTTTCCGTGCATATCCAATTGCCGAACAAAGCGAATGCAGCGAAACCCGCGCTCGCGTCGGGGGGCCAGATCGGCAATCACTGTCGCGGGCTCGCTGATTCGCGTTGTTGGGCAGCAGCGCACACGCGATGAGCACACCCCGCGAATTGTATCTCGCAGCTTGCACGCAAGTCGCCGAGTCCCTGTCTCCACTCGGTTTCAAGTTCGCGCGGAGTGGGCCTCACGCACAGCGCACGAACGGAACGTTCACGTACCGAATCTCCTTCCAGTCTAGCCACAAGAATGTCGCTGATCACTACGTTGCCCTTTGGGTTCACGCCAATGTGCTGTCGAAACGGTTGGCGGAATGGCGAGCCTCGCAGGCACGCGCACTTGGCTCAGGCGATTACGTCGCCGGAGGCCAGATAGGTAATCTGTTGCGACCGCACAGCTGGCGTGACTGGAATCTCGCAGGTCTGTCGAGCACCGCTGTGATTGCTGACGTGACCTCCGCAGTTCATTCCGTTGCGCTTCCCTACTTCCACCGGTTCACAGACATTCCGAGCCTCTGCGTGCTGCTTCAGCGTGAAGAGCTGCCCGCCATGGACACTGCTCACGCCATCGAGTTTCTTTTGTGCTTCGCAGACCGCTCAGCGGCCGACACCGCGTTGGTGAGGTTCTTTCGTTCGCGGCCGGAGCTACTGGACGACTACCGCATCCATTTGCAGGAGTTCAAGGAGCGAGGATTGCCACAGGTTCGTCGCACTGGCTTTGCCTACGAGTTGGCTTTTGCTACGGTTGCCTATGGTCTTACCCCGCCAGATGCCGCCCAACCCGGTGCTGCACCGAATGGCGGCCCCGCCGCGCCTGTTGGCATTTCGAGGGGCACACCGGGGCCGCCATCGGTGAGCTGACCGTTAAGCTGCGCGGCACACCCTCCCCCATGAACAGCAATCGGTCACCATTGACGATGTTCCTGCTGGCTGGGGCCTGTGTTGTTTTCGTCGCGCTCTTGGTCGGTTCAATGCCGCATGGGCCGCCACCAAGGGAGCCGGACGGCTCGATTACGATGGCGACCGTGTATAGGTACGAGCGCCAGACCTGGAAGGTCTTCCCGATTTTCGGTTTGGGGATTGCCGCTCCCGTCCTCATGGGATTAGGGTGTTGGCGATTCTTTCGCCAGAGAAAGGACAAGCATGGTCAGGTCACCGCAGCTTAACCAGCACCTGCAGGCATCCCACGAGAGCGGCTTGATTCCATGCTGGGCGCCTATGGCGCGGGTGCCTGAGGTGCAGCGTTAGGCAACCCTACACGCTTGCAGGAAGTTATGGGGCTGATACGTTATCTTAAATGACGCAAAACCTTGCACGCATTCTGGACGAGGCTGAACAACTCTCGGTAGCCGAGCGCGAGGAGTTGGCGGATCGGCTCGTCGAGAGTCTAGTCCGCGACATTCCGCCTGAGATTCAGCGAGCTCACATCACCGAGGTGCGACGGCGCATCGCCGAAGTTGCGTCGGGCGAGGTATCGCTGGTTTCCGGGGACGAGGCGATGCGGCGGGTCCGTCAACTGGTGGACTCAGCACGCTCAGGGAGCTGATGACCACTTATGGCTTCCACCCGGAGGCAGTGCTGGAGTATGCGGAGGCCGCCCAATACTACATACGAGAGGCGCCTCCAGGAGTGGCGGAGGCTTTCATCAACGCCGTTGAATCGGCCGTTGGGGGCATCCTTGCTGCTCCGACTCAGTGGCGGGTCGTCGAGGAACCGGGGATTCGCCGGTATGTCTTCCGCCGTTTTCCCTTGTTCTCTACTATCACTGGGAAGCAGAGCAGGGGCGCGTTACTGTCTACGCCGTCATGCATTGCAGCCGCGAGCCGGGCTACTGGAGACACCGAATCGCCTAACTTGGCGCATGCACTGGACGCGGCGAGAAGGCCCTGTTCGCATTCTCGAGATCACTGGCTCGCAGCCAGTGAGGCCGAACGTTGATATGGCCCTGGCCTTGCATGATCGTCTTGGCATATGCAGGGCGATGCCGTATCCTGCAGCCATGAGTAAAGTCGAGGAGATCGAGCAGGCGATTGAAAAACTCTCCATCGAGGAATTGGCTGAGATTCGCGCTTGGCTGTGGGATCGGGACATTGAGCGTGATGCAGCCTCTGGTCGGCTTGACCACCTCGCCGAGGAAGCATTGAGCGAGTATCGCAGCGGGAAGGCGAGACGACTTTGACCCACTTCGCATCGGCGCGGTTTTGGGCTCAGTACCAAGAGTTGCCGGGAGAGACTCGCGCTGTGGCGGACAAGCAATTCGCGTTGCTGAAAACCGACCCGAGGCACCCGTCGCTGAGGTTCAAGAAAGTGGGTAAGTTTTGGTCAGCGCGTGTGAGTGTGGGTATACGAGCGCTGGCAGTGGAGAATGGAGAGGATTTGGTGTGGTTTTGGATCGGGGATCATCGTGCGTACGAAAGGATCATCAAGAGGGGCTAATAATACGGTTGAGCCAACTGGGACTTGCGGCGGAAGGCTTTACGTTTCGTCTAATTCTGGCGCCACGGCGATCACAAACTGCACGACCGTGACCAACTGGACCTCCATCGCTTCCTCGGCTGATTGCTCTCGGTTGGTCGCAGTCGCCAGCAGTGGCGCGATTTACATCTCGACCGACGCAGGGACCAACTAGGTGCCGGTTAATGTCACCAATGCCAATTGGGCGTCGGTTGCGTCCTCTGCCGATGGAGCGAAATTGGTGGCGGTTGCCAATGGCGGGGGGATTTACACCTGGCAGACTGCCCCGAAACCAGTCTTGAACCTCACTGCGACGGGCGACGGCCTGCTTGGCTCGTGGGTCATCCCCTCGATGAATTTCCGACTGCAGAAGAACTCTGATTTGGCCACAACGAACTGGACCGACGTGGCGATTGTACCGGTGCTGAATTTCACGAATCTTCAAAATCAGGTGAATCTGCCTGTGGCCGGCGACACCTGGTTCTACCGACTCCAAGCATCGGCGAACTGAACCCACCCCCTTGAACATTTCGTTCCAAAACCATACAACCGAACAGCCCAACGCAACGAACCCCGCGGTTGCATCAGTTTGCCATGGCCGGGATCACTGGCGCTGGGTCGCTGGTCTGGGTCGTTCGCCCTCTTGACACGGTCGTGGGTCGTAGCTACTTTGTAGAGCCATGAAAACTGCAGTTCAACGTTGGGGTAATAGTCTGGCGTTGCGTATTCCCCGCGCTTACGCGTCGGAAGTCCGTATTTCTGAAGGATCCAAGGTGGAACTCACCATGAAGTCCGGGTCGCTTGTTGTCCGACCAATCTCGCGCAAGCGCCACTCCTTGGCGGAGCTGCTTAGACGCGTCACTCCAGCCAATCGGCATGAGTCCATATCGACGGGCACGCCGGTCGGTCAGGAGGCTTGGTGATGGCAAGCTACGTTCCCCGGCGCGGCGATTTGGTTTGGCTCAGCTTCGACCCCCAAGCAGGCCACGAGCAGGCGGAGCATCGTCCAGCATTTGTATTGTCTCCCGAATCGTACAATCGGAAGACGAGTCTTCTTTTGGCGTGTCCGATCACCTCGAAGGTGAAAGGCTATCCCTTCGAGGCGGCATTGCCACCTGGTTTGCCGGTTGGTGGGGTCGTTTTGGCCGATCAGATAAAGAGCCTTGACTGGAAGGTGCGGAAGGCGGAGTTCATGGTACGGACTCCTCCATCGGTGATCGAGGACGTCCTTTCGCTCATCCTGCCATTACTCGGGCAAGAAGGTTGAGGTATGAGGGCGAACCAGCGGGCTGCACTGGACACGGCGAGCCTGTTATGTCCGTGTTCCAAGGGCCACTGGCGCCGTGCGAGCGAGCCCGAGCGTTGGGCACGAGTTGGGCGTCTCATTAAAAGTCGTCGGGTTGTGCGATAATTCAGGGTGACAGAACTTCGAGCGAGATCATTAACCCTCATGGCGGCCACGCTGGCAATGGCCATGAGCGGTTGCCACACGCCGCAAGCAACCTCTCGAACTCAGGCCTCATTAGCCGACGCGAGCCAGCAGCCAATTCCGTTTCTTGACCGGGAGCAATATTCCGATCAGTTGGCCCTCGCTGTTGACGGCTCTCTCAGGAACCATCGATTTACCCGCCCATGGATCGTCGTCAAGGGTTCAGACAGGGCAGTGTGGTTTGTCGCGGAGAGGTTTAACCCCGAGCAGGCGTTCGATAGAATTTATGTCCGGGTGGCGCCTGGGGGCAATGTGACCGCCAGCATAACGGCCTACCAATTCGTCGGCAGTGATTGGGCTATCCTGGGCAAACTGTTTGCGGGTGACGCCTATCGAGTAGAAGCTGAATCGATCGCGGGCGAGATTAAGCAGAAACTGAACGAGCTGAGGCGTTAGGCATCAAGCCCTCGACAAGTCCAGGGTACCAAGGTAGCGTTTGCTGGTGAGCCGGTCACTGCAATACCTGACTAATGAGCACGGCGAACGAACCGCCGTCGTGCTCCCAATCACCGATTACGAAAAGCTTTTGGAAGACTTGGACGACCTTGCGACCGTCGCCGAGCGCCGGGAGGAGCCGGTCATTGCGCACGAGCAATGCTTGGTCGAACTGAAGCGCGATGGAGTGCTTTAAGATTCAGTGGCGGGCCTCAAACAAAGAAAGACTCGCGGAAGTTGCCGCCTCAGGAGGTCGGGCGGCTTGCCGCTGCTGTGCTGGGCCAGAACAACGCCACCGTTACAATTATGGACTACGACACGGCCGTGGCCCCCTTTCGCCGCACGGACGGGTCAGTTACTCTCGTTTTGGCGGTGACCGGAAAACGATGGCTTGTGGTCGGGGGTTTTACGGACGTAGACGGTTACCAACGGAATGGCCTTGCGCGATTGGAAACTGACGGCGCATTGGATACTAGCTTTGACCCGGCGCAGAGCGCCGACGGACCGATAGTCACCGCGGTCGAACAACATGATGGAAAAGTGCTCGTGGGCGGCAGTTTCCTAAACTTCGCGACCCAGCCGAGATTCTCTGTGGCCAGGATTATGGCTAACGGCGCTCTGGACAACACGTTTGTTCCACAGATTAAAGGTCCCTGCTCGGTTCAAGAACTTCTACTTCAGTCGGATGGCAAAGTCCTCGTGGCGGGCTCGGGTTTGAGTACGGCAGCGGTGACGAATACCGGCCTACTGAGGCTAAATACGGACGGCTCGGTCGATTTAGGTTTCGTTCCGCCGTCAGGCATTACCAATGCGCAGGTGATCAGCCTTCAGGCGGACGGAAAGGTGTTAGTTACCGGGCCTTTTGGCCTGATAATGCGGCTGAACCCAGACGGTTCTGCCGACGCTGGTTTTGCCGCACAATTGCCGACCAATCAAGGCTTAGCCATGGCGGGCGTGTCCTCGATTGCCCCTTTTCCTGACGGAAGAATCCTGCTGGGTGGATCTCCATATTACACCGAGAAAGACATGGCTCTGGTGACGCTGAGCACTAATGGTGACCTCGCTGCCGTGCAGTTGAGCCTCCGCGTTCCCAACAGTGTCGGCCCGGGCTTGGCACGTAACGGATTGCGAAATCCTTGCCTTCGGCTTTCAACCCGATGGGCATTTGCTACTAAGCGGCTTTTGGCAAACCAGCTCAGGGGGCGAAACCGGCATTTTGCGCCTGAACCCAGATCTGACTCAGGATCTTACTTTTGCCTGGTTGCCTGGCGCGTTTTGGTCGATGTCGATCCAACCCGACGGAACCTTCGGTGGCATAAGAAACCCCATTCCACAGAGCAAAACGGGGGTGGGAAGGATCTCCATACGCCAAGCAGACGGACGCATCGTGCAAGATCTGAGGTTTTCAGGAATCGCTCGCTTGCCCGATGGAGAAATTCACTTTGGGTTGCGCGGTTACGCCCCATCGGCAGGCGTGATGCAAACGTCCACAGACCTGACGAATTGGTACACGATAACAAATTCCAGTGCGATGGTGCGGGGCATGGTGTTCCAGGAGACAACAGCCACCAATGATGCTCAAAGGTTTTACCGAGCTGTAACACAGTAACCGCGTCTAACCATGAAAGCGATCCTGGCCATTTTGATCCTCGGCGCTTGTCAGATTTGTTTCGGAGCGGGAGAGGCAAGCATCATTGCGATGAGCGCCTGGTCGAAACCGGCTGCGCTTCGAAATCAACACGGGCACGACGAAGCCATCCGCGGACGACTCCTGATTGTTAAGGGCACCGAACCTGGTTATGGTGGTCCAAATCCGGAAAACGGAGCGATGACGTTTGTGGAACTTCAAAATGTCACTCCGTCTTGCGGGGAGGGCATTGACGTGTATTTCGCCGTGACGAACCTGCATTGTCAACTTGCAGATGCCGCCGGCAAAGCCGTTCCCTTGCCGACCCAAGGCGGATGGGGCGGACGCGGCCCATTTCTTCCTTGTTGGGTGAAATTGCCTTACAACTCCAGCATCCGTCTGTTCGTTAACGGTGGACGCATGGATCCGTTATCAGTGTACCCTGGTGGCGAGCCGTGGAGCTACTGGTCCATCGCTAAAAATGATACCAACATCTATTATCTCGCCGGAACTCTTAGTATTTCCACACATACCAATTCTTCGGATGCGCCCATATTCGGGGAGCGGTACTACAAAGCGACGTTGGTATTCCCAAAGACAAAGATTAGCTCGGAAGCTGCAAGACCAAGCAGTGGTGAAGGATGAAAGGGTTGCCGCGCAACTTTCCGTGGTGCGAATGGCGGGGAGGCATCCGGGTCTTTATAGCAGTCACGTTTCTGTTTGCTCCGCTTCTGACCTCAGCAGCCACCGTGGATACTTACGCGCAGCTGACGGGAAAGACCGTCCTTGCTCCCTTTGCGCTTCCGTCAGTGACTGGCTCAAGCCCTGAACTGCCGAAAAATAAGACAAACGCGATTGCCTTGCTTGAACAGGAATTCTCCAAGATGGGCATTTCCGTTGTTCAAGACGGACCGTGCTTTGTCCGTTTGGTTCCTACTGGGGAGCGGCAGGCGGACACGGGTTGGATGCCGTTTGGGGGCGCACAGCTGCACGCCTCGGCAAGCCAGCAACTGATGCCTGCGGGCACGGTCAATTTTCTTGCAACCGACGCAAACCAAGTTTTGGAAATCTACGCCGATTTAAAGGGCCGGACGATTCTGCGGAGCCGGATCCTGCCTGCTCCGACCATCCACTTTAAGACTCAGTGTCCTTTGACCCGGGAGGAGTTGGTATATGCCCTTGAGACGGTGTTGGCCTTGAATGGACTCGGTGCGGTGGATGACGGCCATTTCGTGCAGATCGTGCCGATAAGACTTCGATCCATGATAACGCCCCATGCGCCCACGCCACAACCAGGCGACAAGCTGTTTGACCCGAAAAAGGTCCCATCGATGGGCTATTCCAACCCGCGACCGCAGACAAAATTAGAACGCGATCTCGAACGGTGGGAGAAGGCTTTTTTCGAGTTCATGCGGCTGAATGGCACACGTAATTCTTCCGCTCAACACCTGCTTGAGCTTTACGCGGGCTTGACTGACAAAAGGGCCGAGCCGTCCAAGGATTACGAAACCAGCCCCATCTGGTTTCATGTCCGCACCCCCCTGACCAGGAGTGAATTGCTCTACGCAATTGAGACCACCTTCGCATTGAACAATCTCGAAATTGCGGCTGGGGAAGAGAACAAAATTCGCCTTGGTCCAAGAATGGGACCAGGAAAAGGCGTTCCTGCGATGCATGAAACTCGAGGCCAATAGGCGCCCCTTGAAGGGGTGGAGCCACCCGAAGTTAGCCGCTTCGCTCAGAGACAAATCGGACGCCGGGGGACGGCTGCCCCCGATCACCCCTGGCCGTTCGTCTCGACGGTCTGCATTGACACTGTGTAGCCAGTAGGCTACAGTATTGAGGTGATTGAACTTCGAAAGACCGAGCTCTTCGCTCGGTGGCTCGATGGCTCGATGGCTTGCGCGATCTCCGGGCGAGGGCGCGCGTTCAAGCACGGCTCGAGCGTCTTGCCGGAGGAAATCCTGGAGATGTTGAGGGAGTCGGAGAAGGTGTTTCAGAGTTGCGAATTAATTATGGTCCCGGTTATCGGGTGTATTTCAAACAGCAGGGTCGCCTGACGATAATTCTTCTGGCCGGTGGCGATAAACGCACTCAGGCCAAAGACATCAAGATCGCCTTACAGCTCGCACGTAATCTTTTACACTAATGATATGAAGAAGACTGTCACTACGCGTTATGACGTTGCAGAACACCTCAGGACGCCGCGGGAAATGGCGGCGTATTTGGAGGCCTGCCTTGAGGAGGCAGGTGGGGATGCCGCATTCATAGCCAAAGCGCTCGGCGACATTGCTCGCGCCAAGGGCATGGGGCAGGTGGCACGTGACGCAGGATTGTCTCGGGAGAGCCTCTACAAGGCGCTTTCCGGAGACCGGAGTCCCGGCTTTGACACTGTCCTTAAAGTAATCCATGCGCTAGGGCTGAGATTACATGCTAAAACCAATCAAGTATGATCAAAGACCCCACAATCGAGAGAAGCAGAACCGCCGCCGCACTTTCGGCGGGTGAACCTTCGCACGTTCCTTCATTATGGCCACAAGTCGTCTCGGCCGGTGGAGGGGGGTTTGCGGGAATTAAATATAACAAACATTGTGCGAAGTAGACTGGCTGGGTAAATTGAATCGACTGGTGGTTCTATACACAACGGACTTTTCTCTGCCTGAGCCCATCGGCTAGCAAAATACCACTCTCAGCCCAATGCATTCGCCATCAAACCATCGGTCGGAATTGGGCTGGTCGCAGGATTCAGCCGCGCAGGTGTCCGGCGCGCGCGATAAGCTTCTTTTTACGCCGGGTCCGCTCACCACGAGTTTGGCCGTCAAGCAAGCAATGTTGCATGATGCGGGATCGTGGGACGTTGAATTCAACCGTCTTGTCGCATCCATCCGTGAACGACTCCTGAGCATTGCCGGACTGGACCCGGTTGAAGGTTGGGAGGCGATTTTGCTTCAAGGCAGCGGGACGTATGGTGTCGAAGCGGTGTTCCAGACGGCTGTGCCGCGCACCGGCAAAGTCGCGGTGCTGTCGAACGGCGCTTACGGAAACCGGATGGCGCAGATTCTCAGCCGCGCATCGATTGACCATGTCTTGCTGGCAACGCCCGAGGACCAGCCCGTGGGAAGCGAACCGTTGCGGGCTCTGTTGGGTTCGGACCCGGCCATAACGCATGTGGCCATGGTGCACTGCGAGACGACCACCGGCATTCTGAATCCGATTGAATCCATCGGCGAGGTTACGCGCGCCGCAGGCAAGCAGTTCATTGTGGATGCGATGAGCAGTTTCGGCGCTGTTCCAATCGACTTCCAGCGATGCGGCATCGATTTCCTGATCTCGTCGCCGAACAAGTGTTTGGAAGGCGTGCCCGGATTTTGCTTCGTTTTTTGCCGGCGCGCGTTGCTCGAGGCGTGCGACGGAAATGCACGCAGCCTGAGCCTGGATTTGCTGGACCAACTCCGCGGGTTCGACCGCAACGGACAATTCCGCTACACGCCACCGACCCATTCGGTATTGGCCTTTGATCAAGCCCTGCGGGAGTTCGCGGCTGAGGGAGGGGTGCGCGCGCGGGGCGAGCGCTATCGCGCCAATCACAAGGTCTTGTGCTCGGGTATGGCGCAACTGGGTTTGCGGGCATTTCTTGATCCCAGTGTGCAAAGCTTCATCATCACCGCCTTCCATTTCCCAGCCCATTCGGGGTTCGACTTTGGCAAATTTTACGCCCAGTTGAGCGAACGAGGATTTCTTATTTACCCCGGCAAATTAACACGCGTGGACACGTTCCGCATTGGGACCATTGGACGGATCTTCCCGGCTGACTTGCAGCAACTGGTTTATGCCATTGGAGCGATCCTCCCGGCTTGACCTACTCCCGCGCATTCCCAGTTGAGTTTTGAAAAAAGGAACGTCTCAACCCGGGCCGGTTGGAAGACCCAATCGCGGACAATTCCCCTGCCCTCGTTACGGACGATCCGAAGGCAGGATCTAATTTGCTCGGCAGGATTTTATCAAGGCTCTGAAATGCCGTCGCGCGGATCGCATTGCCCAAAGGCATGAGGGCCGTTCGATGCTGCCTTCGGCCACCGGAACAGAGAAATTCATCAGGCGTCTTTTATAAAGTGTGATACCGGTCCCGACATCTATGGATCGAAGGTCGAGGTTCTCGGCCTGGCGAGCCATGTTGAAGAGCAAAACCAAGCCCGGCGAGTATTTGGCGAAGGCGCGGTCGTAGGCCGGGAACCAGTAATGCCACACTGTGGCGGAGCGCATCCCGAAATGGCCGGCGACAAGCGAACCGCCCGCGTAAAGGAGCGAGAGCATGCCTGAAAATTTGGGCCGCTGAATAGAGTGGATCACCTCAGCCAGGCCGCGTCCCCAACGGGTGGCAAACAAATCCGGCCAGCGGCTGCGCTGATATTGCTGGGACTTCCAATCGAGAACCCGGCGCAACAGCGCTTTGTCCGCAGAATGAGCGACGAAACGCAACGGGCCGACCTCCCGCTGCAGGCGCCGGCCCATGTAAATGCACTGGTCGATCTGTCGCGTCCCGGCGGCCCGCCGCTCGGTTATGTAAGCTTCAAAACCTTCGGACAAATCAATGATTGCGGAGGGTTCGCAAAGTTTGTGGTGCGAGGCAAAACATTGTTGCGAGGCCAGTAGCCGGTTGAAATCCCAGGTCGCCAGGCCGCAGCCTTTCAAAAGCAACCGGGTGTCGCATCCAAATCCGGGCCGGCAAACCAGCCCATGGTAATCGGAGACCACCCCGCCGACCGGAATCCCGCGCCCGCCAAAGCGCCTTTGGAACGGGAAAAACGCCTGGATCTCGCCCCGTTGAGCGAGGATGGCGACCTCGACATCTTCCCGGACCGCGGCCACCGCCTGGGTGAACTCAGGCGAAAAGCACGGATTGGCCAGGTCCGGATTTGAATCCTGCAATTCGTGCCATTTAGCGACCTGCTCCGCAAGCAGGCGTCGCCCAGGAATCAACCGGATTTCCAAGCCAGTGAGATTTGGCTCCACGACGAGGTCTTGGTCGCGCGGAGGTTCGGCTATGCAACTCGTCGGCGCCATTGCCAATGTGCGTTTTCTAACCGATTAAGTTTTACCAAAGGGCGTCATCTAACAAGGTAGGGCAATCCCTCACGGCCTCGATTGGCGCGACCGGTATGCTAGGTTCGATCCAGTCGATTCGTAATGAAAAAAACTCTTCGCAAATGCCTGGGGCGATTGGCCATCTCGCTCGGCACGACCCTGCCGCAGTTGCGAGGTTTGCTCGCGCCCGTTGGAATTCGCTGCGCGCAGGATTTCTTCGGTGAGAGAACCGTCGAAGTTCCCCGCGCGACGGGTCCGGCACTGAAGCTGACAAATCTTGATGATTGTTACCTGGCGTTTCAGCTGTATTGGCGTGGTATCGATTTTTACGAGCCAATCACGCGCGCTCTGCTGCACGAACTCCTGAGCCCCGGCAGCACCTTTCTGGACCTTGGCGCGCATGTGGGTTTGTTCTCCCTGGAAGCGGCGCTTCTGCAGCGTGACATAAGAATCTTTGCCTTCGAACCGAACCCGAAGAACTTCGACCGGCTAACTGCGAACGCCAAAGCGAATGAAGTGCGCAACATGATTTGCGAGCCCATCGCGGTATCGGATCGCGACGGCACCGCCATGCTCTATTTGGCCGAGTCGGACATGAGCGCCTCCTTGATGAAAGGCTTTCAGTCCGAGGACACCGTTCAGGTTGGGCAAATCCAAGTCCGAACGACGACCCTGGATAAATACGTTCAGCAGAAGTCGCTCAAGGCGCCGATGGTCATCAAGGTGGACATTGAAGGGCATGAACCGGCGTTTTTCCGGGGCGCAACGAGGACCCTTGCAGAACACAAACCGGATATTCTTCTCGAAGTTCTATATGAGCAGGATCGGGACACCGTCGCTTCCCTGAAGTCGCTCGGATACGGGTTCTACCCAATCACGGACGAGGGCCTGGTTGAAACCGATGCACCGAAGCTCGTTAAGCGATTCCCGTTTCTGTTTTTCAATCATCTTTTGTCCACTCGTCCAAAAACAGAATTGGGCGCTATTTTCGAACGGGTCCGAACCAAAACCGGCCATATCGACCTCCGCAAAACCAGCAAACATTTCCCCGCCGCGCAATGGCCGCAGCTGTGGGCCGAGGAGAAACAGACTTCGGGCTAGAGCGATCTGTCATGGCGACGCTCTCGAAGACGCTGAGCCGACCTGTTGATGACCTCAAGTACGGGCCGCGGTAGCGCGGGTCTCCGATGAATGGGATTGCTTAACTCTTGCGGCTGAGCATTTCTTCGTACAAGCGGATGAACTGTGTTGACGTCCGTTCCCACGAAAAATCGATGGCCATGGCGTTTCGGCGGAATCGCTCGAGCAATGCCGGGACCTCGTAGAGAGCAATCGCTTTGCGGATTCCTTTGGCCAGGGCCTGGCTTGAGTAATCGTGGAATTTTATTCCGGTTGCCCCTTCAAGGTTTTCCTTGGGATCGATGACGGTGTCGTCCAGGCCCCCGGTAGCCCGGACCACGGGTATGGTGCCGTAGCGCAGGCTGTACATCTGGTTGAGGCCGCACGGTTCGAAGCGGGAGGGCATCAGGAAAAAATCACAGCCGGCCTCAATGCGATGGGAAACACCTTCATCAAAGCCGATGATGACCGAGGCGCGGCCCGGGAATCGGGTCGCGAGTTCAAGAAATGCGCGTTGAAAACTGGCGGAGCCTGAGCCGATTTGGACAAATTGGATGTTGGTATTGAGCATCTCGGTGAGCGCATCCAGCATGATGGAGACCCCTTTTTGCTCAACCATGCGGCCGATGCTCCCGAATAAAGGCACGTCCGGCGCGCAGGGCAGGCCGAATTCGGCTTGCAACTGTGCCTTGTTGAGGGCTTTGCCTTCCAGCGAAGCCGACGAATAGTGATGTTTCAGATGAGGATCGCGCTCGCTGTTCCACTCATCGTAATCAACTCCGTTCAGAATTCCAACGACAACGTCCTGGCGCTGCCTCAGCAGGCCGTCCAGGCCGCAGCCCAGCTCCGGAGTTGTTATCTCGCGCGAATAACGGGGACTCACCGTCGTGAGACTGTCGGCGTAACGGATACCCGCTTTGAGGCAATTCATCTGACCGTAAAATTCGACTCCCTCCGGAGAGAAATAGTCCCATGGCAGGTTTGTCAGCGCGTACTGCGAGGCGGGGAAAACGCCCTGGTACGCCAGGTTGTGAATCGTCATGCAGACCTTGGGCACTTTGTCGGCGCTCGGAGCCTTTCGGCGTTCGTGCAGAAAAAGGGCCGTGAAGGCCGCCTGCCAATCGTGCAGGTGCACGATGTCGGGTTTGAAATCCGACTCGACTGCAAGGTGCGCCGCGCTCTTGGCCAGGAACAGGAACCTGGCAGCGTTATCCGGGTAATCCACCCCGTCCTTTTGGTATAGATCCGACCGGTGGTAATAGTCAGGTTGATCGATGAAGAAAATTTTAAATCGCGGCGCATGTTCCAGGATCCAGACTTCGCCGTGAACACGTTGGAGCCCGAGGGGACACTCAAGTTTGGATGCGTGCAGACGCAAAGCCGGGAAGCGCTCTCGGATGCCCCGGTAGAGGGGAGTCACCACCCCGACCTCGTGACCGGCCCGCGCCAGCGCTTTGCCAAGAGCTCCGACCATGTCGGCGAGCCCGCCGGTCTTCGAGAAGGGATGAACCTCGCTGCTGGCCAGAAGAATTTTCATGGCTGGCCCTTCAATCCCTGCTCGTAGGGCGGCGGGACGCGACGCAGTCGGCCGCCCCTGTGGACTTCAAGCGGAGATCCTTTCCGCTTTAAAGTAGGATTGGAGCGGTTGCGGGATCGCGACACTCCCATCGGCTTGCTGAAAGGTCTCCAGCAACGCCACGAACAAGCGGGCCAGTGCGGTCCCGCTTCCATTCAGAATGTGTGGGAACCTGTTATTGCCGGTCTCGCTCTTGAAACGCAGGTTCATGCGTCTGGCCTGGTAATCTTCACAATTGGATACGCTCGACACTTCGAGATAGCTCCCCTGCCCTGGCGCCCAAACTTCAATGTCATAGGTTTTGCAGCTTTGGAAACCCATGTCGCCCGTGCACAGCAATAACACCCGGTAGTGCAAGCCCAGCAATTGCAGGACCCGTTCGGCGTCGGCCAGCATCTTTTCATGCTCCGCGTATCCGTCCTCGGGCTTGACGATTTTGATCAACTCGACTTTGTCGAACTGATGTACCCGGATCATTCCGCGGGTCCCTACTCCCGCGGCGCCGGCTTCCCCGCGGAAACAGGGGGTGTATGCGCAGTAATTGATCGGCAACTGGCGTTCGGGCAAAATTTCTTCGCGATGAATATTCGCCACGGGGGTCTCGGCGGTCGGAATCAGGTAGAGTTTTCCGAGGGTTTTCGCGTCCAGGCCCTCTTGAACCGCGTAATACTGATCGGCAAACTTCGGAAATTGGCCCACCCCTTCGAGGCATTGAGGCCCGACCATGAACGGCGGCGAGACTTCCGTATACAAATGCTGGCCGGTGTGGAGATCGAGCAGAAACTGAATCAGCGCCCGCTCCAGGCGCGCTCCTCGATCCGTATACAACAGGAAACCGCTTCCGGAAAGCTTTGCCGCGCGGGCAAAATCAATCAGTTTGAGCTGCTCACAAAGTTCGACATGCGACTTTGGTTTAAAGGAAAACTCCGGCTTTTGTCCATGGGTGCGAACGACCTGGTTGTCTTCAGCGCTTTTGCCGACCGGCACCGATTCGTGCGGCAGGTTTGGAACGGCCAGCATCAGCAGGTGCAGGGCCGCGTCGGCGTCGTTCGCCTCTTTATCCAGCTGGCTGATTCGCTCCCCCAGCTCCCTGGTTTCCTTCTTCTTGGCTTCGGCTTCCTCAAGCTTCTTTTGGCCCATCAAAGCGCCAATCTCCTTCGAGGTTACGTTGCGCCGGGCCTTGAGGCCTTCGACGTCATTAAGCGCCTTTCGCCGTTGCTCATCCAGCTTGAGCACCCTGTCCACCAGTGATTCATCCCCTGCCCCACGTGTGGCCAGGCGCTGGCGAACCAACTCCGGGCGTTCGCGGATCAGTTTGATGTCGAGCATCGGCGCATTATAGGAATGACCCTTTCCTGAGCAAGTGGGATCCCCCCACAGTTGCAAAACCGCGGCTGGGATGTACTCCTACTCGGAAGTGTTGTTATTCGTTTACCCTCAAGGCGGGCTTGAGGGTCCATGCCTGCAACCGCGCCACTTCCATTACTTTCGGGGCGCGAAACCCTTCCTTGTGAATGATCCAACCGCCAAACAATCCCGGAGTATCCTCTGCTACGTAGCGCTCGGTGAGAACTTCGGCTCTAGCGGGAAGTTCCACACCCTCACCGGTGGGTAACCTTCCATGCTCGCCGTAAAACCGGCAGACGCGCGCCAGCCCGACCAGAAACACCGCGGGCGGCACAGGGTCCGGCCCGATGAAAACCCTCGCCGGGACACGTTTCTCTGTCTCGACGGCATTCTCCACATCGACAGCCGCCATGCGGAACGCCGGCCAATCCAAATGGGTGCGCGGATTGCTGCCCGGCGGCAACTGATCCGGTCCCAGCAGGCCTTTTAAAACCACTGGGAAGCTTTGTTTGTGGCCGGAGATCGCCCGGCTCACCAAGGTGGCCAAGAGCTCAAACTGGTCAGCCGGTGAGTATACCCGGTTTTCCATACGAATGTAATCCACCCCGTTGGCTGCTTCCGTGAGCGCCTTGGCGATCAGGAAAACGTCCTGTTCGGGAGCTCCCTTCTTTCGTAGCGGGTCGGCGTAAATCGAAGGCAAATCACCCGCGGTGATAAACCGGACTCCAGGGATTGACCGGATGTGGTCTATATATTGGGCGAAACGGCCAAAGGCGGCTTCAGTTTCGGCGGGCGGCTGCTGAGGCGGCGCCTTCCATTGCTCCGGAGGCGGATTTGCCCCCCTGCGGAAGTTAACTCCGTCCCAGAACTCCAGATGAATCCACTCGCAAGGATGGTAGAAAATGCTGATGAGTCCACCGCCATCCTCCGTTTGGAGCCGGCGCGCAATTTCAGAAACCTTTTGTTTGGCGGGTTCGACCGCGGCGGGATCATGCAATTCCATCCGGGTGTAATTGGGCCCCATATGATAGACGTTCAGAGCGTCCGCAAACCAAAATGGTTTGTGATCAAGCCCGACATGCTCGCCTTCGTCGACATAGCAAGGCACGCCTGAAGGCGCGACGCCGATTTGTTTCAAACCGGCAACGGCCTGGGCGGCCCATGAAGACCCCGGTTGACCATAACAAACCAGCGTCTCTTTGTGAAAAACCCGGCGAACGTCCGCCGCGCCAGGCCCTTCTCTTCGCTCGAACTCGGCCATCCCGTCGAGCAAACTGCAATCGGCCAAATATTCGGTCGGTGTGGGATGCACGGAATGAAAGTTGGCATGAAAACCGATGTCGTGCTTTTGAAGCGCTTCGATCACGTCGCGCCGGCCGCGGCGTTCCAACACACGCGCTTTTTCGCCAACCACTTTGAACGTGGCCCGGATGTGGCGCTCGGTCAGCATTGTGGCCAGCCTCTTGCATGCGTCATCGTCCGCAGGAGACAAATAGTCCTCGGTATCAAACCAAAGGATCACGTCGACGCGCGGGGGCGGCGCAGCTGGAACCGGGTGGACCCCGCATAACAGCCAAAGACAGACGCCGTGAAGAATACCCAGCCGTGGTTTCATGAAGCGATTCATAGGCCGAACCAAACCGCGGCTCAAGCACCAATCCAACTTGCATCCCGATCGGCTGACATTATCTTCGCTGCGTGAATCAAGCCCTGCGCTCCGTTCGGTTCCCCCGCCCGGATGTCCTTCGACTTCTGGATATCTTTATGGATTTGAACCCAGCGAAGAGGCGGTCCAATGGATGAAGGACAGTCTCGCGGAAAACCAGGGAACCTGGGGTCGGCTTCGTGTTTTGCGGCACGGAAGCGGTTTGGCGTGCAGCTGTTTTTTTCCATATGCATCTTCTTTGCCTCATTTCAATCCCAGGCGGCGGCGGCTGATTCGGCAATCGCGACCAGCGTTACCGATGGATTTCCACGCCCGCTGAACACTTACCCGGACCGAGGGGCCTCTTCGGTTACTGAGATCCTTAAAGAGCGGATCCAAGCAGAACCGTTTAACCTGGTCGTCACAGCCATTTTTCTGCTGGCCGTGGCGCATACGTTTTTGGCGCCGAAGTTCACACGCTTGTCCCACGCGCTGGAGGCGGAGCACCAACGTAAATTGAACGCAGGAAGTCCCGCGAATAAAACCCGCGGAGAACGGGACGAAGTCAGTTTCCGGGCGGAGATTTGTCATTTCCTTGGAGAAGTGGAAGCTGTTTTCGGCATTTGGACGATTCCATTGCTCATTGCCATCGCGTTGCACAACGGGTGGCCGGCCGGGCGCGATTATGTGGGAAAACAATTGGACTTCACGGAGCCTTTATTTGTCGTGGTCATCATGACCATCGCCGCCAGCCGCCCGGTGCTGGTTTTCTCCGAAAAATGTCTCTCTTTTGCGGCGGCGTTGGGCCGCGGCAGCACCTTAGCCTGGTGGCTGGCCCTGGTAACCCTGGGGCCATTGCTCGGCTCGCTCATTACAGAGCCTGCCAGCATGACGATCACGGCGCTGTTGTTGACGCAAAAGTTTTTCTCGAAAAGACCTGGCCCGCGTCTCGCCTATGCAACCTTGGGCCTCCTTTTCGTGAACGTGTCGGTCGGCGGCACTCTGACGCATTTCGCCGCACCGCCGGTGCTGATGGTTGCCGCTAAATGGGGATGGGGCCTCGCCTACATGTTCGGCCATTTCGGATGGAAAGCCGTCGCCGGTATCCTGCTTGCCAGCCTGGCAAACTTCATCGTGTTCAGGCGCGAATTACAACAGCTCGACGCGGCAGCACCACTGCACCCTAACGCGCCGCTGATGAACCCGCCCGCGGCTGACATTCCGGCGTGGGTCACTCTCGTTCACCTTGCTTTTCTTCTTTGGACCGTGTTGACCAGCCACTTCCCTGCCCTGTTCATTGGCGGGTTTCTATTTTACCTCGCCTTCGCGCGTGCTACGGAGCATCACCAGGACAGGCTGGCGTTGCGCCCGGCTTTGCTGGTCGGCTTTTTCCTCGCCGGCCTGGTCGTGCATGGCGGGTTGCAAGGCTGGTGGATCGAACCGCTCCTGCGCGGTTTCAAAGAAACGTCGCTGTTTATTGCGGCCGGGGTTTTGACCGCATTCAACGACAACGCGGCCATTACGTACCTGGCCTCCCTGGTGCCGGATCTGCCCGAAGCCCTCAAGTACTCGGTCGTCGCCGGCGCGGTGACCGGCGGCGGCTTGACGGTCATCGCCAATGCTCCCAATCCCGCCGGACAGGCCATCCTTTCCAGGTTTTTCCCCGATGGAATCTCTCCTCTGGGTCTGTTGCTGGGAGCGCTGGGCCCGACGGTGCTGATCAGCCTGACGTTCCTGCTCCTGTGAGCGGCGGATGTACCATAAAGACCACTCATCCCTACCATATTAAATCCTAAAATCGGGTTTGCGTTTTCCGGTTCTTTCACCTAAATCCAACCGCATGAACCGACGCCGATTCCTCCAGCAAAGCTCTTCCGCCCTTGGATTCCTGGCCGTGGCAAGTTATGTGCCGACCACTTTTGCCGCCGAGAAGCCGAAACGGGTCGGGCTTATCGGAGCGGGTTGGTACGGCAAGAGCGATCTTTGGAGACTCGTGCAGGTCACGCCGGTCGACATCGTTTCCATTTGCGATCCGGACAAGCACATGCTTGCCGAAGCAGTCGAGATAGCCTGCCAGCGGACCAAATCTTCGAAGCCTCCGCGAACGTACAACGATTACCGGGAAATGCTCAAAGAAAAGGACCTCGACATCGTCCTGGTGGGCTCGCCCGATCACTGGCATGCGCTGCACGCCATTGCCGCCATGGAAGCCGGGGCCGATGTGTATTGCCAAAAGCCCATCAGCCGGGATGTGAAGGAGGGCGAAGCAATGCTCGACGCCGCGCGGAAACTGCAACGGGTCGTGCAGATCGGCACTCAGCGCAAAAGCACGCCGCACCTGATCGAAGTCAAAAAGCAGGTCGTTGAAGCCGGCTTACTCGGCCGGATCGGCCATGTCGAGATGTGTTGCTACTTCCCAATGCGCGCCAACGGCAACCCACCAGTGCAGGCTGTGCCGGACTTTTTGGATTACGAAATGTGGACTGGTCCCGCCCCTTTGCGCCCGTATGACGGTTTGCCGCACAAACGTTGGTGGCGCACATTCACCGAATACGGCAACGGGATCATGGGAGACATGTGCGTTCACATGCTCGACACTGCGCGCTGGATGCTCAAGCTCGGCTGGCCTAAGCGTATCAGTTCGGCCGGCGGAATTTACGTCCAAAAGGAGGGCAAATCCAACATCACCGACACCCAGGTGGCGACCTTTGAATTTGACGACTTCGATGCTGTGTGGCAGCACCGCACCTGGGGAACCGCTCCCGACCCGGATTACCCTTGGGCCCTGTTCATTTACGGTGAAAAAGGAACACTCAAGGCCAGCACCATGCGGGCCGATTTCATTCCTCAGGGTCGAGGAGAGAAACCGATTCACTTCGACTGTATTTACGAAAGGGAGAAGTATCCTGAGGACGTGACGGAGGCGGACATAGAACTAAACGCGGCTCCAGCGACGCGGCTTCACATGAAAGACTTTCTGGCTGCCGTCGAGTCGCGGGGACGTCCCGTGGCCGATATTGAACAAGGCCACATTTCCACGGCCAGTTGCATCCTGGCAAATGTGGCAATGCAAATCGGGCGGCCAATTGTGTACGACCCCGGTAAAAGGGAGGCCGTCGACGATCCCGGAGCCAACAAACAGTTGCACCGAGCGTACAGGGGCCCCTGGAAGCACCCGGCTGCGTAAGACGGGACGCCCCGAAGTCGTTGGCAGGTCCCGAACCCGCAGGGTTCGCAGCCAGTAGCCGTGGGTCGCACAGACCCACGGAACCTCGCAAAAAATATTGCATCCCGTCAGGGGTACCATCAAAAGCACGAGAAAATCCCCCCGCGGCGTGATGATTGAAATTTTCACGAATGCCGCACGCCGTTCCCATTGCTGGCACCCGTCCGGGTGCGGACTGCTTTTTTGGGGCCATTACCGGGCGTCTCCGCTGCGCTACGACGCCCGGCAACTCGCTGTGAACCCTGCGGGTTCATGATGTACGGTGCGCGAACCCCTCGGGTTCATGTTGAACGTTTTCCTTGAAAACGGTTGACATTAACACAGCTTTTTTATACCAACCCACGTGCAAGTTGCATTTAAAGAGAGGTTTCTCTTATTCCGCCGCTTCATCTTCGGGCTGTGCTGCGTGCTCTTCGCCCTAAACGCGTTCGCCACGACCCGCTACGTTGACTTGAACAGCCTGAATCCCACCCCTCCGTATTCGGATTGGCCGAGTGCCGCCACGAATATTCAGGACGCGATTGATGTCGCGAGCGACGGGGACCAAATCTGGGTTACCAATGGCATTTACGCTGTCGGCGGCAAAGTGACGGACTCAACTCAGACCAATCGCGTGGTCCTGGACAAAGCGTTGACGGTTCAAAGCGTCAATGGTCCGCTGGCGACAGTCATCCAGGGCGCAGGCGCCACCAATGGCCCATCGGCGGTCCGCTGTGCCTGGCTGACAAACGGCGCCTCGCTTATCGGCTTTACACTCCGCGCCGGCGCAATCTCGAGTCTTTCGGGCAACGTCGCGGTCCAGAGTGGCGGCGGAGCCTGCTGCGCTTCGTCCAATGCCGTGCTCGCGAACTGCATAATTACGGGCAATACCGCGCTTACGTACGGCGGTGGAGTTTATCAAGGCACCTTGAACAGCTGCCTGATAAGTTCGAACAACTCGTTTGCTGGCGGCTCGGGGGCAGCCGACGCGTTTCTAAACAACTGCACCGTCATTGGCAACCTGCAAGGCGGAGTTCGACAGTCGATTCCCGATGCCTTTCCGGCAACCAATTGCATTATCTTCTTCAATGCCAATGGCAATTTTGTCGGCGGTGGTTTCTCGCATTGCTGCACGACCCCGGCCGTTTCCGGCGACGGGAATTTCACCAACAGCCCGTTGCTGTTTGTCGATGGAGTCCGGCTCACAAGTCTGTCACCGTGCATTGGAGCGGGTGCTCCGCCGGTCACAGGCACTGATCTGTTCGGCAAACCCTGGGCCAATCCTCCTGCGGTGGGTTGCGTCGAATACGATCCGACGCCGCTGGTCACCGTTCCGAAAATTCAGCTTACTAAAGAACCGCCCGGGTTCAAAATCGGCGGTTCAGCCGTCACTGGCCAGCCGCCCTTGACTTTCCAATGGCTCCATAACGGCGCGCCTTTGGCGGATGATCTGCATTTCAGTTCCACGCAAACGACGAATTTAGTCGCCACTGGCATCAATTACAGCGATGCCGGCAGTTACCAGTTGGTCATTAGTAATGCGTCGGGCGTGACCACCAGCGCGGTCGCGCAGTTGGTGGTTCACTGCGTGGACGCCGCCGGCCTGAACCCGGTTGCGCCTTACTCCAACTGGGCCACAGCCGCCACCAACATACAGGATGCCATCAGCGCCGCCGCCACTGGGGAAGTTGTCCTGGTGACGAATGGCCTTTACGCGACGGGCTCAAAGTCCATGGACCGGACGAGCACCAATCGAGTAGCCGTGGATAAACCGATCCTGATTCAAAGCATTAATGGTCCCGAGGTAACGGTTATTCAGGGCGCGTGGGATCCGACTTCCACCAACGGTCCAGGCGCGATTCGCTGTGTTTGGCTTACCAACAACGCCACGCTCAGCGGCTTCACCCTATGCGGGGGCGCGACTCCAGCTTCCACCGGCGATGGCGGCGGCGTCTGGGCCTCTTCAACTAACGCGGTTGTATGGCACTGTTACTTGCTGACCAACTATGCCTCTGACTGGGGTGGCGGCGCATACGGCGCGACACTGAACCGATGTTTGCTGGTTGGAAATCATGCGGGTTCGGGCGGAGGAGCAGCATTCTGTACTCTTAAAGACTGCTGGCTGTCCTGCAACTTTGCCGAGCAAGGCGGCGGGGGCGGCGCGTACGTTTGCACGCTGCGTGGGTGCGCATTAACAATGAATTCTTCTTACATGAACGGCGGGGCCGCTCAGAACGGATTGCTGGTGAACTGCACCGCCAGCCGGAATACCTCCTCTGGTTACACGAGCGGCTATGGCTCGGCGGTGTGCGGGGCTGTCGTCAGCAACAGCATTGTTTGGGGCAACTACCAGCGCACATCCAATCCCGACACCAACTATGCCAATTGCACCATCTCCCAATCGTGCACGGACCCGATTGCCCCAGGCGCGGGCAACTTCGCCGCCGACCCGCAATTGTTAGCCGATGGTTTTCACCTGGCCGAGACTTCGCCGTGCATCGCGGTCCTCACCAATGGTGTCGCACTGGATGTCGACATTGATGGTCAGCCCTGGAATGTTCCCGCGTCGGTAGGTTGCGACGAATGGCACTCCGAACCGGTAATTGGTTCTCAGCCGACCGTAATTATCAACTCCCCTGCCGGTGGGTTCACGGTCGGAATCATTGCTGCCGGGAAGTCGCCGTTGACTTGTTACTGGACCCACAACGGCGCGCCAATTACAGATGACCCGCACTACCGCAACTCCAGCACGGCCCAGTTGGTCGTCCAAAATTTTGGGCCGGACGATGCCGGCACTTACCAGGTTGTGGTGAGTAACTCCTTTGGGCTGGCCACCAGCGAGCTCGCGCAAGTGACCATCCACGTGGTGGATGCTGCCTCGACAAATCCCGTTGCTCCTTACCTTTCCTGGAGTACCGCTGCCGCGACGATCCAGGACGCGATTGACTCCGCTTCAACGGGCGACATCGTTCTGGTCACCAACGGAGTGTACGCCACCGGCGGAAAAGCGCCCGGCGGCTCCCTGACGAACCGCGTCGTGTTGGACAAGCCGCTCACGGTGCTAAGTGTCAACGGCTACTCGAGCACGATTATCGAGGGCGCCTGGGATCCAGCCACTACGAACGGCCCGGCCGCGGTGCGCTGTGCCTGGTTGACCAACGGCGCGGTCTTAAGCGGATTTACGCTGCGGCAGGGCGCCACTTTGGCCAGGACTGGTTGGTTCGGAGGCGCGTTCGAGAGCGGAGGAGGCGCCTGGTGCGTTTCTACCAATGCCATCGTGGCGAACTGTGTGTTCACAAATAACTGCGCCGTGTATGGAGGAGCATTTGCCCAAGGTACGGTTGTCAATTCGTACCTTGTTCAAAACGTGGCTGATTATGGGGGCGCCACCTTCAACGCAACGTTGGGCAATTGCACCGTTCTTTGGAACTACACGTCCAAACGCTACACAGGCTACGCAGCCGGGACTTACGGCGGCAGCGCGCGAAGTAGCATCGTGCTATACAACTACGACGGTTTTCCCTATGGCTATCAGGAAGACAATTTTGGTTCTCCGTTTGCTCCGAGGCCGCAGTATTCTTATTGCTGCACACAGCCGATGACTAGCGGCCCCGGCAACTTGACGACCAATCCGCTTTTTATCGACGGGTTTCACCTGGCTTCCAGTTCACCGTGCCGAAGCGCCGGCAGCGCTCTCTACGCCTGGGGCAACGACCTGGATGGGGAGGCCTGGCAGACGCCTCCATCCATCGGCTGCGATGAAGTCGTCGTCTCCAACCTCGTTGGGCCGCTGTCGATTGCGATTAGCCCGCCGCTCAGCACTTATTTACTGGTGAACCGCGCCGCTGGTTTCGACGCCGCCATCACTGGGCGTGCGTCTGTGGTTAACTGGGATTTCGGGGATGGCGCCTCGCTCACGAATTTGGGCGATTCTTCTTTGCATGTCTGGACGAATTTCGGCGACTACGTTCTGACGGCCACCGTGTTCAACGCCGACCATCCCGAGGGGGTTTCGGCCAAACTCCCGCTTCACGTTGCGGCGTTGGCTTCGCCCCAAATCAACTCGCAACTTTGGCAGAGCAATAATTTCGCTTTTCAATTCGCAGCCCAGCCTTTGGTCTTTTACGAGATTCAATACGCCACCAACCTGTCCCCGCCAATTTCCTGGCAAACCATCCAGAGGTTCTACGGAACCCAGCAACTCTATCAAATCACGAATGCCGTCGGAACCGGTAGCGCCGGGTTCTATCGCGTGCACGCCCAGTAATGTGGGCGAGTCGTTCACATTTGCTGGCACCCGTCCGGGTGCGGACTGATATTTTTGGGGGGCATTACCGGGCGTCTCCGCTGCGCTGCGACGCCCGGCTACTGGCTGTGAACCCTGCGGGTTCATATCGGATGCGATCTGTGGCTCGTCGCGGATCCCGAACCCGCAGGCTTCGCAGCGAGTAGCCGTGGGGCGCCCAGACCCACGGAACCGGCCAAAAAAATATTGCATCCCGCCAGGGTTGTCAGCAAAACGACAAAATCCCTCGGCGGCGTGACAATTGAGATTTGCGCAAATGAAAAGCCGCCGGGCACTTGCCGGCGGCTTGAATTCATTGTTCAGAATGTCTTACTTCGCTTTGACGCGGCTTTTGCCCATCGCGCCCTTTTTTGGCGCGCCGTTGGTTCGGATTTTGCCTGTGAGCGGTTTGGCCTGGACAGTTTCTTCCAGGGCCGCCTGTGCTGCGGCAAGCCGGGCGACCGGGACGCGGAACGGCGAGCAGCTCACATAGGTTAAGCCCAGCTTGTGACAGAACTTCACGCTGTCAGGGTCGCCACCGTGTTCGCCGCAAATGCCGAGCTTGATATCGGCCCGGGTGCTGCGGCCTTTCTCGACGGCGATCTTCATCAACTGGCCGACCCCGCTTTGATCAATGGACGCAAATGGGTTTTTGCGGACAATTTCCTTCTCCTGGTATGGAGGCAGGAACGAGCCGGAATCGTCGCGGCTCATTCCCAGACAGGTCTGGGTGAGGTCGTTGGTCCCGAAGCTGAAGAACTGAGCGGTTTCCGCAATCTCGTTTGCCGTCAGCGCGCCGCGCGGGACTTCGATCATGGTGCCCACGAGGTAATTCAATTTGACCTTATTGGCGGTCATGACTTCCTGGGCAACGCGGTGAACCAATTCGACCTGGAGGTCGAGTTCCCTTTTGAAACCAACCAGCGGGATCATGATCTCGGGCTTGACCTTGACGCCCTGCTTTTGAACTTCGGCAGCGGCTTCGAAGACCGCCCGGGCCTGCATCTCGGAGATTTCGGGGTAAACGATGCCCAACCGGCAACCGCGGAAGCCG
>DATGLT010000076.1:0-4688 GCA_035294005.1 Verrucomicrobiia bacterium
GGCGGGGCACACCATTTTTTCGGATCGCACCGAGAAGATTCTCGAGCTGGACTCCCATTCGCTGATGGCGATCGCCGGCGTTCCGGCGATGGCCTTCGAGATGGGCCGAACGCTGCAAACCGCATTCGAGTTTTACCGTCGCAGCCAGCTGCAGGCGATGAGTCTTGCCGCAAAGGTAAGGGCTCTTTCGCGGCTCCTGCGGGAGAACCTGCCCGCGACGCTTCAGGGGGTTGGAGCGGTTTCGCCGGTGTTTGCCGGTGTTGAACCCGGTGACGAAAAAGCCCGGCCGGTGATCTATTTCTATGACCCGCTAGGAGCTCACTTCGAGGCTGCGGCTTTCGCGGCGTCCGGCTCGGGAATGACGACCATCAAGAGTGTTTTGTTTTTCCTGGAGAGTTGGGGCAATCCTCGCCCTGCCGATATGCCGCTGAAAGAGGCGGTAGTGCTTGCGAACCGGTTGCTCATGACGGCGGCGGAGTACGACGCGGCCACCGGCGGCGTTCATGCCGAGCAACAGCAGTTTGCCACAATCAAACTGCTCTCAGGCAAAGGGGTTCGCGCCATTTCATCCCAGGAACAGGCCGAATTGTGGAAGCAGGACCGCCATGATTGAGGAACCCTATCGTTGGCTGGACGCCATCAGCAACCGGCGCGATTATATTCGCGACCAGTTGAAAGGCGGCACCCCGGTCTTTGCCGTTTCTCGACCGGAAGGTATTCTTCTGCTGGGAGTAGGGCAGGGGCAATCCAAAGTATTCGAGATTTATGACCGGCACGGGCTGGCTGCTCTTGGACATCCTGTCGACATTGAGAAACTCCGGCAGGCGGCGATCGAAGCCGCGCATCTTGAAGGCTTCAACCGTTCCGCCCGCGATGTCACCCTGCGTCGGCTGATTAGCTTCTCGCTCAGCAGCATGCTGAAGAACGCTTTCGAGCAGATCTTCGCTCCGCCAATCATTGTCGAATCGATCTTTGCGGAGCTGGGGCAGTCTCCCGCGCAGGATACCCTCGTGCGTCTGCACTATGATGGAGATCACCAGTATTCCACGGCGCGCGTCGTCGTGGCCCACCGGGACACCGCTGCCGAGAGCGAAGCTGTCGAATGGATCAAGAAAACCTTAGGCCCGTCCGATCCGTTGCCCAGAGTGGCGAGCGTATGCCTTGCCGCGTGGCAAACTCTCAACGACGCTCGGGGCTTCCAGGACATGCCCGTTCCGCCCGACAAGCCCGCTCCCATCCCCGGCCGGGTCATTGAAGCAGCGCTGCTCGATCGACACTTGTCCCCACCGGTCCATTATCGGCCCCTGGAGTTCAAATAGGCCGCTTCGGGCTCGCCCAACCTTATGCGCCCTCGCATTACCGGCCTTGAAACGGAATACGGCTGCCTGGTCCAGCCGCCCGCGCGGGCCGACGAAATCCTCCCCCGCATCCGCGATTGGCTCTTTGAAAATCAGCGCTACGGCTTGATCGATCTGCACCCGCGCGGCTGGGACGAACCCGCCGGCAACGGCGGCTTCCTCTTCAACGGCGGACGGGTTTACATCGACATGGGGCACCTTGAATACTGCACCCCGGAGTGCGCTTCCGCCCGCGACGTCGTTCGGTATGACCGCGCCGGCGACGCGCTCCTGCTCGAGGCTCTTCACGCGCTCGGACTTCAAAACAAAGTCGCTTTCATCCGCAACAACATCGACCACTACACCGGCGCCACTTTCGGGTGCCACGAAAATTATTCCCTCGAACGCACTGATGCGGTTACCAAACGCAACTGGGCTTCCCTGCTGGCGTTCCTTACGCTTCGAGTGCTCTTTACCGGCGCGGGCCGAGTCGGCGGCAGCCTCCAGCATTTCTTCAGCAGGCAGGATTCCGGCAACGACGAAGTAGTCCCGTTCCAAATCAGTCAGCGGGCGGATTTCATCCTCAACGATTGCTTCGAATGGATTCAACACAACCGGTCCATCCTCAACTTGCGGGATGAACCGCTGGCCGATGCCCGGCGGTTCCGCAGACTCCACCTAATCCACGGCGATACCAACGTCATGCCTTCAGCCTTGTTCCTCAAAGTCGGGGCAACCCGCCTCGTCCTGGACTTGCTCGAGGTTGGCGAAATGCCGCAAATCGCCCTGGCAGACCCGGTCACGTCGTTCCGGGCGCTGTCCCGTTGCTCGGGTCCACCCTGGCAAGTCACGCTGGCGGACACTCACACAGCAGATGCGCTTTCTTTGCTCGCCCAGTACCATCGCAAAGCCAAAAAGCTTTTCCACGGCCGCGATGAAGAGACCGATTGCATTCTGGAACTGTGGACCCGGGCTTTGGAGGGTCTTTCCTCCAGGCCCGACTCACTTATCGGCCTGGTCGATTGGATCAGTAAAAAGCATTTGCTCGATCAATTTGCCTCGAAAGAAAAGCTTTCCTGGGAGGACCCCTGGCTCAAAGCCCAGGACCTCGAATTCCATCAAATCGATCCCGAGCGCAGCTTCGGGATGGCCATGGCCCAAACCGACGGCCTTTGGAACCCGGTCGATCTCGAGTCAGCCAAGCTGAACCCGCCGCAAAACTCCCGTGCCCGCGCCCGGAGCCGCCTCATGCGCGAGATTCAGGGCAAAGAGTGCTCCTACCATGTTGACTGGGCCGAAGTCTCAGGCCCGGACGAAAAACATTCGCTGCTTCCCAATCCATTCCAGGGCTGATCGGTCTCTTATTCGATTCGGCAAAGCGCCCGTTGCCTGGTGCTCGGCTGATTTGGCTTCCTCGACTCCTGTGCTACTATGACCTGCTTGGTAAAGGGATATTTCTATGAAACGAATGAAAGCGGTCCAGGTTGGCAAAGCGGGCGGCAATTGGGAAATAGTTGAACGGGAAGTGCCCGAGCCGGGAGAGAACGAGGTCCGGATCAAAGTGGAGGCGTGCGGCGTTTGCCACAGCGACCTGCTCGTCAAGGAGGGCATGCGGCCCGGGTTGCGTTACCCCAGAATTCCCGGTCACGAAATCGCCGGCCGCATCGACGCGGTGGGAAGCCGGGTCACTGCATGGAAACCAGGCCAGCGAGTGGGAGTGGGCTGGCACGGAGGACACTGTTTTCAGTGCGAACCGTGTCGTCGCGGGCATTTCATCCTGTGCAAGTTCGAGAAAATAACCGGCATTAGCCACGATGGCGGGTATGCGGAGTACATGATTTCGCCGGCGGAGGCTGTGGCCGCAATGCCTGAGGAATTGCCGGCAGCGGAGGCGGCTCCGTTGTTATGCGCCGGCATCACCGTTTTCAATTCGCTGCGCAATTCAGGCGCCCGCCCGGGTGACCGCGTTGCCGTTCAAGGAGTCGGGGGCTTGGGCCACCTGGCAATTCAGTATGCCAATCGAATGGGTTTCGAAACCGTTGCCTTGAACAGGGGAACCGAAAAGCAACCGCTGGCTGTCCAACTCGGCGCGCGGCATTACGTGGATACCGCCGCAGTCGATCCGGCGGAGGGGCTTCAAAAGCTCGGCGGGGTGCGGGTGGCATTGGCCACGGCCCCCGATGCCAAGTCGATTTCGGCCCTGGTGCGGGGCCTTGGGCCGGACGGGAAACTGCTGGTGATTGGAGCGGCGATGGAGCCGTTGTCCATCAGCGCGCTGGATTTAATTGGCGCTCGTCGCTCGATTCAAGGCTGGCCGTCAGGCACGGCCGTTGATTCCGAGGACACCTTGCGTTTCAGCGCTCTGACCGGAATCCGTCCCTTGATTGAGAAATTCCCTTTGGCTCAAGCGGCACAAGCTTACGAGCAGATGATTACAGGCAAGGCGCGCTTCCGCGCGGTTCTAACAATGACGTAGGCCGGCCGGCGTCCAGATTTCATGAGCAAGGTTTACGAACCGGCGTCATCGTCACACGCAAGCATTGCGGATTTGACTTCTCCCCGTGCGTGGCGCGCAGGTTTGCTTTACGGCTTTGCCGCCTACGTCATCTGGGGCTTCATACCGATCTATTTTCACATCCTCTCCTCAGTGCAGCCTATTCGGATCCTTTACCATCGCATCGTCTGGTCGGCTTTGTTCATGGCGGTGGTGGTTTCGTTTCGAGGCGAGTGGGACTCGATTTTGCCGGTAATGCGCAACGCGAAGAACCTGGCCATGCTCTCGGCCGGAGCTTTGTTGATCGCCGCAAATTGGCTGTTGTTCATTTACGCCGTGGCTACGAGCCAATTGTTGCAGGCCAGCTTGGGCTATTTTATTAACCCGCTGCTTTCGGTGGCGTTGGGCGTTATTTTCTTACGCGAACGTTTGAAAGCCTGGCAATGGGTCGCAGTATTGCTGGCGTTCGGGGCTGTGTTGAACCTGGCGCTCCGGGCCGGGGATTTTCCATGGCTGGCCCTGGGTCTTGCAGGGTCCTTCGGCTTTTATGGCTTGGTGCGCAAGACCATCGACATTAACTCACTGCACGCCCTGACGGTTGAATCGGTGTTACTGTTTCCTGCGGCGTTGCTGGCGCTGTTGTTTGGCAGCACGGCCTCGCTGTCACGGCAAACGATGGGCGTTCTCTCGTTATCAGGCATTATTACCGCCGTGCCACTGTTATGTTTTGGAGCCGCCTTGCGCCGGTTGCCCCTTTCGACCATGGGCTTTATGCAATACGTCGGGCCGACTCTGCAATTCCTGGTTGCGGTTTGCCTGTTCCGAGAACCATTGAATCGCGATAAATCCCTCAGTTT